>NZ_JBFAJR010000149.1:0-1010 GCF_040655295.1 Streptomyces sp. NPDC050448 | reverse complement strand
CTAGATGAATGAGTCCAAGGGGTGTGGTTGCGGTCAGTGATCGTAGGCAGTCAGTGATCGTTTGACGGGTTGTCCGGTCCTGTCGTTGAACCAGATGGCGGCGGTCAGGGCGAGAACGCGGGACAGGACCCGGACGGCCACGCCGGCTGGGGTCTTGCCGCCGTGTCGTTCCAGGTCGAGCTGGCCTTTGAGGGTCTGGTTGATCGACTCGATGGTCTGCCGCAAGGGCTTGAACAGGTGCGCTCCGGCCCGTTCGGGTTCGCCCTTGCGGGCCGGACGCATCAGCACCAGGTCACGCTCGGCAAGGTCACACTCGAACTCGCGCCCGTAGTAGTTCTTGTCCCCGATGATCGTCTGGCCCACGTGCGTGGCAGTGACGTCGGGGGCGGTGTCGAGCATGTCGCGCAAGGTCTCACGCTCGTCGGCCTTCGCGCCGGTCAGCGCGAACAGCACGGGCAGGCCGCCCAACGTGCAGACCAGGTGCAGGCGCAGCCCCCAGAAGTACCGGGAGTGCGACGCGCAGTAGCCGTACTGCGCCCAGCCGGCCAGGTCGGAGCGCTTGGCGGTTTCCCGCGAACAGCCGCACCCGACCGGCGTGGAGTCGACCACCCACACGTCGTCGCTCCACAGCGAGGTGTCCCGGGCCAGGACCCTGACCATGCTAGTGAGCAGCCCCGACGCTGCGCGCAGGCGCTTGTTGTATCCGGACTGCTGGGGCAGGTAGGGGAACAGGTGCCGGAAGTCGCGGTGCGCGCGGCGCAGCCAGCGGCGCTCGGAGGTGTAACCCAGCAGAGCCGACATCACCGCCAGGGTGAGCAGTTCGGCGTCACTGAGCGTGGGGGAGATTCCGATCGCCGGGCGCGCCGGAGCCAGTCCGGGCGAAGCCTTCAACTCATCGTCGATCCGGGCATAGAGTGCCGTTGCGAGGGTGTCCAGGTCTTTCGTCACACATTGACCCTGGACGCCCTCGCGCCATGTCCGCAGGCGAACCCTTGGACTCATTCATCTAG
>NZ_JBFAJR010000148.1:0-1021 GCF_040655295.1 Streptomyces sp. NPDC050448 | reverse complement strand
TACTGAGAATTTCGGGTTGTCGTCGGGTAGTGACGGTTCTTGATCCCTGCGGTATGCCGTTGGTATGCGTTATCCGGAGGGTGGGGGCCTGACCGCTGAGCGTCGGGCATTTCGGGAGAAGATCCGGCTCCAGGCCGGGCAACGATTCGCGGCGGGTGAGAAGACCGCGGCGATCGCGAAGGACCTGCGAGTGAGCGTGCGGTCGGTGGAACGCTGGCGCCGCGCTTGGCGCGAGGGCGGGTTGAAGGCCTTGTACTCGGCCGGGCCGGCGAACTCTCCGACGATCAGTGGGGCCCAGTTCACCGTGCTCGAGGAGGAGTTGGCGAAGGGGCCGGCCGCGCATGGTTTCGAGGATCAGCGGTGGACCCTGGTTCGGGTGCAGAGCGTGATCCGCCGCCGGTTGCGGGTGAGTCTTTCGGTAGCGACAGTGTGGCGACTGCTGAAACGGCACGGTTGGTCCTGGCAGGCACCCGCCCGCAGAGCCCTCGAGCGTGACGAACACGCCGTCGAGTTGTGGAAGCGGGAGGTGTGGCCACGGGTAAAAGCCTAGCGGCGGCCCATGGCGGCTGGATCGTCTTCGAGGACGAAGCCGGATTCTCCATGACGCCGCCCCGCGCCCGCACCTGGGGCCGACGCGGACACACCCCAGTCGTCCACGTCCGCGGCCGCTCCCGACGCAGGACCTCGGTGGCTGCGCTGTGCTGCTACAAACCCGGCGAGGGGAGTCGGCTGATTCACCGGCCCCGCAACCACCTCCTGCTGAAGGGGGCACGGAAGAGCTTTTCCTGGCAGGACTACCGGGACCTCCTCGTCCGGGCCCACATTCAGCTCGGCGCCCCGATCGTGGTCGTTTGGGACAATCTCAACACCCATCTGGCAGCAGGGCTGAAACGGTACGAGGCCGAACACGACTGGCTCACCACCATCCGGCTGCCGCCGTACGCACCCGATCTCAACCCCGTCGAGGCCGTCTGGTCCCTCGTGCGCAGAGCGATGGCCAACACCGCGTTCGATACATCCG
>NZ_JBFAJR010000147.1:0-1047 GCF_040655295.1 Streptomyces sp. NPDC050448 | reverse complement strand
CAGAAGGCATGGATCAACGACCCGGCCAAGCGCCGGGAACCCACACCACAAACCTCATAGCGTCACGACCGTCTCACTGGACTTGAAATCTTCCGCCGCCAGGATCCGGCCGACCTGAGACGGTGAGACCGCCGCGAAGACCGTGCCCGCGACCTGCGTGGCGATCGTCCGGTGGGACCAGGTCGACTCCGGATGCGGGGGCGCGCTGGTGGCCGCGGCGACGATGGCAACCCGCACTTCGGGGCCATAGCGCCGCGGACGACCCGGACGGGCGGCATCGGCCAGCCCGTCCGGGCCCAGAACAGCGAACCGGCCCCGCCACTTGCGGACCGTGTTCACACTCACTCCCAGCTCCCGGGCGATGGCCCCGTTGCTCTCCGCGTCCGCCGCTGCGAGCACGATCCTGGCCCGCATCACCTGCCGGACCTGGGACTTGACCGCGGTCACCGTGCGGATCAACCGCTCGCGGACCCCCGCGTCCAGCTCGACCACGACCGCCTGCCCGCTTCCCGCCATCCCACCCCGCCCGACGACCACCCCGAGAGACGATCATGGCGTGTGGCCGATGGGCCGGGCAGGATGGGGGCCGTGCCGAAGAACCCGCCCGAGTCCATGCAGCATCACCTCCGCCAACGACTGGCGGCCCACGCGAAGGAACACTGGCCACAGCTGAACGGCGTCACCGTCCGCTTCCGCACAGGATTCGCCTACGTAGACGGCCAGTTGCCGGCACAGGAACAGCTGCCCCTGTGCCGGCTGCGTTTCGGTGGAGTCCTGCACACCTGGGGGTTCGCGCTCTACCTCGCCAGCAGCGGTCGCTACGAGGACAGCATCCTGCCCAGCGGCCTGCCCTCCGGCTCACCCGAAGAGGCCCTCGACTGCGCATGCACCCTCTACCTCGGCGAACCCCTCACCTGACCAACACCCCTCCACGAACTTCCGCGGAGCAGCACTAGTGTGATGCGCCGGAAATCTCAGGGTTAAGTCTGCGGCTGGTTGTTGGTGGCTGATGGGGTGATCTTCGTGAGGTAGTCGGCGAGGGACTTG
>NZ_JBFAJR010000146.1:0-1052 GCF_040655295.1 Streptomyces sp. NPDC050448 | reverse complement strand
GTGGCGGGGGTGGGTGGGGGGGGCGCCCACCCCCCCCCGCAGCGCGGGCAGCCCGGCCGGGTGGTAGCCCGACTCGCGGACCAGGCCGGGCAGGTCCTCGCGTACCAGCTGGAGCAGTGCCCCGGCCAGATCCGGACCACCGCCCTCGGCCGCCTGCCCCAGCGAGATGAGGTCCGGCGGTTGGGTGATCAGCCGTTGGACCACCGCGGTGGCCCGTCCGCCGCGCACCCGCCCGTCCGTCGGCACACGGCGGCCGGCCGCCCCTTCTGACACCCGCGTGCCGCTGCCCCGACGCGTCTCGACCAGGCCCGACCCGCGCAGTACGTCGAACGCGGCGACCACCGTCGCCCGGCTGACCGAGAGGGCGTCGGCGAGCCGCCGCTCGGACGGGAGGTGGTCGCCGGCGCGCAGGTCCCCGGACCGCACGGCCCGGCCGAACGCGTCGGTGAGCCGCTGGTACAGCGGTCCCTCGCCCGCACTCCAGTCGCTCAGCAGGTCGATCAGCTCGTCCAGCTCGGGCGCTTCACGGTTCCGGTCCACATTCCCCTCCATTGGCACGGGAGCACGAGCTGCCCTGACGCGAGGCTAACGGCATGACCTCCACCTCACCCCTTGATCCCCGGCTGGCTGCCGTCTGCGACCTCTCCGTCTTCGCGGCGCGGGACGGCGCGGGACGGCACGAGTACGACGGGACCGTCCAGGACCTGTCCCCGGACGGCGTACGACGCGGCCTCGCCGCGCTCGGCGGACCCGGCGGCACCGAGCCCTATGAGGACCCGCACGACGAGGCGCACGCAGCGGCCGCAGAGGAAGCCCTCCGGGTCCGCTTCGGCGAACTGGAACTGCACCGCAGCAATCCCCTGTGGCACATCGAGAACCTGGACCTGACCGGCTATGACCGCCCCTACGCGCCCGAGAACGAGCGGGACGCGGCTCGGTCGGCCCACCTGGGCCGGTGGCCGGACGCCGTGGACGCGGCGGTCGAGTCACTGGACCGGGTCCCCGCGCCGCTGGCCGACGCCACGCTGCCGCTCGCCCGTGGTCTGGCCGCC
>NZ_JBFAJR010000145.1:0-1093 GCF_040655295.1 Streptomyces sp. NPDC050448 | reverse complement strand
TGCAGTCAACAAGCCAGGCCCTCCACCAGACTGCGCTGCGGGTCTCCGCCCTGCTGATCACACTGGTGTGACATCAGCGGCGGGGCAGGGGGACGACGCCCTTGGCGTCGTCCCCCTGCCTTTGATCCGGAACCGCGGCGGACGTACTGAGCTGGTGGCGAAGCCTCTGGACTTCGTCGTCCTTGGCGGCCAAGACCGACAGAAGGAGCTGGTGGCGCTCCTTGAGCAGCGTGAGTTCGGTGTGGGTGCGGGCGAGTTTGCCGGTGATCCGCTGGTTGAGATCACGCAGCCGTGCGATGCGGGCCTCGCGCGGGTCGGGCTGCTGGCCCGCCGCCCAGGCGGCTGCCCTTCGCTTCTCGAACTCGTCCTTGAGGTGGCCCCAGGTCCGGTAGAGGGATGCGCGGGAGATGCCCGCCTCGCGGGCGAGCGTCTTGACGTCGCAGGCGCCGCCGGGTGGGATCTGCCCGGCCAGCAGCCGGTCGATGGCCGCGCGGACGCGCCGTTCGATCTGGTCACGCTGCTGCGGACTCAGTGCCATGTCATCCGGCCTTTCCGGCTGCCGAGTCGATCTCTTCGAGGACCCGCATCGACCGCTCGTGCTCGGCTCGCAGCCGGTCCTTCTCCTGCGCAGGGATCCGAGGACTGGCCAGCAGGGCGGCGCCGTTGTCCGCCGAGGTCTGCCAGATGGAGCGGTGAACGAGGTGGTGGGTGGCCTGCGGGCAGCGGGAGCTGTCACACAGCCCGGTCATCGGAGCCGTCGCGGAGCGGGTGCCGGCGAGCTTGAGACACAGGGCCTTCGCCGGGTCCTCGAACCAGCAGTAGTTCGCCGCGGACAGGTGCAACACCGATGCCTTCTTCTTCAGCAGCAGTTCGATCTGCCGGTCGGTGACGACCTTCGCCAGCCCCGGCTCGTGGTCGGCGAGCTCGGTTTCGACGGCGCGGAACGTGGCCATGAGGGAGTCGGCTCCAGGACCTGCGGGCAGCTGCCCTTGTTCGAACTGCCGGTATGCCTCGACGGTCCGCCTGACCTTCTCCTTCTCCTCTTCTTTCTTCCACTCGTGGTGGAAGACGGCCTGGGCCCCGCCTGGCCGGC
>NZ_JBFAJR010000144.1:0-1098 GCF_040655295.1 Streptomyces sp. NPDC050448 | reverse complement strand
TGCCGGAGCCGGTGGGCACGGGAGCGATGCCCGCGAGCTTGGCGAGAGCGGCCTCGGACTTGATCCGTTCGGGGTTGTCGCCGGCGACGACGAGGATTTCCGCGGCGGTGTCCACCCCGATACCGAACGGCTCGAGCAGCTGCGGAGCGGCCCGCTGGACCAGGTCGCCGATCATCTTCGTCAGTTCTTTGGCCTCGGCGTCGAGGTACTGCCACCGCTTGGCGAGCGTCCGCAGCGTGTGACGCAGTGCGTCCTCGGGTCCTTCCAGGCGGCGAGGACGCAGGGCTGCCAGCTGCCGCGCCAGGGTGACCTGTGTCTTTCCCGCGGTCTCCCGGCGCAGGGTGTCCGGGGCGTGGACCAGCATCGCCTTCATCGTGACCATTGCCGCGGCGCGCTGTTCAACGGCCTGGTCGTGCGCCACCTTGAGCCGGCGGATCATCTCCGCTTCGCCGTCGGCGCTCTTCGGTGTGGCGGTCGCGAACCCGGCGAGCACGGCGCGGGCGGCGTTCTCGGCGTCCAGGGTGTCGGACTTGCCGTTCATCCGTCGAAGACGCCTGTCCGGCCGACCGGCCTCGACCACCTTGTGGCCGTTCCTGCGGAGAAACGATGTCAGTGTGGCACCGTAGGAGCCGGTGCCCTCGATCCCGAACGCCAGGACTCTTCCGAACGAGGCAGTCCAGTCCAGCAGTTGCTGGAAGCCGCCGGTGTCGGTGGGAATGGTCAAGGTGGCAAGGATCCCGCCGATCGTGTCCATCACCGCTGCGACGTGGACGTGCTTGTGCGTGTCGACACCGATCACGACATGCCCGGACCTGGGCTGCTCGATGGTCTGCACGATGTTCCTTCCGGTCGGTAGCGTGGGAGGCCACGCTGTCGCCGGTCGGACGGACAGGACTGTCACGGGGACGCTTTGGTGAGTCGGCTCCAGGCTCTTATCAGGTCACGTCCGTCCGGCGGCAGCGCTTGCTGCGTGCCCGGCCGGGCGGTCGACAGATCAACGCCAGGACACCCGTGGGGTCAGTCGTAAGCAAGAGTCAGACCGCCTCGGCCGGGGCTACCCGATCCTTGCGGGATCCGGTGCGAAGAGACTGACAGTCG
>NZ_JBFAJR010000143.1:0-1109 GCF_040655295.1 Streptomyces sp. NPDC050448 | reverse complement strand
ACCGGGCCAGGCACCACAACGTCGGCAAGACAGTCAAACGTGCCGAGTCGATCAAGGAACACCAAGCCCAGCAACGTTAAACGTCAAGCTGAGAGGGCGTCGATGTTTCACGCGATCGCGGTCGCGGCCGCTCTGGATGGCGAGCTGATCGTCGGGGACCCCGTGGAGCGGCTTGCCTTCGAGCGACTACAGGACCGGCTCGCCGGCGCGCCGCTGGTGCGGCTCGGGCCGCAGGCGAGTGGCCGGATCACTTCGTCGCGTTCGATCCGCTGCGGCGGTCCGCGAGAAACACGACCGTGTGGCCGTGTGGCCGTACCAGCAGCGCAGGGCAGCGTGGGAGACGCCGTCATCCTCCGCGCGAGTCGGCGGGCGCACCGGCGTCGGGTGCGATGGTGAACAGGCCGGTGGCCTGTGGCAGCGTTACCTGGGATTCACGGCGCTCGGGCTCCTGACGCTGGTGCCAATGTTGATCGTCGTGTCCGCAGCCGATACGACAGGTGCACGGGGATTCACCCAACGGCTCGGGATCGGGCTCGGCGTGTCGGACGCGGCCGAGCTGATGTGGCGGAGACCCAGGGTCACTCGTCCTCCTCCTCGGTCAGGTGCTCCATGAGTCGCTCCAGGGTCTCCGTTGAAAGGGCCGGAGCCCGTTGCAGCCAGCGATCAAGCCACTCCGCGTCCGTCATCATGCCTGGTCAGCCACCTTCCACGTCTACGGACTTGCTTCAAACTCCGCCCACGCTGCTTTCGGAGGAGTGAAGCAGTCAGGCATCGGCCGAGAGACACACAAGATGATGCTGGACCACTACCAGTGGACCAAGAACCTGCTGGTCAGCTACTCGCCGAAGAAGCTCGGGTTCTTCTAGGAGGTCGTTTTCGCAAGGCCGCAAAGTGAGGCGGCGTCCGACGATTCCGCTGCCACAGAAGCGCGAACGGTGCGCCAGCCTCACTGCATGCGAGCTACGCCTGGTCACATCAGGATGCCGAGGGCGGCCCAAAGCACCACGCGCCGGGCTGAGGTTCCCCCGTTGCGCGGGAGGTGTTGACTAGCTGGTCGGGGCGGGTTGACGTGGTTTCAGGTTCACTGGTTCGGTCGCTGCCTGGTTGGC
>NZ_JBFAJR010000142.1:0-1118 GCF_040655295.1 Streptomyces sp. NPDC050448 | reverse complement strand
AGCTTGACGTTTAACGTTGCTGGGCTTGGTGTTCCTTGATCGACTCGGCACGTTTGACTGTCTTGCCGACGTTGTGGTGCCTGGCCCGGTGCTTGTTCTTCGAGCCCGGAGGTCGTCCAGGGCCCGGGCGGGACGGTTTCGGTGCGGCTGTCGGGCGGGCCGCGGTCGCGCGGACGTTGCGAAACCCCCGCCTCACCCGAGCGGGGGTGAGGCGGCGGGGTTCGACTCGTCGCTCCCAGGGACGCCGGAGGTCCTCGGCGAGGGGGCGGGCGAGGCAGAGCTGGGTGTGGGCGGCGATGATCAGCCAGGTCCACAGGTCGGCCGTGTCGGCGCGGCGGACCTTTGGCGCGGTCCAGCCGAGGGTCTGTTTCATCAGCCGGAAGGTGTGCTCGAGGTCGAAGCGGCGTAGGAAGGCCTGCCACCACCGGTCCACATCGGCCGGCGCTGCCGAGGTGGCGGAGCACCACAGCCAGACCGGCTTCGGATCGCGGTCGCCAGGCAGGTGCTCGACCTTCAGTCGCACCAACGTGCCGTGCAGGACGGGCAGTTCTTCTTCCGCGTGCTCCAGCCAGGGGCCACGGTGGGTGAGCCTGGGATGCATCCGGTCCCATGCCGTCGCCTCCGCCTTGCCGTAGCGGGTGGTGTCCGTGGCGGTGGTGACGTCGGGCTCGTGCCAGGTGTCGGGCTTGGCGAAGGAGAGGATGCCGCCGTGCCGGCGGGGCCGCCCGCCCTTCGGTCCGGAGCGGGCGGGGCCCGGGTCGCGGAGCATGACGCGGTCCGAGCGCAGTCGCCCGAGCAGCACGACGGGCAGGTCCTTCAGTGCGTGGGAGAGGTAGGCGACGTCGTAGCCGGAGTCCATCACGATCAGGATCTCGGGATCGCCCGGCTTCCAGTGCCCGGCGCTGACCAGGCGTTTCACGACCTCGCGCAGTTGGGCGGCGGTAACGAGGGTGGCATCGTCCGCGGGCCCGAGGCGCACGGCGTCAAGGAGTTGGCACCAGGAGGTGCGGCCGGCCTCCAATACGGCGACGAAGGAGTACGGCCAGCCCGGGATGAGCTGGTCCGAGCTTCGGTCGCCGCGTCCGTAGACGTGGCAGAACAGCCGGTCGTCGCTGGTG
>NZ_JBFAJR010000141.1:0-1126 GCF_040655295.1 Streptomyces sp. NPDC050448 | reverse complement strand
CTTCAATACCGGCCCCACACCCTCGACGGCTTCATAGCCGGCACCGGACTCACCCTCGACACCCCAGCCTCACCTTGAAACGCCGAAGTCAGTAACGCGGCAAAGGTCGTGTCCACCATGCCGAGTGTCTCGGTCCCGAGGTCCGTGACTGGAGCCGACAGCATCCCGTTGCAGGCCGCCGGTGTCGCGGTCGTGCGGTGTCACGGTCTCGCCCCGGAGTTCGCTCTTGTGGGTGGTTGCTGATGATGCAGGCATCTGACCGGCCTCTCCTTCGGGCTCGGCGGCGCCCTGCCCAACGAGCCAGAGATGATGCCGTTGACAACCCAGCATCTCGCGGCTGGCCAGCCGCGCAGCCACACACTTGACCTCTACTGCCCGCTTCGTATCGCCATCACCAGCCACACGACCGGTCCCGCTGCCAGAACGATCAGCAGCAGACAGCACGGTACCGGGGACGGCCCCTTGAGGGGTGGCTGGGCTGCTATTTGCGGAGCCACTCGGCGCACGTCATCGGCGTGATACCACCTCTTGCCGGCGGACCCTGTAGTGGTCATCCAGCTCTCCGTATGGATCCGCACCCCATGGGCCAGCGCATTCACATACACCGAGCGAGTACCGACGCCCGGCCACAAAGTGCTCACCTGGCGCTCCGTCAGCCAGCCGTCCCCCTCGTCCGCCATATTCCGCCCTTACCCCCAGCAGCCGGTGACACGACATCATGAACTGTCCCATAGCCAGGCCTAGTTCGCACCCCCCATCGCTCCTCGGGGTTCCGACGCGGCGATCCGCTTCCCCGGCCCCGAACGCCTGGCGCGAGCGGGTGTGGCCCTCGTCATTGAGAACGGGCGGTCAGGGTCTGACCGCCGCCCTACCCCGAATCACGGCGCCGGGGCGTGAGCACCGTTACTGAGATTTTCAGTGTGGGGTCGGTGGGTCGAGGGGCAGGCCGGTGGCGGTGAGGCAGCCGTCGATCAGGTGGGACCGGAGCTGGATTCTGCGTAACTCGCGGCGGAGTGTGCGGTCGAGGTCGTCGGATGTATCGAACGCGGTGTTGGCCATCGCTCTGCGCACGAGGGACCAGACGGCCTCGACGGGGTTGAGATCGGGTGCGTACGGCGGCAGCCGG
>NZ_JBFAJR010000140.1:0-1180 GCF_040655295.1 Streptomyces sp. NPDC050448 | reverse complement strand
CGGTAGCTGGGGGATATTGGCGACCGACGACAACGCGGCAAGGCGCGGTGCCAGACGACCCGGGCCCGGCCATGATCCGCCGGACACCCCCTAGGGGGCACCCGGGGCGGGGCGGCGCGAGACCGGGGCTCGGCGCGCGTCCGAGCCCCGGTTCAGGGGATGGGAGTCCGTCGGCGCCCGGCGTTCACCCTGGACGCGCGGGCGTGATGCGGCGGGTGGCGGAGCGCAGTGCGAAGGCCATCACCACTTCGAACACGCCCAGCAGGACGAGCCAGAGTCCGAGGAGCCGTGTCAGGGCGACCGCGGAGTCCACCGGGAAGCAGAGCACGACGATTCCGGCGACGGTGCCGAGAACTCCCAGGCCGAAGCGCAGGCCCCGGTGCACGAGCGCGCGGTCTGCGATCGCGGTGTATGCCGTGAGCACTCCGGTCAGCAACCAGAACACCCCGAGGATCAGGGACAGCGCGCCGATCGTCTGCATCGGATGCCGCAGTACCAGGACGCCCGCCAGGAACGCCAGTATGGCGACCAGGACGCCCGCCACTCTGCTGCCGCCGTCGCCGCTGTGCGAGAAGGCCGTGACGAACCGGAAGGCACCCGCCACAAGGAGCTGCAGACCGATGATGACGGCCAGGATGTGCAGCGTCTCGTCGGGCCAGACGAGTACCAGGATGCCCGGAATCAGGGTCGCGAGGGCGAAGCCGAGTGCCCAGTGCCAGGAGCGTCCAAGCTGCTCGAGGACGTCCTCGGGGTCGCTCTGCGTGTGCTGCGGTGCAGCGTCGGGGGGTACGGTCATCACGCCTCCCAGGCCGGCCGGGCGCCCCTCGGGGCACCTCGAAGCCGCCGGTCGTACCGTTGTTTACCGTTCCAGCCCATTTTAGATAGTTGTGGTGCAGCGCGCCCCTCCGGCGGACGAGCCGATGCGCCTCCCGGGTGCTGGTCCGCCGTCGCGTACCGACTCCGGGAAAACAAAAAGGCCCCCGCCACAAGGCGGGGGCCTTTTCACTGGAGCCCTTTAACGGAATCGAACCGTTGACCTTCTCCTTACCATGGAGACGCTCTACCGACTGAGCTAAAAGGGCGGGTTGTTCGGCGGCGTCCTACTCTCCCACAGGGTCCCCCCTGCAGTACCATCGGCGCTGAAAGGCTTAGCTTCCGGGTTCGGAATGTAACCGGGCGT
>NZ_JBFAJR010000139.1:0-1209 GCF_040655295.1 Streptomyces sp. NPDC050448 | reverse complement strand
GCGGTCAGCGGCCGGTCGGCGGGGATGCCGGCGAGGAGCGCGGCGAGGGCGTCGCGGTCGCTGACGTCGCAGGCGGCGAGGGTGACCTCGGCGCCGAGCGCGGTCAGTTCCTCGTGCAGATCGGCCGTGCCGGGGGCCTCGGCACCCCGGCGGCTGACGAGCAGCAGGTGCTCGGCGCCGTTGCCCGCCAGCCAGCGGGCCACGTGCGCGCCGAGGGCGCCGGTGCCGCCGGTCACCAGGGTGGTGCCGGTGGGCCGCCACTCGCGCACCGGGGCCGTCTCCGCCAGCCGGGCCCGTACGAGACGACGCACGAACAGACCCGAGGGACGGACGGCGACCTGGTCCTCGGCGGCGTCACCGGCCAGGACCCCGGCGAGCCGGGCGAGGGTCCGGTCGTCGGCCTGCTCCGGAAGGTCGATCAGACCGCCCCAGCGCTCGCCGTGTTCCAGCGCGGTGACCCGGCCGAGACCCCAGACGGGGGCCCCAGCGGGATCGGTCTGCTGCTCGGAGCGGTTCACGGCGACGGCGCTGCGGGTGACGCACCACAGCGGGGCGGTGACCTCGGCGTCGCCGAGGGCCTGGACGAGGGTGAGCGTGGCGATGACGCCCGCGGCCGCCCCGGTCCCGGCGGGGGTCAGCAGGGACAGCACGCCCGCCGCGGCGGGGCCGTCGGCGAGGGCCTCGCGGATCCGCCCGGCGAGCGCGGCCCGCGCGTCGTCGGAGCCGGGGACGGCGACGGTCCGTACGTCGGCGCCGTGCTCGGCGAGCGTACGGAGCACGGCGTCGGCGGCGTCGTCCCGGTCCTCGGGGAGTGCGACCAGCCAGGTGCCCGACAGCCGGGCGGAGGCGGGCTCGGGGGCGGGCTTCCAGGTGATCCGGTAGCGCCAGCCGTCGACCGCTGACCGCTCCTGGGACTGGCGGCGCCAGGAGGACAGCGCGGGCAGCAGCGCGGCGAGGGTCTCGTCGTCCGCGTCGATGTCCAGCTCGGCGGTGAGGGCGGCCACGTCATTGGCCTCGACGGCCTCCCAGAAGCGGGCGTCGGCGGTGTCGACCGGGTACGCGGCAGTGGTCTCGGCGTCCGGGGCGACGCCGGTCTCCAGCCAGAAGTGCTCCTGCTGGAAGGCGTAGGTGGGCAGGTCGACCCGGCGGGCACCGGTCCCCGCGAAGACCGCCTCCCAGTCCACGGCCACACCCCGGACATACGCCTCA
>NZ_JBFAJR010000138.1:0-1233 GCF_040655295.1 Streptomyces sp. NPDC050448 | reverse complement strand
ACCCAGCCCGCGAAGGAGGCCTGAGATGCGAAAGCGACCCTTCCATGGCGGCGGACGCAGCAGACGCGGCCGCCGCGGCGCCGCCCTGCTCGCCGCAGCGACCGGACTCGCCGTGCTCACCGGCTGCGGAGCGGCGGACATGACCCGGCAGGCCTCCCCGTACGCCGCCGCCCAGGGCGCGAAGACCGTCACCCTCTCCGTCCAGTCCTGGGTCGGCGCCCAGGCGAACACCGCCGTGGCCGGCTATCTCCTCGAACACGAGCTGGGCTACCGCGTGGACACCGTGCAGGTCGACGAGGTCCCCGCCTGGGACGCCCTCAGCCAGGGCCGCGTCGACGCGATCCTGGAGGACTGGGGCCACCCCGAGCAGGAGAAGCGGTACGTCGAGGGCAAGAAGACGATCACCCGGGCCGGCGATCTGGGCGTGACCGGCCACATCGGCTGGTTCGTCCCCACCTACTTCGCCGAGGCCCACCCGGACGTCACCGACTGGAAGAACCTCGACAAGTACGCCGACCAGCTGCGCACCGCAGAGAGCCGCGGCAAGGGCCAGCTGATGGACGGCTCCCCGTCCTACGTCACGAACGACAAGGCGCTGGTGAAGAACCTGGGCCTCGACTTCGAGGTCGTCTTCGCCGGCTCCGAGGCGGCCCAGATCACCCAGATCAAGCAGTTCGCCAAGGAGGGCAAGCCCTTCCTGACGTACTGGTACAAGCCTCAGTGGCTCTTCGAGCGGGTCCCGATGACCGAGGTGAAGCTCCCCGAGTACACCGAGGGCTGCGCGGACGTCCCGGAGAAGGTGGCCTGCGCCTACCCGCACACGCCGCTGCAGAAGTACCTGAACACGCGCTTCGCCGAGTCGGGGGGCAAGGCCGCCGCGTTCCTGAAGAAGTTCCGCTGGACCACGGCGGAGCAGAACGAGGTGGCCCTGATGATCGCCGAGGAGAAGCTCTCGCCCCAGCAGGCGGCGAAGAAGTGGGTCGAGCGCAACGAGCACGTGTGGCGGCCCTGGCTGGGCTGACCTCCCGCAGGCCTCACCCGTAGGCCCATCCGTACGCCCCTTCCGGACGGCCCCCGCACGCTTGGGCGGGGGCCTTCGGGGGCACCCGTCAGGAACCACCTCGACGAGGCGGGGAAGGCAGCAGATGACCGTTCCGGCGGTGCTGTCCGGGCCTGGCGGGCGGGCCCGTACGCCGGCCGGGACGTGACGGGGGGCTGTGGCCGGTGCCGCAT
>NZ_JBFAJR010000137.1:0-1248 GCF_040655295.1 Streptomyces sp. NPDC050448 | reverse complement strand
GTCAGTGAGCGAGGAAGCGGAAGAGCGCCTGATGCGGTATTTTCTCCTTACGCATCTGTGCGGTATTTCACACCGCAATGGTGCACTCTCAGTACAATCTGCTCTGATGCCGCATAGTTAAGCCAGTATACACTCCGCTATCGCTACGTGACTGGGTCATGGCTGCGCCCCGACACCCGCCAACACCCGCTGACGCGCCCTGACGGGCTTGTCTGCTCCCGGCATCCGCTTACAGACAAGCTGTGACCGTCTCCGGGAGCTGCATGTGTCAGAGGTTTTCACCGTCATCACCGAAACGCGCGAGGCAGCTGCGGTAAAGCTCATCAGCGTGGTCGTGAAGCGATTCACAGATGTCTGCCTGTTCATCCGCGTCCAGCTCGTTGAGTTTCTCCAGAAGCGTTAATGTCTGGCTTCTGATAAAGCGGGCCATGTTAAGGGCGGTTTTTTCCTGTTTGGTCACTGATGCCTCCGTGTAAGGGGGATTTCTGTTCATGGGGGTAATGATACCGATGAAACGAGAGAGGATGCTCACGATACGGGTTACTGATGATGAACATGCCCGGTTACTGGAACGTTGTGAGGGTAAACAACTGGCGGTATGGATGCGGCGGGACCAGAGAAAAATCACTCAGGGTCAATGCCAGCGCTTCGTTAATACAGATGTAGGTGTTCCACAGGGTAGCCAGCAGCATCCTGCGATGCAGATCCGGAACATAATGGTGCAGGGCGCTGACTTCCGCGTTTCCAGACTTTACGAAACACGGAAACCGAAGACCATTCATGTTGTTGCTCAGGTCGCAGACGTTTTGCAGCAGCAGTCGCTTCACGTTCGCTCGCGTATCGGTGATTCATTCTGCTAACCAGTAAGGCAACCCCGCCAGCCTAGCCGGGTCCTCAACGACAGGAGCACGATCATGCGCACCCGTGGGGCCGCCATGCCGGCGATAATGGCCTGCTTCTCGCCGAAACGTTTGGTGGCGGGACCAGTGACGAAGGCTTGAGCGAGGGCGTGCAAGATTCCGAATACCGCAAGCGACAGGCCGATCATCGTCGCGCTCCAGCGAAAGCGGTCCTCGCCGAAAATGACCCAGAGCGCTGCCGGCACCTGTCCTACGAGTTGCATGATAAAGAAGACAGTCATAAGTGCGGCGACGATAGTCATGCCCCGCGCCCACCGGAAGGAGCTGACTGGGTTGAAGGCTCTCAAGGGCATCGGTCGAGATCCCGGTGCCTAATGAGTGAGCTAAC
>NZ_JBFAJR010000136.1:0-1260 GCF_040655295.1 Streptomyces sp. NPDC050448 | reverse complement strand
CGTGTTCTCCGGGAGTTCCCGGTGAGGGCGTACTTCAAATAAACCCTGTGCGGGGACATGCGTCACGCCACTCGAAGACGTGACTTGACACCGAGAACCAATCTTGGTAAAAGGCCGCCACCGCGGGAGTGCAGGCCGGCAGGCGCACAGGAACCGAAGCCGCTCAAGAAGAAGGCCGGGAAGCGGTGAGAACACGCCGCGCTGCGCCAGATCCTGCTCGCCGCATGATCCACACGATAACGTCAACCTCGCATAAGCCCCAGGGATCCCCGGCATCTGCACAGCACCGGGCACATCCAACCGGCAGCCTCAGCGCCCGCCTGCTTGGCCACAGGCGAATACCTCGCACAAGAATCCCGGAGAATTCCGATGAACGAGCGTTCCTGGACCCGTCGTATCGTGCTGGCCGCGGCTTCCGTGGCACTGACCGGCGTCGTGGCCCTGCCGGCGACCGCGATGGCCGCACCGGCATTTCCTCAGCACGGCTACGGCAGCATCAGCACCGCAGCAGGTGACAGCGTCCCGACCGTTTGCCGGGGGATCTGTCACGACAGCGCCAACACCGCCGTAGGCACCGGCACCTCCGGCGTGTGCGAGGGCATCTGTCACAACAGCACCAATACGGCCGCAGGCGACGGTGCTTCCGGCGCGTGCCGGGGCCTGTGTGACGGCAGCACCAATACGACGGTGGGGGCCGGTGCGTACAACGAGTGCGTGGGCCTGTGCGGCACCAGCACCAACACCGCCGTGGGTGAGGGCGCCTTCAACCTGTGCAGCGGTCTTTGCCACGACAGTGTCAACACCACCGTGAGCGGTGACGTCGTGAGCGGCGGCACGTTCGAAGCCATGAACTCGGTCGGTCAAGGCGCGCGGGCCATGGGTGAGAACGACGAGGGCCAGGGGGGCGACGCCAGCGCCGTCAGCGGCAGCGCCAGTGCCGCGAACACCACGGTCGGCGGTACCGCCACCGGCGGCAACGCCAACTCCGGTGTCGGCACCTGTATCGGGAGGTGCACGATCCTCACGGGTACCGCGACGGGCGGCGCCGCCAGCGCCGACGCCCTCAACAGCGGCAATGCAACCGCCGTGAGCGGTGACGCGACAGCCACGGGCGGCAATGGCTGAAAAGCCCCGGGAAGGGCGCGGTAAGCGCTGAGAGCACGGACAGACGCCGGGGAGGCTGTGGCCTCTCCGGCGTCTGTGGTGTGTGGGGGCGGTTGCCGGCCCTTGGTCAATGGGCGAGCTTCTGCTTCAGGTTCT
>NZ_JBFAJR010000135.1:0-1294 GCF_040655295.1 Streptomyces sp. NPDC050448 | reverse complement strand
GGGCGGGAAGACCGCCTTCCTGTTCACCGGGCAGGGCAGCCAGCGTCTTGGGATGGGCCGTGAGCTGTACGACGCCTACCCGGTGTTCGCGGATGTGTTCGATGCGGTGTGCGAGCGGCTTGAGCTCGAAGTACCGCTGAAGGACGTGCTGTTCGGCGGTGATGCGGAGCTGCTGGACCGTACGGAGTACACGCAGCCCGCGCTGTTCGCGGTCGAGGTGGCGCTGTTCCGTCTCGTCGAGTCGTGGGGTGTGCGGCCGGACTTCCTCGCCGGTCATTCGATCGGTGAGATCGCGGCCGCTCATGTGGCCGGCGTCCTCTCGCTGGACGATGCCTGCACGCTCGTCGCTGCCCGTGGTCGTCTGATGCAGGCGCTGCCGTCGGGCGGTGTGATGATCGCCCTCCAGGCGTCGGAGGACGAGGTCCTGCCGCTGCTGAACGATCGGGTGAGTATCGCCGCCGTCAATGGGCCTGCGTCGGTCGTGGTGGCGGGTGACGAGGACGCTGCGCTCGCGGTGGTGGAGGCTTTCACCGACCGCAAGAGCAAGCGGCTCACCGTCAGCCACGCCTTCCACTCGCCGCACATGGACGGCATGCTGGGCGACTTCCGTGAGGTCGTGGCGGGGTTGGAGTTCGCCGCTCCGCGGATCCCGGTCGTCTCCAACCTGACCGGTGCCCTCGTCTCGGACGAGATGGGTTCGGCCGAGTTCTGGGTGCGGCACGTCCGCGAGGCCGTCCGCTTCCTCGACGGCATCCGGACCCTGGAGGCCGCGGGTGTGACGACGTACGTCGAACTCGGTCCGGACGGTGTGCTGTCGGCGCTGGCACAGGAGTGCGTGACGGCTGCTGCCGGTTTCGTGCCGGTGCTGCGGGCCGGTCGGCCGGAGGCGGAGACTGCGGTTGCGGCTCTGGCTCAAGCACAGGTACGGGGTGTGGCCGTGGACTGGTCCACCTTCTACGCCGGTACCGGCGCCCGACGGGTGGAGCTGCCGACGTACGCCTTCCAGCACCAGCGCTACTGGCTGGAGATGCCGGGCGCGACACGGAAGGGTGCGACGGACGACCTGGACTCCCGCTTCTGGGACGCCGTGGAGCGCGAGGACCTGGAGTCGCTCGCTGCCGCGCTGGACATGGACGACGAGAACACTCTGGGAACGGTCCTGCCGGCACTGCCCGCCCTGTCGGCGTGGCGCCGGGGTCTGCGGACCCAGTCCGAGGTGGATGCCTGGCGGTACCGGGTGTCGTGGAAGCCGCTGACGGAGGGCACCGCGGGTGCTGTGCTGTCGGGTGAGTGG
>NZ_JBFAJR010000134.1:0-1426 GCF_040655295.1 Streptomyces sp. NPDC050448 | reverse complement strand
CACTAGTGTGATGCGCCGGAAATCTCAGGGTTAAGTCTGTAGCCTGTTGTTATGTCGCCGGGTCCTCGTGCCGTTGAAGTCCGCCTGTCCGATGAGGAACGCGCGGAGTTGTCTCGTTGGGCGAGTGGGGCGGTGGCGCCTCGGTTCGCGGAGCGGGCGCGCATCGTGCTGGCGTGTGCGGGCGGGGTGCCGAACGCGCGGGTGGCGGTGGAGGTCGGTGTGACTGCCGCGACGGTGAGGAAGTGGCGTGGGAAATTCGCCGCTGAGGGGATGGCCGGGCTCGAGGATGCCGCGCGCATCGGCCGGCCGAAGGCCGATCTGGTTCTGAGCGAGGCCGAACGGGACCAGCTGGTCCGGTGGGCCAGGCGGGCGAAGACCGCCCAGTACCTGGCGCTTCGCGCGAGGATCGTGCTGCGTTGTGCGGAAGGCGGGACGAACAAGCAGGCCGCGGCCGAGCTTGGTGTCGACACCTCGACCGTGGATCGCTGGCGCGGTCGTTTCATCGCTGACCGTTTGGGCGGTTTGGCCGATGAGCCCAGGCCGGGTCGGCCGTCCTCGATTCTCCTCGACCAGGTCGAGGACGTGATCGTGGCGACGCTGGAGTCCACTCCGGGCCGGGACACCCACTGGTCACGGGCCTCGATGGCCGCTCGCACGGGGCTGTCGAAATCGACGGTCGGCCGGATCTGGAAGCGGTTCGATCTCAAGCCGCACTTGCAGGATTCCTTCAAGCTGTCCACCGATCCGCAGTTCGTCGACAAGGTCGTCGACGTCGTCGGGCTCTACCACAATCCGCCGGAACGGGCAGTGGTGTTATGCGTGGATGAGAAGAGCCAGATCCAGGCTCTGGACCGCTCGCAGCCCGTGTTGCCGATGATGCCGGGCATGCCCGAGCGGCGCACGCACGACTACCTGCGACATGGCATCACCAGTCTCTTCGCCGCCTTCAACATCGCCGACGGCACCGTCATCAGCGAACTCCACCGCCGTCACCGCGCGAAGGAGTTCAAGAAGTTCCTGGTCACGATAGACAAGGCCGTGCCCCACGAGCTCGACGTGCACCTGGTCTGCGACAACTACGCCACCCACAACACCCCCGAGATTAAGACGTGGCTGGCTAAACACCCCCGCTTCCACGTCCACTTCACCCCCACAGGCTCGTCCTGGATCAACCAGGTCGAGCGGTGGTTCGGTCTCCTCACCGACAAGCTCATCCGCCGCGGCGTCCACACCTCGGTGAAAGCACTGGAAGACGACATCCGGGCCTGGATCGAGACCTGGAACGAGGACCCGAAACCCTTCACCTGGACCAAGACCGCCGACGAGATCCTCAAGTCCCTCGCCGACTACCTCACGAAGATCACCCCATCAGCCACCAACAACCAGCCGCAGACTTAACCCTGAGATTTCCGGCGCATCACACTAG
>NZ_JBFAJR010000133.1:0-1433 GCF_040655295.1 Streptomyces sp. NPDC050448 | reverse complement strand
GTGATCCGCGGTACGGCGGTCAACCAGGACGGTGCGAGCAACGGCCTGACCGCCCCGAACGGACCCTCGCAGCAGCGCGTCATCCGGCAGGCCCTTGCCAACGCCGGGCTGTCGGCCGCCGACGTGGACGCCGTCGAGGCGCACGGCACGGGCACGACGCTGGGCGACCCGATCGAGGCCCAGGCGCTGCTGGCCACGTACGGCCAGGACCGCCCGGAGGACCGGCCGCTGCTCCTCGGCTCGATCAAGTCCAACATCGGTCACGCGCAGGCCGCCGCCGGTGTCGCCGGCGTCATGAAGATGGTGCTGGCCATGCAGCACGGCCTGCTGCCGCGGAGCCTGCACATCGCCGAGCCCACCCCGCACGTGGACTGGAGCGCGGGCGAGGTCGAGCTGCTGACCGAGGAGCGGTCCTGGCCCGAGACGGGCGGCCGGCCCTGGCGCGCGGGTGTGTCGTCGTTCGGCTTCAGCGGGACCAACGCCCATGCCATCATCGAACAGGCCCCGGTGGAACAGGGGTCGCCGGAGCAGGAAACCCCTGTTGCGCCGGCCCCCCACCCCCTACTGACCACGGCGCCCCCGGACGGGCCGCTTCCGCTGCCCTGGCCGCTGACGGCGAAGACCGAGAACGCGCTGCGCGGCCAGGCGGAACGCCTGCTTCACCACCTCGCCACCCGTCCTGACCTGCGACATGTCGATGTCGGCCACTCCCTGGCCAGCACGCGTACGGCCCACGACAGGCGTGCCGTGTTGATCGGCCGGGACCGGGAGGAGCACCTCGCGGGGCTCGCCGCCCTGGCCGCCGGGGGCACCGCACCCCAGCTCGTCCAGGGGTCGGTCATCGGGGGCAAGACCGCTTTCGTCTTCCCCGGACAGGGGTCGCAATGGGTGGGCATGGCCGAGGCTCTGTTGGACGCTTCACCTGTGTTTGCTGCCCGGGTGGATGAGTGTGCGAAGGCGCTGGAGCCCTTTACCGACTGGTCGTTGGTCGAGGTCCTCCGGGGTGCCGAGCATGCCCCTTCCTTGGACCGGGTGGATGTGGTGCAGCCGGCGTTGTTCGCGGTGATGGTGTCGCTGGTGGAGGTGTGGCGTTCGGTCGGGGTTCGTCCGGGTGCGGTGATCGGTCACTCGCAGGGTGAGATCGCGGCCGCGTGTGTGGCGGGGATCTTGTCGTTGGAGGATGCCGCCCGGGTGGTGGCGTTGCGCAGTCAGGCGATCGGTCGGGTCCTTGCCGGACTGGGCGGCATGGTGTCGGTTCCGTTGCCGGCTGCCGAGGTGCGGGAGCGGATCGCGCCTTGGGGTGGGGAGAGGATCTCCGTGGCCGCGGTCAACGGGCCCTCCTCGGTGGTTGTTTCGGGTGAGGTGCAGGCGCTGGAGGAGCTGGTCGCGGTCTGTGAGGCGGACGGGGTCCGGGTCAGGCGGATCGCGGTGGA
>NZ_JBFAJR010000132.1:0-1446 GCF_040655295.1 Streptomyces sp. NPDC050448 | reverse complement strand
ACCACACCAGCCACAGACCCAACACCAGCCAGCAGACCTGCAAGACCCTCACGGTCCGCACCCGGCTCCACCACAACCCGGCGCACCCCAGCGCCACGTCCGGCCAGAGCCTCCACGACAGCCGCGTCATCCACACTCGCAGCCGGCACGATGACCAGCCACTCACCCGACAGCACAGCACCCGCGGTGCCCTCCGTCAGCGGCTTCCACGACACCCGGTACCGCCAGGCATCCACCTCGGACTGGGTCCGCAAGCCCCGGCGCCACGCCGACAGCGCCGGCAGGACCGAGCCCCAGGCGCCCTCGTCCTCGACATCCAGCGTGCCCACGAGCGACGCGAGGTCCTCGCGCTCCACGGCATCCCAGAAGCGGGAGTCCGCGTCATAGCCCGCGACACTGCGACCAGCGCCCGTCAGCTGGAGCCAGTAGCGCTGGCGCTGGAAGGCGTACGTCGGCAGCTCCACCCGACCGGCACCCGCACCGGCGAGGAACGCAGCCCAGTCGACGGCCACACCCCGCACGTGCGCCTGAGCCAGGGCCGAGACCACGGACTCGGCCTCGGGGCGGCCGTTCCGCAGGGCGGGCACGAAGACCGTGCCTTCACCCGTCACGCCCTCCTGGCCCATCGCCGAGAGAACACCGCCTGGACCCAGCTCCAGGTAGGTCGTCACCCCAGCCTCGTCCAGGAAGCGGATGCCGTCGAGGAAGCGGACGGCCTCACGGACATGCCGCACCCAGAACTCGGCCGAGCCCATCTCGTCCGAGACGAGGGCACCGGTCAGGTTGGAGACGACCGGGATCCGCGGAGCGGCGAACTCCAGCCCCGCCACGACCTCACGGAAGTCGCCCAGCATGCCGTCCATGTGCGGCGAGTGGAAGGCGTGGCTGACGGTGAGCCGCTTGCTCTTGCGGTCGGCGAAAGCCTCCACCACCGCGAGCGCAGCGTCCTCGTCACCGGCAACGACCACCGACTCCGGGCCGTTGACGGCCGCGATACTCACCCGGTCGTTCAGCAGCGGCAGGACCTCGTCCTCCGACGCCTGGAGGGCGATCATCACACCACCACCCGGCAGCCCCTGCATCAGACGACCACGGGCAGCGACGAGCCGGCACGCGTCCGCCAGCGAGAACACACCCGCGACATGCGCAGCTGCGATCTCACCGATCGAATGACCGGCGAGGAAGTCCGGCCGCACACCCCACGACTCGACGAGACGGAACAGCGCCACCTCGACCGTGAACAGCGCAGGCTGCGTGTACTCCGTACGGTCCAGCAGCTCCGCATCACCGCCGAACAGCACGTCCTTCAGCGGCACATCGAGATCGAACCGGGCGCACACCGCGTCCAGCGCATCCGCGAACACCGGGTAGGCGTCGTACAGCTCACGGCCCATCCCAAGACGCTGGCTGCCCTGCCCGGTGAACAGGAAGGCGGTCTTCCCGCCC
>NZ_JBFAJR010000131.1:0-1472 GCF_040655295.1 Streptomyces sp. NPDC050448 | reverse complement strand
GGCGGATTCTTGGGGTCCTCGCAACACCTGATGGCTTACGCGGCTGTCAGTAGATCACGCAGGCGCTCGGCTGGGGTTCTCCAGTCGAGCGTTTTGCGTGGTCGGCCGTTGAGTTGTTGGGCGACGTGTTCGAGGTCTTCGGCGCTGTGCACGGACAGGTCGGTGCCCTTGGGGAAGTACTGCCGCAGCAGGCCGTTGGTGTTCTCGTTCGACCCGCGCTGCCAGGGTGAGTGGGGGTCGCAGAAGTAGACCGGCACTCCCGTGGCCACGGTGAACTGCTTATGCGCGGCCATCTCGCAGCCCTGGTCCCAGGTCAGCGAGCCGCGCAGGTGCTCGGGCAGGGTCTGGATCAAGGGCACCAGCACGTCGCGGACCTCCTCGGCGGTGTGCCCGCCAGACAGATGCCCGAGCAGGACGTAGCGGGTGGAGCGTTCGACCAGGGTCACGATCGCGCTCTCGCTTCGAGGACCGACGATCAGATCGCCTTCCCAGTGGCCGGGCACCGCCCGGTCCTCCACCTCGGCAGGACGCTCGGAGATCATCACCATCTCGTCGACGAACCGGCGGGTGCGCTGTTCCGGGCTGCGGCGAGGCTTGCGGCGGGTGCGCCCGCTGCGCAGTGCGACCGCGATCTCGCGGCGCAGGCCGCCTCGGGCCTGGACGTAGATGGCCTGGTAGATCGTCTCCGGACTCACCCGCATGCTCTCGTCGTCGGGGAACTCGATGACCACAGCGTGACTGATCTGCTCCGGGGACCAGCGTTCACGCAGCTTGTCCTCAACGTATCGACGCAGCGGACCGTCTGCGGCGAGCTTCGATGCCCTGGGCCGTGACCGGCTCCCGGCCCAGGCCCGCTGAGCCCGGTGCGGCCGATAGACGCCCTCGACCGCCCGGGCGTCGATCTCCCGCTTGACCGTGGACGCCGGTCGCCCCAGAGCCCGTCCGATCGCCCGCAGCGAATGGCCGGCCCGGTGCATGTCAGCGATCGCCTCCCGCTCGGTCACGTTCAGGAACCGGGGGTGCAGCCGCGCGTCGACCGCCGCGAGGGACGGCCGGGTTGTGCTGGCGCCAATGGTGGTCACACCGGTCTTGTAGTCGATCAGACGGCCGTCAGCACGCAGACGCGAGTGGCCGATCTGCCGGATGCCCTGGTCCCAGTCCTCGGCGGTCCGCTCGTGGACACCGGCCTGCGCGGCGGCATCGCGGCGTCGGACTCCGGCCGCACGCAGCCGCTCGTACTCCGCCCGACCCGGATGCCCGGCCGTGCCGGGCTTGCCGCGACCGCGGACACCGGCCTGACGGGCCCATCCGAACGCCGTATTACGGTTCACGCCGACTGCGCGAGCGGCAGCGGTGATACTGCCGTCCTCCCGATCCAGCGCCTCGAAGAACCTCGCCTTCAGCACCTCAAAACCCATGATCCCCGCAACTCCCTGAACTCCAGGGTGTTGCGGGGATCAGTAGAACCGGCC
>NZ_JBFAJR010000130.1:0-1508 GCF_040655295.1 Streptomyces sp. NPDC050448 | reverse complement strand
CTGCGCGAGCAGGCGCGGCGTGGACCCAGTGACCGGGCGACCGAGGCGCAGCACGCCAAGGGCAAGCTGACCGCGCGCGAGCGCATTGCGCTGCTGCTCGACGAGGGTTCCTTCAAGGAGGTCGAGCAGCTGCGCCGCCACCGGGCGAGCGGCTTCGGCCTCGAGAGCAAGAAGCCGTACACCGACGGTGTCATCACCGGCTGGGGCACGGTCGAGGGCCGCACGGTCTTCGTCTACGCGCACGACTTCCGCATCTTCGGCGGCGCCCTGGGCGAGGCCCACGCCACGAAGATCCACAAGATCATGGACATGGCCATCGCGGCCGGTGCCCCGCTGGTCTCCCTGAACGACGGCGCCGGTGCCCGTATCCAGGAGGGCGTCTCCGCGCTCGCCGGCTACGGCGGCATCTTCCAGCGCAACACCAAGGCCTCGGGTGTCATCCCGCAGATCTCGGTGATGCTGGGCCCGTGCGCCGGCGGCGCCGCGTACTCGCCGGCCCTGACGGACTTCGTGTTCATGGTCCGCGAGACCTCGCAGATGTTCATCACCGGCCCCGACGTCGTCCGCGCCGTCACCGGTGAGGAGATCTCCCAGAACGGCCTCGGCGGCGCCGACGTGCACGCCGAGACCTCCGGCGTCGCGCACTTCGCGTACGACGACGAGGAGACCTGCATCTCCGAGGTGCGCTACCTCATCTCGATGCTGCCCTCCAACAACCGGGAGAACCCGCCGGTCCACGAGACCTCCGACCCCGCCGACCGGCGCTCGGACGTCCTGCTGGACCTGGTCCCGGCGGACGGCAACCGCCCGTACGACATGCTCAAGGTGATCGAGGAGCTCGTCGACGAAGGCGACGTCCTCGAGATCCACGAGCGCTGGGCCCGCAACATCATCTGCGCCCTGGCCCGGCTCGACGGCCAGGTCGTCGGCATCGTCGCCAACCAGCCCGGCCACCTCGCCGGCGTCCTCGACATCGAGGCCTCCGAGAAGGCCGCGCGCTTCGTCCAGATGTGCGACGCCTTCAACATCCCGATCATCACGCTGCTGGACGTCCCCGGCTTCCTGCCGGGCGTCGACCAGGAGCACGGCGGCATCATCCGCCACGGCGCGAAGCTCCTGTACGCGTACTGCAACGCCACGGTCCCGCGGATCTCGCTGATCCTGCGCAAGGCCTACGGCGGCGCGTACATCGTCATGGACTCGCAGTCCATCGGCGCGGACCTCACGTACGCCTGGCCGACGAACGAGATCGCGGTCATGGGCGCCGAGGGCGCCGCCAACGTCATCTTCCGCAAGCAGATCGCGGAAGCCGAGGACCCCGAGGCGATGCGCGCGCGCATGGTCAAGGAGTACAAGGCCGAGCTGATGCACCCGTACTACGCGGCCGAGCGCGGTCTCGTCGACGACGTCATCGACCCGGCGGACACCCGCGAAACGCTGATCAGCGCCCTCTCGATGCTCCGCAGCAAGCACGCCGACCTGCCGTCCCGCAAGCACGGCAACCCGCC
>NZ_JBFAJR010000129.1:0-1525 GCF_040655295.1 Streptomyces sp. NPDC050448 | reverse complement strand
CCCTCTCTGTCAGCCTTAGGCGAGACGTCCCGCTTCGGCGGGTTAGCCTGATAGGGCACCGACAGGAGAACCACCCCCCTCATGACCAGCACCAAGCCCGCCGGATCCGACCCGGCCCCCAGGCCGAAGCGCCGCTCCTTCAGCCCCGAGTACAAGCTGCGGATCGTGGCCGAGTACGACGCCGCACCCAAGAACGAGAAAGGCGCGGTCCTGCGCCGCGAGCGCCTGTACCACTCGCACGTCACGGAATGGCGGACCGCACGGGACGCCGGAGCCCTGGAGAAGCTGGTCGACCATCGCACCAGCCCGGCCCGGCCGAAGAAGTCGACGGCCGAGGCGGAGAACGAGAAACTGCGCCGCCAGGTGGAACGACTGGAGAGGGAACTGGCCCGGAACAAGGCCGCGCTGGAGGTTATGGGAAAAGCTTCCGCGCTCTTGGAAATGATCTCCGAGAGCGCGGACTGAAGGCTGCCGCCGACCCGGTGGTGGATGAAGCGTTCACCGGCATCGAGGGCAGACTGGGCATCACCGCCGCGTGCCAGCTGACCGGCCGCTCCAGGGCCACCCACTACCGCCGGCTTCAGCCCCCCACGCCGCGCAGGCCCCGCTCGCCGCAGGTCCAGCCCTCGGCCCTCGCGGCTGGAGAGCGGGCCGCGGTTCTGGAGTTGATGAACAGCATCGAGTACGCGGAGCTGGCGCCCGCACAGATCTGGGCCCGTGAGCTGGATGCCGGGCGCTACCACTGCTCCGTCTCCACGATGTACCGGATCCTGCGTGAAAAGGGGCAGACCGGCGAGCGCCGCCGCCAGGCCACCCATCCCGCCAAGACGGTGCCCGAGCTGGTCGCCACCGGCCCGTCGCAGGTGTTCACCTGGGACATCACCAAGGCGGCCGGACCGGTCAAGGGCATCTGGTATCACGCCTACGTGATCATCGACATCTTCAGCCGGTACATCGTCGGCCACACCGTCGAGGCGGCCGAATCGGCTGCACGGGCCGAGGAGTTGATCCGCGAGACGATCACCCGCAACGGCATCGTGCCCGAGACCGTGCACGCCGACCGCGGCACGTCGATGACCTCCAAGAAGGTCTCCCAACTGCTGATCGATCTGGGCGTGACCAGGTCGCACTCGCGGCCGAAGGTCTCCAACGACAATCCGTATTCGGAGGCCCAGTTCAAGACCACGAAGTACATGTCCGACTATCCCGAACGTTTCGACTCCCTGGCCCACGCCCGCGAGTGGTTCGACGCCTTCATCGCGTACTACAACCATGAGCACCGGCATTCGGGCATCGGCTGGCACACGCCGGCATCCGTCCACTTCGGGACCGCCGAGGAGGTCCGCGACCAGCGGGCCGTCACCCTCGCCCAGGCATACGCACGCCACCCCGAACGCTTCGGCCGCCGCCCCCGACCACCCGAGATACCCCAGAAGGCATGGATCAACGACCCGGCCAAGCGCCGGGAACCCACACCACAAACCTCATAGCGTCACGACCGTCTCACTGGACTTGAAATCTTCCG
>NZ_JBFAJR010000128.1:0-1612 GCF_040655295.1 Streptomyces sp. NPDC050448 | reverse complement strand
ACCGCTGGTGTGCTGGATGACGGTGTGCTGGACGCGCTGACGCCGGAGCGGTTCGAGAATGTGCTGCGGGCCAAGGCCACCTCTGCCCTCAACCTCCACGAGCTGACCGTCGAGCTGGGCATCGAGCTCGACGCCTTCGTGCTGTTCTCGTCCATGAGTGGCACGATCGGCTCGGCGGGTCAGGGCAACTACGCTGCCGCCAACGCCTACCTGGACGCGCTCGCCGAGCAGCGGCGGGCAGCCGGTCTGGCTGCCACCTCGCTGGCCTGGGGTCCGTGGGCCGAGAGCGGTATGGTCGCCGACGAGGCTCTCGAAGCCCGGATGCGCCGGGACGGCGTACCGCCCATGAACGGGAGCGCGGCGATCCGTGCGCTCGGCCAGGCCGTGGCCGGTGCGGACGCCTCCCTCACCGTGGCCGACGTCGTCTGGGAGCAGTACCTCTCCGGCCACACCGCCGTACGCGGCAGCACCCTCTTCGACGAGCTCAGCGAGGTCCGCGCGACCCGCTCGGCCGCCGAGGCTCGTACCGACCGGGCCGCGTCCGCGCAGGCCGACGGCCCCCTCTCCCTCGGCGCGCGGCTCGCCGCGCTCGCCCCCGCCGAGCAGGTACGAGAGCTGCTCGGGCTGGTCCGCACGCACGTCGCCGCCGTCCTCGGACACGGGGGCGCGGACGCGGTCGGTGCGGAACGCGCCTTCAAGGAGCTCGGCTTCGACTCCCTCACCGCGGTCGAGCTGCGCAACCGCCTGAACGCGGCCACCGAGCTGTGGCTGCCCGTCACCCTCGTCTACGACTACCCGACCTCCGCCGCGCTGGCCGAGTACCTTCGCGAGGAGCTCGTCGGCAGCGTCCCGGTCTCCGGCGCCATGCTCCCCGTCGCCGCGGCCGTCGACGGCGACCCGATCGCCATCGTCGCCATGAGCTGCCGTTTCCCCGGCGGGGTCAGCACCCCAGAGGACCTCTGGGAGCTGCTTGCGCAGGGTACGGACGCGGTCGACGCCTTCCCGGCCGACCGCGGCTGGAACCTGGAGCGGCTCTACAGCCCCGACCCGGACCAGCCGGGGACCTCGTACACCCGCGAGGGCGGCTTCGTCGCCGGGGTGGCGGACTTTGACGCGGACTTCTTCGGGATTTCCCCGCGCGAGGCCCTCGCCATGGACCCCCAGCAGCGGCTGCTGCTGGAGACCTCCTGGGAGGCCTTCGAGCGGGCCGGCATCGACCCGGCGTCGCTGCGCGGCAGCCGCGCCGGTGTCTTCGTCGGCACCAACGGCCAGGACTACCTCTCCCTCATCACCCGCGACCAGGACGGCCTCGAAGGCCACGTCGGCACGGGCAACGCGGGGAGCGTCATGTCGGGCCGCGTCTCCTACGTCTTCGGGCTGGAGGGTCCGGCGGTCACCGTCGACACCGCGTGCTCGTCGTCCCTCGTCGCGCTGCACTGGGCGATCCAGGCGCTGCGCAACGGCGAGTGCTCGCTGGCGCTGGCGGGCGGTGTCACCGTCATGTCGACGCCGGAGAACTTCATCGATTTCAGCCGTCAGCGTGGGTTGGCGGAGGACGGCCGGATCAAGGCCTTCGCCGCCTCGGCCGATGGCACGGGTTGGGGTGAGGGTG
>NZ_JBFAJR010000127.1:0-1658 GCF_040655295.1 Streptomyces sp. NPDC050448 | reverse complement strand
ATGCCGACACCCTCACCCCAGCCCGTACCGTCCGCCGCAGCCGCGAAGGCCTTGATCCGGCCGTCGGCGGCCAGACCGCCCTGACGGGCGAACTCCACGAACGCACCCGGCGTCGACATGACGGTCACACCACCGGCGAGCGCGATCGAGCACTCACCGCTGCGCAGGGCCTGCACCGCGAGGTGCAGGGCCACGAGCGAGGCGGAGCAGGCGGTGTCGACGGTGACCGCCGGGCCTTCCAGACCGAACACGTAGGAGAGGCGGCCCGAGACGACACTGGCGGAGTTGCCGGTGCTCATGAAGCCGTCGCCGCCGTCGGCGGAGTTCAGCACGAGCGACAGGTAGTCCTGGCCGTTCGTGCCGACGAAGACACCGGCTTGGGTGCCGCGCATCGACGACGGGTCGATGCCGGCCCGCTCGAAGGCCTCCCAGGAGGTCTCCAGCAGCAGCCGCTGCTGCGGGTCCATCGCGAGGGCCTCACGCGGCGAGATACCGAAGAAAGCCGGGTCGAACTGGGCGACGTCGTAGAGGAATCCGCCTTCGCGGGCGTACGAGTCCTCCTGCTCGGACCGCGGCCCGAACAGCTCCTCGGCGTCCCAGCCGCGGTCGGCCGGAAACTCCCCGATGGCGTCACTGCCGCTGGCCAGGAGCCGCCACAGGTCCTCGAGGGTGCGGACACCACCGGGGAAGCGGCAGCTCATCGCGACGATCGCGATCGGGTCGTCGTCGACGGCCGCGAGGGCAGGCGCGGAGGTGGCCACCGCGGCCTCGATGCCGAGCAGTTCACCCCGCAGGTACTCGGCGAGGTCCACGGACGTCGGGTAGTCGTAGATCAACGTAGCCGGGAGGCGCAGCTCGGTGGCGGCACCGAGGCGGTTGCGCAGCTCGACCGCGGTCAGCGAGTCGAAGCCGAGCTCCTTGAACGCCCGCCCCGCACCGACGCTTTCCACACCGCTGTGGCCGAGGACCGCCGCGACCTCCTTGCGGACGAGGTCCAGGAGGAGCCGGCCCCTCTCGGCGGCGGAGAGGCCCGCCAGCTGCTGCGCGAGCGCGTGCCGGCTCTCCTCGACCTGCGGTGCGGAGAACGCCGCGCGTGCTTCCGGGAGTTCGGCGAGGAATTTGCCGGGGCGCACTGAGGTGAACCCGGGAGCGAAGCGGTCCCAGTCCACGTCCACGACGGAGACCACGGTGTCGTTGGCCGCGAGGGCGCGCTCCATGGCGGTGACGGCAGACTCGGCGTTCATGGGCGGTACGCCGCCCCGCCGCATCCGCGCGTCAAGCACTCCGTCGGCGGCCATGCCGCCCTCGGCCCACGGACCCCAGGCGATGGACGTCGCGGCCAGACCGGCCGCCCGCCGCTGCTCGGCGAGGGCGTCCAGGTAGGCGTTGGCAGCGGCGTAGTTGGCCTGACCGGCCGTGCCCCAGGTTCCGGTGACGGAGGAGAAGAGGACGAAGGCGTCGAGCTCGATGCCCAGCTCGACGGTCAGCTCGTGCAGGTTGAGGGCAGAGGTGGCCTTGGCCCGCAGCACGCTCTCGAACCGCTCCGGCGTCAGCGCATCCAGAACACCGTCATCCAGCACACCAGCGGTGTGCACCACAGCCGTCAGCGTGTCGGCCTCGGCGGCCAGCAGCTCCCGCAACGCCTCCCGGTCAGAAAC
>NZ_JBFAJR010000126.1:0-1704 GCF_040655295.1 Streptomyces sp. NPDC050448 | reverse complement strand
TCAGTGCGTTGTGGCAAACCGAATCTTGTTCGAGTGGCAATGGGTGATCGCCTGGACGGAGGTTCGGGTGTAGTCGCGGGCATGAGAGAACGGGCCCCTTGGTAGTGACGCGGTTACGACACCAGCACGACCAAGGAAGCCCGTTGCCTCATCAGTTGAGCAGTATCCCTGTGCATGCGTCCACCGCGGTCACCCATGGGTGTGACTGCTACGTGCACAGGTTCGGTTCGATCGCTCCGGGACAGCGGGCGCGGTGCTATCCGAGTGACATGACGGACGCAGAATGGGCCGAGGTCCGCTCCGCGATGCCGGTACCGGCCTGGCTGCTCAACCGAGGTGGGCGCCCGGAGGCACACTGCCACCGAGAGATGCTCGACGCTGTGCGCTACCTCGTCGACAACGGCGTGAAGTGGATGGCCGTCCCGGTCGACTTCCCGTACTGGCGGGCGGTCTACGACTTCTTCCGCCGCTGGCGGGCCTGCGACTACGTGCGGGAACTGCACGAGCGCCTGCGCCGCACGGCGAGGGAGCGTGCAGGCCGCAATACCGAGCCCAGTGCCGGGATCATCGACAGTCAGTCGGTGGACGCCTCCGAGACCGTCGGCGAGGACAGCCGCGGATACGACGGCGGTAAATCACGTGACGGGCGCAAGCGCCACGTCCTGACCGACACCGAGGGCCTGCTCCTGGAGGTCACCGTGACCCCGGCGGACGTCCACGACTCCAAGGCCGCCCCCGCGCTGCTGGAGACATTCATGGACCAGCCGGGCCGGCTGCTGAAACTGGTGTGGGTCGACAGCGCCTACCAGGGTCCGGCGCTGGCGAAGGCGTTCGCCCGCCACGGGGTCCGGGTCGAGGTCGTGCGCCGATCCGACAGGCAGCGCGGATTTGTCGTACTGGCCCGCAGGTGGGTGGTGGAGCGAACGCTGAGCTGGCTCTCCCGCTCACGCCGCCTCAACCGCGACCACGAACGCCGTGCCGACCATCACCAGCAGATGGTGTGGTGGGCCGCTGTGATCAGGCTGTCCCGGCGCCTGGCCGCAGACGCTCCGCGCTGGCCGGAGAAGCGTCCCGGCCGACTGCCCCGGACACGGGCATGAACCGTCCGTCCTTCGCCCGCACCAGCCAGCCCCGCCTCTCCAGCACGTAGGCACGGTGCCGGATTTTCTCCACCTCGTTCTTGATCTCCGCTTCCCGGCCCACCGCCCGCGTCAGCTCCACTCCGTTCACCGGCCCCGCAGCAGCCACCACCGCGGCGAACACCTCCCGATACAGGCCGCCGAGCACCTGCTCACCCATGCCCGACCGCCACACCGGCGGCCTCTCGCCATGCCCCGCGCCGGAGCCGCCCGATCCCACGGCAGCAACCATCTCACCACCGGACGGCACGGAAACCGGCGTAATCACCGGCCTCTCCTCGGCCAGCACCGACACGAGCTCCTCACACCCCACCCGGGCCCGCTCGACCCGTTCCCGCGCGGCATCCACCTCCGCCTGGGCCTGCTCCAGGACCTCCGTCCAGGACTCCAGATCCTGCCTCGCCCGCGCCTCACGCTGTTCCATCAACCCCAGCACCGACGGCATCGCACCCTCCTCGATCCACAACAAGCCGTCCGCTGCCTGCCCCTACCCCGTCGCGGTCATGCCCCACACACGAAGAAGCCCCTGCTCATCGAACAGGGACTCCCTTTGCCACAACGCACT
>NZ_JBFAJR010000125.1:0-1761 GCF_040655295.1 Streptomyces sp. NPDC050448 | reverse complement strand
GTGCGGTGCGCGGCGCGGGGCGGGCCGGCGCGAGGGAGCCGGTGGAGGCTGCCGGGCCGGCGGTCCAGGCGGCGACCCCGCCCCCCGCCGTCACCCACTCGTGCAGCGCCCGCAGTCCTTCGGCCTGGGTGCGCGGAGCCGTGTATCCGAGGTCGTACCGGGCGGCAGTGGTGTCGTACGTCGCCGAACGGGTCAGCAGCGCCAGCATGTAGCGGCTCAGCGGCGGACCCGTGTCCGGGCCTCTTCCCCTGCCCCCGGATCGGTGGTGCAGGTGCCAGCCCGTCTCGACCGCCGCGGCAATTCCGCGGCCGAGGCGGAGCGGGATGCGCGGAGCGGGCGGCCGGCAGCCGAAGAGGGCGCCGACCCGGGCCAAGAAGGGCCACAGGTCCGTCTCCTCGCGGTCCACGACGAAGTAGGCCTTGCCGCCGACCCGCGCGGCGGGGGCGACGGCAGCCCGCAGGCAGGCGTCCACCGCATTGTCGACGTGGCACAGCGACACCAGGACCCGCTTGCCGCCTGACAGGTCGGGCAGCCGGCCGCAGCGCATGGCGTCGACCATGCGCGGCAGGAATCCGGCGTGGTCACGCGGCCCCCAGATGCCGCGTGGGCGCACCGCGCAGGTGGTGAACTGCGGGCCGTCGGCCGCCCGTACGTGCTGCTCGGCGATCGCCTTCGTCTCGCAGTAGTGGTTGAACCACCGCTGCGGGAACGGGGTGCTCTCGTCGATGCCGAGGCGGTCGCCCTCCCGTACCCGCATCAGCGCGCTCGGGCTGGAGACGAACACGAATCGCCGCGCCCCCGCCGACCGCGCCGCCGCCAGCAGCCGCAGCGTGCCGGTGACGTTGGCGGCCTCGAACTGCGCGCGGCTGCCGTGGTCGACGACCCGTGCCGCGCTGTGCAGCACCGCTTCGCAGCCCTCTGCCGCCCGACCCAGTGAGCCGCCGTCGGCGAGATCGCCGGTGACGACCTCGACACCGGGCAGGGAGCGCAGCCGTACGGCATCGCTGCCGGGCCGTACGAGGGCGCGGACCTGATGGCCTTGGCGCAGGGCGCCGTCGGCCAAGTGCCCGCCCAGGAATCCGGATGCTCCGGTGACCAGGACCTTCACCGTGCCCGCCCCCGGGTCCCGAGCCTCGCACGTGAGAACAGCGGGGCGGGCCGGAGCTGCTGCCGCTCGGCCCAGCGAGCCAGCTCCTCGCGGCCGATCTTGGCGTTGTGCCGGATGTCCACGGGGAAGCCGGGGTGGCGCAGGAACTCCCGGAGGCCGGTCGTCGCGGCGTGCGCCTCGGCCATCGCGCGCAGCTCGGCCACCAGCCTCCTCCACCCGCTGTCGTCGAGCGCTGCCTCCTGCGTCCCGGTCTCGATCTCCACGCAGACGATCGGCCGCTGTGCACCGGCCTGCCCGATGCCTACCAGGGCGGTGCGCCGGACCAGGGGATGGGCGTTGAAGACGCCCTCGCAGCGCACGGTGTGCAGGTCCCGGTAACCGGTGCGCACCCGCTGCGCGGCGCGGCCGCAGAACCACAGCCGCCCCTCGTCGTCGAGGCGGCCGAGGTCGCCGGTACGGTGCCAGATGCGCGGGGCTTCGCCTCCGGGGCGCGCCTCGGTCGCCTTGTGCAGGGCGTCGCACTGCGGTGCACGGTGGTAGTGCCGGCTGACGGAGTCGCCGTGGACCAGGATCTCGCCGACGTGCCCGGCCGGCAGGCTGCGTGCGGGGTCCAGGCGGGCGAGCGGGCCGTCGGTGACGGGGGCGATGGTCAC
>NZ_JBFAJR010000124.1:0-1812 GCF_040655295.1 Streptomyces sp. NPDC050448 | reverse complement strand
AATCCTTCGCCGAGATCGGGGGCGCCCTGGTCGATGCACAGGATGATGGCCAGCCGCTGGGCGATGTCATCGCGAGGGCACTGTTGCAAAGTTAGCGATGAGGCAGCCTTTTGTCTTATTCAAAGGCCTTACGTTTCAAAAACTCTGCTTACCAGGCGCATTTCGCCCAGGGGATCACCATAATAAAATGCTGAGGCCTGGCCTTTGCGTAGTGCACGCATCACCTCAATACCTTTGATGGTGGCGTAAGCCGTCTTCATGGATTTAAATCCCAGCGTGGCGCCGATTATCCGTTTCAGTTTGCCATGATCGCATTCAATCACGTTGTTCCGGTACTTAATCTGTCGGTGTTCAACGTCAGACGGGCACCGGCCTTCGCGTTTGAGCAGAGCAAGCGCGCGACCATAGGCGGGCGCTTTATCCGTGTTGATGAATCGCGGGATCTGCCACTTCTTCACGTTGTTGAGGATTTTACCCAGAAACCGGTATGCAGCTTTGCTGTTACGACGGGAGGAGAGATAAAAATCGACAGTGCGGCCCCGGCTGTCGACGGCCCGGTACAGATACGCCCAGCGGCCATTGACCTTCACGTAGGTTTCATCCATGTGCCACGGGCAAAGATCGGAAGGGTTACGCCAGTACCAGCGCAGCCGTTTTTCCATTTCAGGCGCATAACGCTGAACCCAGCGGTAAATCGTGGAGTGATCGACATTCACTCCGCGTTCAGCCAGCATCTCCTGCAGCTCACGGTAACTGATGCCGTATTTGCAGTACCAGCGTACGGCCCACAGAATGATGTCACGCTGAAAATGCCGGCCTTTGAATGGGTTCATGTGCAGCTCCATCAGCAAAAGGGGATGATAAGTTTATCACCACCGACTATTTGCAACAGTGCCGATAAAAATATATCATCATGAACAATAAAACTGTCTGCTTACATAAACAGTAATACAAGGGGTGTTATGAGCCATATTCAACGGGAAACGTCTTGCTCTAGGCCGCGATTAAATTCCAACATGGATGCTGATTTATATGGGTATAAATGGGCTCGCGATAATGTCGGGCAATCAGGTGCGACAATCTATCGATTGTATGGGAAGCCCGATGCGCCAGAGTTGTTTCTGAAACATGGCAAAGGTAGCGTTGCCAATGATGTTACAGATGAGATGGTCAGACTAAACTGGCTGACGGAATTTATGCCTCTTCCGACCATCAAGCATTTTATCCGTACTCCTGATGATGCATGGTTACTCACCACTGCGATCCCCGGGAAAACAGCATTCCAGGTATTAGAAGAATATCCTGATTCAGGTGAAAATATTGTTGATGCGCTGGCAGTGTTCCTGCGCCGGTTGCATTCGATTCCTGTTTGTAATTGTCCTTTTAACAGCGACCGCGTATTTCGTCTCGCTCAGGCGCAATCACGAATGAATAACGGTTTGGTTGATGCGAGTGATTTTGATGACGAGCGTAATGGCTGGCCTGTTGAACAAGTCTGGAAAGAAATGCATAAACTTTTGCCATTCTCACCGGATTCAGTCGTCACTCATGGTGATTTCTCACTTGATAACCTTATTTTTGACGAGGGGAAATTAATAGGTTGTATTGATGTTGGACGAGTCGGAATCGCAGACCGATACCAGGATCTTGCCATCCTATGGAACTGCCTCGGTGAGTTTTCTCCTTCATTACAGAAACGGCTTTTTCAAAAATATGGTATTGATAATCCTGATATGAATAAATTGCAGTTTCATTTGATGCTCGATGAGTTTTTCTAAGAATTAATTCATGAGCGGATACATATTTGAATGT
>NZ_JBFAJR010000123.1:0-1824 GCF_040655295.1 Streptomyces sp. NPDC050448 | reverse complement strand
GAGCAATAGTCAAGAGTTGTGGGTGGGGTCCTCCGACGCGGTGATCTCTGCTGCCGCGAGCCTGGCGTCTTCGCGCACCTGTGGGTCGGGGTGGCGGAGGAACGGCTCGATCAGCAGGTGGGCGTGCGGGTCGTGGCTGGCGCCGAGGATGTAGAGGGCGTGTTCGAGGAGCTCGCGCTCCATCGTCGGCATGGCGGCCGCCAGCGGTTCGACGAGGTCCAGGGGCAGACGGTGGTGGTTGAACGCCTCGCTGATCGCGTTCAGGGCTGACTCGCGGACCGTGGTCACCGGTTCGTTGACGGCCAGGCTGACCAGGCGTCCGACGACCAGGCGGGCGGTGTCGGTGTCGAGTGCGGTGCCGCGCAGGAGATCCCCGAGCGTGTCGGCGGCGACATCCCGACGGTTCGTGTCGCGGTCGGTCAGCGCTTCGAGCGCCGCGAGCATGGCGTTCATGCCGCCACCTCGGACCGCTCGACCAGGACGCCGTTCTCGAAGCGCGCGCCGGCGCGGACGAGAGGCACCAGGTGGGCGCCGGTGATCGCGCGCCATCGAGCCTGGGCGGACTCGACGAGCTTGAACACCATCGCGAGCGCGGCCGCCGGGCTGCCCGCGCCTCGGGTGACCTTGGTGCGGAGCTTCACCGTCGAGAACGTCGACTCGATCGGATTCGTGGTGCGCAGATGGATCCAGTGCTCGGCAGGGAAGTCGTAGAACGCGAGCAGTTCCTCCCGGTCGTCGGTGATCTTCGCGACGGCCTTGGGGAACTTGGCGCCGTAGGTCTTCGCGAACGTCTCGATCGCCTTCTCAGCGTGGCCGCGGTCCTCCGCGTTGTAGATCTCCTGCATCGCCTTCACCGCCCCGGGCTGCGCGGACTTGGGCAGGCAGTTCGTGACGTTGCGGGATTTGTGAACCCAGCACCTCTGCGGCCGTGCGGCCGGGAACACCTCGGCGAGCGCCCGCCAAAGGCCCATGGCACCGTCACCGACCACCAGCTCGGGGTCGCGCATGCCACGGCGACGGCAGTCGCGCAGTAGATCGGCCCACGACTCCGTGGACTCCCGCAGGCCCTCGGCGATCGCGATCAGCTCCTTCGTGCCGTCCAGCCGGACGCCGAGCAGGACCAGGACACAGCTGTGGGCCTGGCCGAGGCGGACCTTCGGGTGCACGCCGTCTGCCCACACGTAGACGTAGTCGCGGTCGGACAGGTCCCGGTTTTGGAAGGCGGCGTGGTCGTCGCTCCACTGCTTGGTCAGCCGGGTGACGGTGGCTGGGGACAGGCCGGCGGTGCCGCCGAGGAACTGCTCCAGCGCGGGCACGAAGTCCCCGGACGACAGTCCATGCAGGTAGAGCAGCGGCAGGACCTCGGAGATCTTCGGGGACTTGCGGCACCACGGGGCCAGGATCTTGGAGGAGAACCGCTTGCGCTCGCCAGTGGCCTCGTCGACGCGTCGGTCGTTGACCCGCGGCGCGGTGACCTCGACTGGGCCGGCCGCTATGACCACGGTGCGGGACCGGTGGTGGCCGTTGCGGACCACCAGGCGGTGCCCGCGCTCGTCGGTCTCAGCAGCCAACTCGGCTATGTACTGGTTGACTTCCGCCTCCAGCGCGGCGGCGAGCATCCGCCGGGCGCCTTCGCGGACGATCTCGTCGATCAGGGAGCCGGACTGGGTAGAGCCGTCGTCGGTGACTACGCTGAGCATGGGCGTACCTTCCCGACCCGCGCTGCGAACGCGGGCCTACTCGGAGACCTTCAAGGGATCATGCGGGAAGGTACGCCCTCCGCGTGCCTTCCCGGAACCGATCCACAGGTCCTGAGCATTGCTC
>NZ_JBFAJR010000122.1:0-1856 GCF_040655295.1 Streptomyces sp. NPDC050448 | reverse complement strand
GGCGCCGAGGTCACCCTCGCCGCCTGCGACGTCAGCGACCGCGACGCCCTCGCCGCGCTCCTCGCCGGCATCCCCGCCGACCGGCCGCTGACCGCCGTCGTGCACACGGCCGCCGTCCTCGACGACGGCGTCGTCGAGGCCCTCACCCCCGACCAGGTCGAGCGCGTTCTGCGGGTCAAGGTGGACGCCACGCTCCACCTGCACGAGCTGACCCGTGACCTCGACCTGTCGGCGTTCGTGCTGTTCTCGTCCTTCGCCGCCACCTTCGGCGCGCCCGGACAGGGCAACTACGCGCCGGGCAACGCCTTCCTGGACGCCTTCGCCGAGTACCGGCGCGCCGCCGGGCTGCCCGCGACCTCCCTCGCCTGGGGTCCGTGGGGCGACGGGGGCATGGCAGAAGGCGCCGTCGGTGACCGCATGCGCCGCCACGGCGTCATCGAGATGGCCCCCGGGCGGGCCGTCACCGCCCTCCAGTACGCGCTGGACCGCGACGAGACCACCCTGACCGTCGCGGACATGGAGTGGAAGCGCTTCGTCCTGGCCTTCACCTCCGGCCGGACCCGGCCCCTGCTGCATGACCTCCCCGAGGCACGGCAGGTCATGGACAGCGCCCGCACCGACGCCGCCGAGGACAGCGGGAGCGCCGCCGTGCTCGCGGGGCAACTCGCCGGGCAGCCCGAGGCCGAACAGGAGCGGCTGCTGCTGGAGCTGGTCCGTACGGCCGTCGCCGCCGTCCTCGGCTACGCCGGACCGGACGCCGTCGAGGCGGGCCGGGCCTTCAAGGAACTGGGCTTCGACTCCCTGACCTCCGTCGAACTGCGCAACCGCCTGAACGCGGCCGCCGGGCTCAAGCTGCCGCCCACGCTCGTCTTCGACTACCCGACGCCCACCGTTCTCGCCCGGTTCCTGCGGACCGAACTCGCCGGTCAGAGCGCGGCGGCCGCCGTACCCCTGCCGACGGCGGCCGGTTCCGGTGCCGACGCCGAGCCCATCGCTGTCGTCGCGATGAGCTGCCGCTTCCCCGGCGGCGTCCGCAGCCCCGAGCAGCTGTGGCAGCTGCTGGCCTCCGGCGGGGACGCCCTGTCGGAGTTCCCCGCGGACCGCGGCTGGGACGTCGAGGCGCTGTACGACCCCGACCCCGACGCCCAGGGCACCTCCTACACCCGTGAGGGCGGCTTCCTCTCCGACGCGGCCTCCTTCGACCCGGCGTTCTTCGGGATCTCGCCGCGTGAGGCCCTCGCCATGGACCCGCAGCAGCGGCTGCTGCTGGAGACCTCTTGGGAGGCCTTCGAGCGGGCCGGGATCGACCCCGAGACGCTGCGCGGCACCCCGTCCGGCGTCTTCGTCGGCACCAACGGCTCCGACTACTCCCACCTCGTGCGCGGCACCGCCACCGAAGGACTCGAAGGCCACCTGGCCACGGGCAGCGCGGGCAGCGTCGTCTCGGGCCGCCTCTCCTACGTGTTCGGGCTCGAAGGCCCGGCGGTCACCGTCGACACCGCCTGCTCCGCCTCGCTGGTGGCCCTGCACCTCGCGGTGCAGGCCCTGCGGGCCGGGGAATGCTCCATGGCCCTGGCGGGCGGTGTGACGGTCATGTCCACGCCCGGCACCTTCATCGAGTTCAGCCGGCAGCGCGGACTGTCCACCGACGGCCGCTGCAAGGCCTTCTCCGCCGACGCCGACGGCTTCAGCCCGGCCGAGGGCGCGGGCATGCTCCTCGTCGAGCGCCTGTCGGACGCCCGCCGCCGCGGACACCCCGTGCTGGCCGTGATCCGCGGTACGGCGGTCAACCAGGACGGTGCGAGCAACGGCCTGACCGCCCCGAACGGACCCTCGCAGCAGCGCGTCATCCGGCA
>NZ_JBFAJR010000121.1:0-1873 GCF_040655295.1 Streptomyces sp. NPDC050448 | reverse complement strand
CCTTCAATACCGGCCCCACACCCTCGACGGCTTCATAGCCGGCACCGGACTCACCCTCGACACCCCAGCCTCACCTTGAAACGCCGAAGTCAGTAGTAGCTGTTGTCGTTCCGATCTTGAGGGGTGTGTGTCGAACGGGAGTCTCGATCGGGTGATCGCAGCTGGTCGTGGGCATGAAGGCAGGGCCTCTTGGTAGCTCGGGGTTGCGAAGCCAACCGAGATCCAGGAGACCCTGTTGCCGCAGTTGTACGTGCTGGAGCCGGTGGAGTTCAACTCGTCTGTACCGACGTGTGATTGTGTCGCTCACCGGTTCGGGAATGCGGCCGATCACCCGGAACGTGTTCGGCGGTATCCCTCGGACATGACAGACGCGGAGTGGGCCGTGGGCCGGCCGCTGCTGCCGGTGCCCGGCTGGATGCGTGGCCGGGGCGGGCAGCCGGAGGCATACTGCCACCGGGCGATACTGGACGCGATCCGCTACCTCGTGGACAACGGCATCAAGTGGCGGGCGATGCCTGCCGACTTCCCGCCGTGGGACCGGGTCTATGCGTTCTTCCGCCGCTGGCGCGACCACGCCCTGGTCAAAGAGTTCCACGACCGGCTGCGATCGAGGATCCGCGAGAGGGAGGGGCGGGACGCGGAGCCGACGGCCGGCGTGATCGACTCCCAGTCCGTCAAAGCGGATGCTGTCGTCGGCTTGGACAGCCGCGGTTTCGACGGCGGCAAGCTGATCAACGGGCGCAAGCGGCACGTCGTGGTCGACACCCTCGGCCTGCTGCTGGGGGTGATGGTCACCGCCGCGGACACCGGCGACCGCGCCGCCGCCCAGGCCCTGCTCGGGCAGGTGGCCGACGCGCACCACCGCCTCGCCCTCATCTGGGCCGACGGCGGCTACACCGGAAGCCTCGTCGAGTACTGCCTGGCCACGCTCACCCTGGTCCTCGCGATCGTCAAACGCAGCGACGATATGCGTGGCTTCGTGGTCCTGCCCAAGCGGTGGATCGTCGAGCGCCTCTTCGCCCACCTGATGCGCACCCGCCGCCTGGCACGCGACTACGAACGCCGCACCGCCAGCGCCGAAGCGATGATCTACTGGTCGATGACCCTGCTCATGACCCGCCGCCTCGCGCGGCCGCGGCCTTCGCGAGCATGAACCGGCCCGGCGCGAGTTCGGCCAGCCAGCCGCGCGCGACCAGGCGTTTCGCCTTCGACCGCAGTGCCTCCACCTTGGCCGACACCGCGTCCAGACCGAACATCACGGCCATCTCCTGGCAGGTCAGTGGCCCTTGATGGAGCCGGTCCCGGTCCGAGAGAGCCTGCAGAATGCGCTGGTAGTCCACCGACAGCACCGACCAGGCGAGCCCCTCACGCCACACCGGCACCTGCGACTTCGGCTTCGCCGAGTCCCGGGGCGCCGGCCCGCCCGCAGTCGGCGAATCCTGGACGTCTTCCGTGCCTGCGGTGTTGCCGCAGTCCGGAGCCAGCACCGCATCGACCCGCCTGCGGGCGATGACCCACTCCTGCCATTCCAGCTCGGCCACGGCCAGTTCGGCCTGGATACGGTCGGCCTCCTCACGCAGCCCGTCCACCCGACAGCGAGCTGCGAGCTCGTGCTGTTCCAGCAGTCCGACAACCGACGGCATCCGCAACCTCCCGGGGAGCGACGACACGACAGGTCACGACTCCCACCGAATCACCGCCCCTACTCCTGACCAGCGAAAACGCCGCCCTCAAGTCCGGAAAGACAACAACCTCTTAGCTTGGCGTTTAACGTCGCCGGTCACTCGACCTGCTGAGATCCCCGGGATCTGGGCGTACGTGACGCGGCCGTTCTTCACGCTTCGAGATGTCGAGTAACGAAGTGCGAGAGAAC
>NZ_JBFAJR010000120.1:0-1922 GCF_040655295.1 Streptomyces sp. NPDC050448 | reverse complement strand
GGCGCGATCAGGCCCAGACTGCATGTGCAAACCCCAATAAGCAACCACACAAAGCCCGCAACAAGTAGAGCCACGCGGTTGGGAATGTAATTCAGCTCCGCCATCGCCGCTTCCACTTTTTCCCGCGTTTTCGCAGAAACGTGGCTGGCCTGTTCACCACGCGGGAAACGGTCTGATAAGAGACACCGGCATACTCTGCGACATCGTATAACGTTACTGGTTTCACATTCACCACCCTGAATTGACTCTCTTCCGGGCGCTATCATGCCATACCGCGAAAGGTTTTGCGCCATTCGATGGTGTCCGGGATCTCGACGCTCTCCCTTATGCGACTCCTGCATTAGGAAATTAATACGACTCACTATAGGGGAATTGTGAGCGGATAACAATTCCCCTGTAGAAATAATTTTGTTTAACTTTAATAAGGAGATATACCATGGGCAGCAGCCATCACCATCATCACCACAGCCAGGATCCGGGGGACGAAAACCTCTATTTCCAGTCGGACACACTCCTCGAACTGCCGGACGACTTCAGCCGCGTGCTCGCGATCGTCGCCCACCCCGACGACATCGAGTTCGGTGCCGGGCCCGCCGTGGCCCAGTGGACCGCCCAGGGGCGCGAGGTGGCGTACCTCCTCGTCACCCGGGGCGAGGCAGGCATCTCCGATCTGGAACCGGCGCAGTGCGGGCCCGTGCGCGAGGCCGAGCAGCGCAAGGCCGCCGCGGAACTCGGCGTGCACGAGGTCGACTTCCTCGACCACTACAACGACGGGACGATCGAGTACGGGCCCGGCCTGCGCCGCGACCTGGCGCGCGCCGTCCGGCGGCACCGCCCCGAACTCATCGTCACCTTCAACCACCACGACACCTGGGCGTCCGGCGCGTGGAACACCCCCGACCACCGTGCCGTGGGTCTCGCCGCCCTGGACGCCGTCGCCGACGCCGCCAACCGCTGGATCTTCCCCGAGCTGCTCGACGAGGGACTCGAGCCGTGGCGGGCCGGCAAGGTGGCGATCGCCGGCTCCCCGCACGCCACGCACGCCGTGGCCGTCGACGACGACTCCCGCGACCGGGCCGTACGCTCCCTCGCGGCCCACGACCGCTACCTCGGATCCCTGAGCGACGACCCGCCGCAGGAGCGCGCCCGGTTCATCCTCGGCGACCTGCTCGCCGCCACCGCGCCGCGGTTCGGGGGCCGCGACGGTGTCGCGTTCCAGATAGTGGGTTAACATTTAAGTAAGTACTCGAGTCTGGTAAAGAAACCGCTGCTGCGAAATTTGAACGCCAGCACATGGACTCGTCTACTAGCGCAGCTTAATTAACCTAGGCTGCTGCCACCGCTGAGCAATAACTAGCATAACCCCTTGGGGCCTCTAAACGGGTCTTGAGGGGTTTTTTGCTGAAAGGAGGAACTATATCCGGATTGGCGAATGGGACGCGCCCTGTAGCGGCGCATTAAGCGCGGCGGGTGTGGTGGTTACGCGCAGCGTGACCGCTACACTTGCCAGCGCCCTAGCGCCCGCTCCTTTCGCTTTCTTCCCTTCCTTTCTCGCCACGTTCGCCGGCTTTCCCCGTCAAGCTCTAAATCGGGGGCTCCCTTTAGGGTTCCGATTTAGTGCTTTACGGCACCTCGACCCCAAAAAACTTGATTAGGGTGATGGTTCACGTAGTGGGCCATCGCCCTGATAGACGGTTTTTCGCCCTTTGACGTTGGAGTCCACGTTCTTTAATAGTGGACTCTTGTTCCAAACTGGAACAACACTCAACCCTATCTCGGTCTATTCTTTTGATTTATAAGGGATTTTGCCGATTTCGGCCTATTGGTTAAAAAATGAGCTGATTTAACAAAAATTTAACGCGAATTTTAACAAAATATTAACGATTACAATTTAGGTGGCACTTTTCGGGGAAATGTGCGCG
>NZ_JBFAJR010000119.1:0-2267 GCF_040655295.1 Streptomyces sp. NPDC050448 | reverse complement strand
TGGTGCTGGTCATGAGGGGGGTGGTTCTCCTGTCGGTGCCCTATCAGGCTAACCCGCCGAAGCGGGACGTCTCGCCTAAGGCTGACAGAGAGGGGACTGAGTGAGGTTGCCACTCTCCCTCAGCAGGAGCCCTCGAAATCCCTGCGGCCCAAGAAGTCCGCAGGGATTTCGTCGGGCCTCCGCGATACCTCTTCCCGCCGGTAGTGCAGTTGAGCGCTTCCTCGCAGTTCCAGAACGGTAGACCCGCATGCATTCCTTCATACCTTCCCCGGCCAGGTCGGCTACGGTGCTCACCCTCGGTCTGGTGGCCGCTGCTCTCGCCGGCTGCTCGTCGCCGGTGTCATCGGACGGACCCGACACGCTGCGCCCGGCTCCTACTCGAGCGTTCAACGAGGCCGATCCCGCGACGTGGACGCTGCCCATGGAGGCCTATCTGCTGTCTGACGATGAGCGGAGCCAGGTGGCAAAGGCGAAGGCCATGCTCATCGGTGACTGCATGAAGAAGGCAGGCTTCGGTAAGTGGCATGCGGCTCCTGAGCTCCCGAAAGCGGGCCCCAAGACGCTGACCGACTGGCGTTACGGCATCCATGATGGCGAGCTGGCGCAGAGACGCGGATACAAGCCTGATGAAGCCGAGCAGGCGGCATACGAGGCGGCAGTGAATGAGGGTGCCGTCGACGGGACATCGACTGAGGGCCCCGATGGCAAGGCGCTGCAGGTGTGTATTGGGGAAGCGCGCACCAAGCTTGGGGGAAGCCCGGCTGCCTTCGGCGAGGAGGCGCAGAAGCTGGGGAACGAGGCGTTCGTCCGGTCCAAGGAGGAGCCGGCGGTGGTCACTGCGTTCCAGGCGTGGTCTTCCTGCATGAAGGAACAGGGCTACGCCTACAAGCAGCCGTTGGACGCGAGCGACGATCAGCGTTTTCACGGCCGGGACGTGACCCCCTTGGAGATATCGACGGCGACGGCGGACATCGCGTGCCGCAACCGTACACATGTGGCGAAGATCTGGTGGGAGGCCGAGGTCAAGCTGCAGACAGTCTCTCTCGAGAAGAGCGCCGAGGCGCTGAACAAGGCCCGCAAGGATCTCGACGCCTCGATGAAGGCTGTGGCCGATGTACTTTCCGGCGAGAAGTAGGAGCGCCGGACTGTGACAGAGCCGACGGCCATGGCCGACGTTCACGCCGGTGATGGCCGACCAGGACACAAGCGGGCCGCGCCGCCGCGCGGCGGTCTGGTGCGCCGACGCCGGATCCTGATCGGCGTGGTCGCGGGAACTTTGACTTTGACGGGGGTCGGTGCAGGGGCGGCGACTTTGCTGAAATCTCCCGCCCAGGTCGTGGCAGAGACGGCCGCGCCCCCTGCCGACGTGCTGACCGCGCCGGTGGAGAAGAAGGTGCTGTCTGCATCACTGGTGACTCGAGGCAAAGTCGCCGCGTCTCAGCGGGTTGATGTCCTGTCAGCTGGTCTCAGCGGCGCGGACACCATCCGTGCGGTGGTGACCAAGGTCAAGGTGAAGCCAGGGGACACGGTGAAGCCTGGCGCTGTACTGGTGGAAGTCGCAGGCCGCCCCGTGCTTGCTCTGGGTGGTTCACTGCCGGCCTACCGGAACCTGACTGCCGGCGCCGTCGGGCAGGATGTGGTGCAGCTGCAGAAGGCTCTGGCTGCGATGGGCTACAGCCGCGGCACTGACCCCTCGGGAACCTTTGGGCCTGGCACGCAGCAGGGGGTCAAGTCTCTCTATGCCGCTGCCGGTTACACCGCTCCCTCCTCGGTCAGCGCGAAGCCGGACGGGTCGGGCAAGGCGGGTGGTGACAAGCCGGGTGAGCCGCAGAGTAGCGGTGCTAAGTCTGGGGCACCGATGGGTACGTCTCCCACTGTGGTCCTGCCGGCAGCCGAGACGGTGTTCATATCCGATGGTCCTGTGAGGGTCGAGTCGGTCGAGGCGGTCGTCGGCGCGACTGCAACCGAAAAGCTGATGACCATCAGCGCTGGAGCGCTGGTCGTTGAGGGTGCGCTCGAGAGCTACCAGAAAGATCTGGTGCGCCCCGGGCAGAAAGTTGACATCTTGTCAGACAGGACGGGTGGGCAGGCTGTCGGCACGGTGGCTCTGGTAGGTCTTGCACCGGCTCCTGTCGGCAAAGAAGCCGCCGCGGCTGACGCGGCGCCGCGGTATCAGTGCGTTGTGGCAAACCGAATCTTGTTCGAGTGGCAATGGGTGATCGCCTGGACGGAGGTTCGGGTGTAGTCGCGGGCATGAGAGAACGGGC
>NZ_JBFAJR010000118.1:0-2315 GCF_040655295.1 Streptomyces sp. NPDC050448 | reverse complement strand
GACGGGACTCCGCGAACCGCTCGTCAGCCAACCACTCCTTCACCAGCCCCAACACCCGAGCAGTCTCCTCGTGCACCGCAACCGCCACATCACCCCCGGGCAGCCCCACACACGGCACCACCAGCGCCGCCGGAATCTCACCACCCTCGACAACCGGCAGACCGCCGTCCAGCATCACCCAGTCGTCGGAGGACCCGGCGGAGGTCGTGGCCGTCCACTCCACCCGGAACAGGGAGTCGCCCCGGCCTGCGGCCGCCCGGCCGAACTGTTCGGGCGAGAAGGCGCGCAGGGCCAGGCTGTCGACGGAGATGACCGGCGCACCGTCGGCGTCGGCGATCTCCAACCGTACGGCCTCCCGGCCGGCCCGGGAGAGCCGTACGCGCACGGTGTCCGCGCCGACCGAGTGGACCGACACACCGGACCAGGAGAACGGCAGGCGTCCCTGGCCCGTGTCCTCCACCAGCGAGCCGAGCCCGATGGCGTGGAGCGCGGAATCCAGCAGGGCCGGGTGGATGGTGAACTGCTCGGCGGCCGGGTCGGCTTCGGCGTCGAGGGCGGCTTCGGCGAAGACCTCCTCACCGCGGCGCCAGGCGGCCCGCAGGCCCTGGAACACCGGGCCGTACCCGAAGCCCGCGTCGGCGAGCCCGTCGTAGAGGCCCTCCACCTGCACGGCCTCGGCGCCCGCGGGCGGCCACTCCGTGAGCTGGAAGGAGGGGGACTCGACCGCGCCCTCGGTGAGCACCGCGGTCGCGTTGCGCACCCACGGCTCGTCGTCCTCGGCGCGGTCGTCACGGGAGTGGAAGACCACGGAGCGGCGGCCCGAGGCGTCGGGTGCCGCGACCGCGATCTGCAGCTCTACGCCGCCCTCCTCGGGCAGTACGAGCGGGGCTTCGAGCGTGAGGTCGTCGACGAGGTCGCAGCCGACCTGCCCGCCGGCCCGCAGGGCCAGTTCGACGAAGGCCGTGCCCGGGAGCAACACCGAGCCCATGACACGGTGGTCGGCGAGCCACGGGTGCGTGGCCAGGGACAGCCGGCCGGTCAGGAGCAGACCGTCGGCGTCGGCCAGGGCCAGGCAGGCGCCCAGCAGCGGGTGATCGGCGGACCGGAGACCCACGGCGGAGGCGTCGGCGAAGGATCCGACGGGCAGGTCGATCCAGAACCGCTCGCGCTGGAAGGCGTAGGTCGGCAGGTCGACGGCGCGGGCGCCGGTTCCGGCGAAATACTCCTCCCAGTCGACGCGGGCACCGCGCGCCTGCGCCCGGGCGAGTGCCGTGGTCACGGTGTCCGCCTCGGCGCGGCCCTTGCGGAGGGCGGGGGCAAAGGCGGCGTCTTCGGCGGTGGTGCAGTCCTGGGCGAGGGCCGACAGGACGCCGTCGGGGCCGAGTTCGAGGTACGTGGTGACCCCGGCGGCCTCCAGCGCCCGGACGCCGTCGAGGAAGCGGACGCCTTCACGGACGTGCCGCACCCAGAAGTCGGCCGAACCCATCTCGTCGGAGACGAGCGCACCGGTCAGGTTGGAGACGACCGCGATGCGCGGGGTCTCGTAGGTGAGCCCCTCCGCCACTTCACGGAAGGCGTCGAGCATGCCGTCCATGTGCGGGGAGTGGAAGGCATGACTGACCGTCAGCCGCTTGCTCTTGCGATCGGCGAAGGACTCGGCGACGGCGACCGCCGCCGCCTCGTCACCGGCAATGACCACCGACCGCGGTCCGTTGACGGCGGCGATGCCGACACGGTCGGTCAGGTGCGGCAGGACTTCGTCCTCCGACGCCTCGACCGCGATCATCACACCGCCCGACGGCAGCGCCTGCATCAGCCGCCCGCGAGCAGCGACCAGCGTGCAGGCATCCTCCAGCGAGAACACACCGGCCACATGGGCGGCGGTGATCTCACCGATGGAGTGACCGGACAGGAAGTCCGGACGGACTCCCCAGCTCTCGACGAGGCGGAACAGGGCCACCTCGACCGCGAACAGCGCGGGCTGCGCGTACTCCGTACGATCCAGAACGGCCGCATCCCCGCCGAACAGCACCTCTTTCAACGGAAGTTCCAGACGCATCCCCGCACACACCGCGTCCAGCGCCTCCGCGAACACCGGGAAGGCCTCGTACAGCTCACGCCCCATCCCGAGCCGCTGGCTGCCCTGGCCGGTGAACAGGAAGGCCAGCTTCCCGGCCCCGGCCGCACCCACCACGCCACTCGCGATCCCGGCGGCCACCAGGTCACCGCCCGCGACGGCGGCCAGACCGCGCAGCAGTTCCTCACGGTCGCCGGCCACGACCACCGCGCGGTGGCCGAAGGCCGCGCGCCGCGTC
>NZ_JBFAJR010000117.1:0-2361 GCF_040655295.1 Streptomyces sp. NPDC050448 | reverse complement strand
CCGGGGCCGCGGGCTTTGGTTGGCCCCATCACCGGACCCGGTGGACGGGCCCGGCATTCGACTTCCGACTGGAGACACCCATGAAGTTCACGCTCGGGCGCCGCGGCGCCATGGCCGCGACGGTCGCGGCCCTGACTGTCGGCGCGCTGGCCACGGGGATCACCACCGCCTCCGCCACCAGCGGGTGGACTCGCCTGACCACCTCGCACGGGGTGGGCATCTACGCCTACCACTCCCCGACGTCCGGCAAGGTCACCCTCTCGGACGTCTTCAACGGGGACTACGTCGACGTCCTGTGCTGGAAGCGCGGCGATAACATCGCCAACCAGGGCAACGTCTGGTACTACATCGACAACGAGTGGCACGCCAGCGGCTGGTACGGCAACAGCGCCGGCTGGGTGTACGCGCCCTACGTGGACGACTCCAACGCATGGCGCACCGGCCTCGCCGAGTGCAACTTCGGCTGAGCCGGCTCCCTCAGCCGCCCGAGGGTGTTGCAGAAGGCTCGGTCCGGGGCATTTCGCCTGAATGGGTGGGGTGTTGCGGGCTGAGCCGGTGTGGGTGGAGACGTTCACGGGCTTTCGGATGGACCGGTTCGCGAAGCTGGTGAAGGTGGTGGTGCGGGAGCGGGGCGGGAGGGGCCCGGGTGGTGGCCGGCCGTGGTGTCTGCCGTCGGCGGACCGGGTGCTGCTGGTGGCCGATTACGGTGGCCTATTACTACCGCACGAACCTCACCGTGCGGCAGCTCGCCCCGCTGTTCGGGGTCTCGGCGCCCACGGTCTGCCGGGTGATCCAGCGACTGCGGCCGCTGCTCGAGCTGGAACCGGCCCCGCGGCCGACCGCGGTGGTGGACCGGCTGCGGATCGTGGGCGGACCGCATGCGGCGGATGTTCACCACCGACCGCATCGGCCCCGGGGTCCTCGCCGCCCACGCCAACATGAGCGTACGCACCTTCACCCGCCGCTTCCGCGACGAAGCCGGCACGACTCCCGTCCAGCTGGTGGGCCGTGCGCAGGCCGCTGCGCGGCCGTGAGGATGCGCCGGCCCGGCCGCGATGCCCGGCAGCCATCCCCTCCGGGTCATCCGCCCCGAGGCCCCCGCCGATGTCCCGCCCGGGGCCGGAGCCCGTCAGGGCGACCGGGACGGCCGTAGGACCCGGGCGACCTCGTGAGCGTGGGCGGCGAAGGGGCCGAGGTCGGTGGCCCGGGCGTAGGCGGGGTGGTCGCGATAGGCCGCGATCCGGTCCAGGGCGCGCAGGCCGTAGTAGGCGGACGGCCCCGCCCCCGCACCGGGTGCGGGGTGCGCCCTTCCGGCGGCGACGGCCGGGAGGATCTGCTCGAACAGCGCCTGGCAGGCGCGGACGCTGCGCAGCATGACCTGGTGGTAGCGGTCCTCGGGCCCGAGGGGGAAGCGGTGTTCGGCCAGGACCGGACCGGTGTCGATGCCGGCGTCGACCTCGTGGGCGGTGGCACCGTACTCCGTGTCGCCGTGCAGCAGGGCGAACAGGACGGCTACGGAGGGCAGGCCGCGGTGCCGGGGCAGCAGCCCGTTGTGGATGTTGAGGATGCGAAGGCCATCGGCCCGGAGCAGCGGCTCCCGGAAGATCTGCCGGTTGTTGAGGGACCAGACGATGCCGTCGGTGCAGGCGCGGGCCAGCGTGGCGGCGTGGGCGTTGATGTCCGCCACCGCCAGGTGAGGCGCGTCGGCGGCAGCGGCATCCAGAGGGTCGGCGGAGCAGACCAGGTCGACCCGGTGGCCGCGGGTGGCGGCGTGGGTAACGGCGCGGCGCAGCAGTGCTCCCTCTCCGACGAAGATCATACGGAGGCCTCCTCGCGGGCGACGGCCAGGTGGGCGCAGACCTGTTCGAGCGTCAGGTTCCGTACCAGGCAGTCCAGGCGGCCTGTGAACAGCTGGGCCTGGCGGGGAGTCAGCAGGTCCGAGGAGACGGCGGTGAGCATCTCGACGAGGGCCAGGGAATCGCCACCGAGGGCGTGGAAGTCGGAGTCCGCCGACAGCCGCGCGCCGTCGACGCCGAGGATCGCCGCCCAGTGGTGCCGGACACGCGCTTCCAGAGTGGCCGCCGAGGGTTCGGCCGCCGAGGGTTCGACCCGGGAGGGTGCGCTCGGCGTGGTGCGGGCGAAGGGGTCGGGGAGGGCGTCGAGATCGGTCTTCCCGCTGACCGTGCTGGGCAGCGCGTCGACCACGACGACGTGGGCGGGGACGAGGTGCACGGGCAGGGTCCGGGCGAGCTCGGCCCGCAGGGCGCGGGCCAGGTCTGCGCCTGCTTCAGGGTTGCCGGGGTGCGGCACCACGTACGCGCACAGCACGGCCGACGCGGCGCGCGGGCGCCGGCGGGGCAC
>NZ_JBFAJR010000116.1:0-2381 GCF_040655295.1 Streptomyces sp. NPDC050448 | reverse complement strand
GACGCGGCGCGCGGCCTTCGGCCACCGCGCGGTGGTCGTGGCCGGCGACCGTGAGGAACTGCTGCGCGGTCTGGCCGCCGTCGCGGGCGGTGACCCGGTGGCCGCCGGGGTCACGGGCGGCGTGGTGGGTGCGGCCGGGGCCGGGAAGCTGGCCTTCCTGTTCACCGGCCAGGGCAGCCAGCGGCTCGGGATGGGCCGTGAGCTGTACGACACCCACCCGGTGTTCGCGGCCGCCCTGGACGCCGTGTGCGAGCACCTCGACCTCGAACTCCCGCTGAAGAACGTCCTGTTCGGTACCGAAGCGGACCTGCTGAACCAGACGGCCTTCACCCAGCCCGCGCTCTTCGCGGTCGAGGTGGCCCTGTACCGGCTCGTCGAGAGCTGGGGAGTCCGTCCGGATTTCCTGTCCGGTCACTCCATCGGCGAGATAGCGGCCGCGCACGTCGCCGGGGTGCTCTCGCTGGACGACGCCTGCGAACTCGTCGCCGCCCGTGGCCGGTTGATGCAGGCGCTGCCGTCGGGTGGCGTGATGATCGCGGTCCAGGCGTCGGAGGACGAAGTCCTGCCGCTGCTGACCGGCCGCGTGAGCATCGCCGCGATCAACGGGCCGACCTCGGTCGTGATCGCGGGCGACGAGGACGCCGCGCTCGCCGTGGTGGCGGCGTTCGCCGACCGCAAGACCAAGCAGCTCACCGTCAGCCACGCCTTCCACTCCCCGCACATGGACGGCATGCTGGCCGACTTCCGCAAGGTCGCCGAGTCCCTGACGTACGCCGCCCCGCGCATCCCCGTCGTGTCGAACCTGACCGGCGCCCCCGTCACCGACGAGATGGGTTCCGCGGACTTCTGGGTCCGCCACGTCCGCGAAGCCGTCCGCTTCCTGGACGGTGTCCGGGCCCTGGAGGCCGCGGGCGTGACGACGTACGTCGAACTCGGCCCCGACGGCGTGCTGTCGGCCATGGCCCAGGACTGCCTGACCCAGGACGGCGCCCGGTTCGCGCCCGCCCTCCGCTCCGGCCGCCCCGAGCCCGTCACCCTCCTCACCGCCCTCGCCGGCGCGCACGCCCACGGCGCCACCGTGGACTGGGCGGCGTACTTCGCCCCGACCGGCGCCCGCCCGACCGAGCTGCCCACCTACGCCTTCCAGCGCGACTGGTACTGGCTCGACTCCGCGGCCACCGCCCAGCACACCCCGGGCGACGCCGCCGGCTTCGGCCTCGGCGCGACGGACCACCCGCTGCTCGGGGCAGCCGTCGAACTCCCCGACTCGGACGGGTTCCTCTTCACCGGACGCCTCTCCTGCGCCACCCACCCGTGGCTCGCCGACCACACCGTCCTCGGTTCGGTCCTCCTGCCGGGCACGGCCTTCGTGGAGCTGGCGGTCCGCGCCGGTGACCAGGTCGGCTGCGGCGTCCTGGAGGAGCTGACCCTGGAGGCCCCGCTCGTCCTCCCCGAGCGCGGAGCGGTCCAGCTGCGGCTCTCCGTCGCCGGAGCCGACGACACCGGCCGACGCACCCTGTCGCTGTACACCCGCGACGAGGACAGCCCGGCCGACGAGCCGTGGACCCGGCACGCCGCGGGTGTCCTCGCCCCCGGCGCCGACGCGCCGGCCCCCGCGGCCGACCTCACGGCCTGGCCTCCGGCCGGAGCCGAGGCGGTCGACCTCGACGGCCTGTACGAGCGCCTCGCCGCGGCCGGGTTCGACTACGGCCCTGCCTTCCAGGGCCTGCGCGCGGCCTGGGTGCACGGCGACGCGGTGTACGCCGAGGTCGCCCTGGACGAGGAGACCGCCCAGACGGCCGACTGGTTCGGCCTCCACCCGGCACTGCTGGACGCCACCCTCCACGCGGCCGGACTCGGCGGACTCGTCGAGAACACCGGCCGGGGACGGCTCCCGTTCGCCTGGAGCGGCGTCCGCCTGCACGCGGCCGGAGCCTCCGCGCTCCGGGTCCGCCTGGCCCCGGCCGGGCACGACGCGGTCTCCCTGGAACTCGCCGACCCGGCGGGCGCACCGGTCGCCTCGGTGGAGTCGCTCGCTCTGCGGGCCGTCTCGCCCGAGCAGATCGGCGCGGCGTCACGCGGCGGCCGTCCGGAGTCCCTGTTCCAGGTCGACTGGACGGCCCTGCCCCTGACCCCGGTCTCCGCGGCCGAACAGCGCCCCTGGGCCCTGCTCGCGGACGGCCACGCGGGACTGGACACCGTGGGCGTGCGCTACACGGCCCACGCCGCACTGGCGACGGCCGCGGCCGCAGAGCTCGTGTGCGTCCCGCTGACGGGGCTGCCCGAGGGTGATGTGGCGGTTGCGGTGCACGAGGAGACTGCTCGGGTGTTGGGGCTGGTGAAGGAGTGGTTGGCTGACGAGCGGTTCGCGGAGTCCCGTC
>NZ_JBFAJR010000115.1:0-2617 GCF_040655295.1 Streptomyces sp. NPDC050448 | reverse complement strand
GGCCGGTCCCCATAACGTCGTTCCATTTGGCTTCGCCGATGGCGAGCAGGGTTTCGCGGCCGTCGCCCGTATCCCCGTAGACGGCGGCGTCGACCCGGCGGTCCCCACCCCGCAACAGACGCGAGAGCCCGGGGGCGGCTTCGGGCACGCCCAAGCCCCCACCCGCCAAAGCCGGATGGCCTACGGCACTCCCGCCGAGCGCCACCACCTCGCCGCCCAAGCCCTCGCGGCAGCAGACGGCGCCGCCCTCGTCGTCACCTCCTCCCCCACCCTCTGGGCGGAGACGAAGGACGCCCGCGCCAAACTCGGCCCGGTCCTCCTCTACGACCCCTCGCACCTCTGCGACACCCCGGCCCGCATGCACTGGAACCCCGCCGACGCCTGCGCCGACCGCGACACCGCCGCCGCCCGCGCCATCGCGCTCCTGGCCCCGGTACGCCCCCAGGCCCGGATGGACGCGGCCGTCGCCGACACGGCCGAGACGCTCCTGCGCAGCTGGCTCCAGGCAGCCGCCCTCGACGGCCGCCCCTTCAAGCAACTGCACCGCTGGGCCCAGGGCAACAGCGCCCAGGACCCGGTCCGGATCCTCCGTACGCACCCCCAGGCCGCCCCCGGCGCCGCCGGCGAACTCGAGAGCGCCCTCACCGCCCACCCCGAACGCCGCGAGCAGGCCCAGCACCTGACGGCCCGTGCCCTCTCCTGCCTGACGTCGATCCACATCCGCGAGGCCTGCAACCCGAACCGAACAGATGCGCTCACCCTCGCATCGTTCGTGACCGAAGGGGGCACCCTCTACATGGTGGGCGAACCGCTGGAAGACCCCCGCACCCACCCGGGTGCGATGCCCCTGCTCACCGCACTCGCCGCGAGCGTGGTCGAGCACGGCCGCCGCATGGCCGCACGGTCATCCCACGGCCGGCTCGACCCACCACTCACACTGGTCCTGGAGGACGTCGCGGCCGTGGCCCCGATCCCCCGGCTCCCCGAGCTCCTCCAGGAGGATTCCCTCCCCCTGCTCGCCCTGTGCCGCAGCCGGGAGCAGGCCCGCGCCCGCTGGCCCGAGGCAGTCTTCGAACCCACCCGCGCCTGAGCACCCACACCGCTCGCTACGGCCGCGAAATGACGTACTCGAGCTCCTTGGCACCCGCATTCCCCGGAGCCGGCACGACCTGCCCGCTCGCCCGGAACCCGAACCGCCGATAGAAAGCCGCGGCTCGCGCGTTGTCCTCGTGCACGAAGAGCCGTACGCGCTCCAGCCCCGGCCCCTCGAGCGACCAGGCCCAGTCCAGCGCGGCCGCGAACAGGGCCTCGGTGAGCCCGGTGCCCCGCTGCTCGGCCCGTACGAACACGCCCACCACATGCCCCTGGGTCTGCTCGATGGGCTGCTCGAAGAAATCGGTGGTCCCGCCCTCCTCGACCAGGACGGTCACCGACCCGGCCCACTGCCCGTCCGGCCCTTCGGCCACGAACTGCCGCGCGTGCCGCCCGTGCGAAGCCCCCTGGGCCCGGTCCTGCCAGAACTCATCGGTCCTGGCCTCCGCTTGGGCCAGGGCCTCCAGGAAGGCCACCGGCGCCGCCGGATCCTGCAGGGCTGCGATCCGCAGCTCCTTGACCTTCTGCCACTCGTCGGCCCGCACTTGACGCACCACATGCCGGTTCATGATCCCGGATCCAATCACAGCACTCATGCACACTGCATCCATGAATCCACACGCGCGGGCTCTCCACCACGTCACCGGTCTCTCTTCCGGCACCCCGCTGGACCCGACTCTCAGGGTGACGCTCAACTTCCACCCGGACCGCCTGTGCGACGACCGCCCGATCCTCACCGCGCTGGCCGAGGACGGCGTGTACCGCTCGCAGTTCGTCACGGGCACCAGCAACGGCGGCCTCACCGCCCGTGCGGGCGGGGCGCGTTGGCACTGGGAGAGCCGGATCTTCGGAGGCGCCTACGACGACGCGCCGGCCGAAGCCCGCCCCGTCTACGGGGCCTTGAACTTCCGCCACCACCCGGTCGGCGCCGCACCCCGCTTCGGCTCCGCGCACTTCCGCCTCACCGCGGAGGCCTTGCCCCGGACCACGTTCTGCTACCCGGACAGCCATCTCGAGCCGGAATCCTTCGGCGTCGCCGACCGCATGTCCCTGATCGCCCTCGCGGAGGCCGACGACCAGGACGCCCTGGACGACTACATCGAGGCCCAGATCCACGCCCCGGTCCGGCTCGACCGTGACGTCGCCGCGCTCGTACTGGACCCCAGCCACCGGGACACCGAGGTCGAGGCGGCCGCCGAGAAGCTCCCCTGTGCGATCGAATGGCACACCGGCTTCGACCTCACCGTCGACGAGCTCCGCCGCCACCCCGACTACCGGGGCCAGGCGTACGTCGACCTCGGCGCGGCCATCGCCGTCGCGGGCCGGCTGACCCCCCGCATCCTCGGCGATGCGGCCCGCACCGGCCGGTACGACGAACAGGCCCTGAAGCGGGTCTGGCACTACCTGGCCCGATTCGGTCAATGCCCCTGAACGCAGAAAAGCCCCGCACCATAAGGTGCGGGGCTTTCCCACAATGATTGTTCGGCGGCGTCCTACTCTCCCACAGGGTCCCCCCTGCAGTACC
>NZ_JBFAJR010000114.1:0-2642 GCF_040655295.1 Streptomyces sp. NPDC050448 | reverse complement strand
CAGTCGGTAAAGGGCTCCAGCGCCTTCGCACACTCATCCACCCGGGCAGCAAACACAGGTGAAGCGTCCAACAGAGCCTCGGCCATGCCCACCCACTGCGAACCCTGCCCCGGGAACACGAACGCCGTCTTCCCTGTGCCCACGGACCCGCGGGCCAGGCCGGCAGCCGCCGCCTCGGTCTCCAGTGCGTTGAGGCCGCGCAGGAGTTCCTCGCGATCCCCGGCCACGACCACCGCGCGGTGGTCGAAGGCCGCGCGGGTGGTGACGAGGGAGTAAGCCACGTCGACGGTGGCCGACTCGGGCGCCTCCTCCAGGTGGGCACGCAGCCCGGCGGCCTGGTCGCGCAGCGCGTCCGCGGACTTCGCCGACAGGACATACGGCAGGGCCGGCAGTCCGGCGGGAGCGACGGGCCGGGTCTCCTCCTCGGGAGCCTGCTCGATGATCGTGTGCGCGTTGGTGCCGCCGATGCCGAACGACGACACCGCGGCGCGGCGGGGGCGGCCGGTCTCGGGCCAGGGGGTGGCCGATTCGAGGAGGGAGACGGCGCCCTCGGACCAGTCGACGTGCGGGGTCGGCTCGTCGACGTGCAGGGTCTTGGGCAGGATGCCGTGGCGGATCGACTGCACCATCTTGATGATGCCCGCGACACCGGCCGCGGCCTGCGTGTGGCCCACGTTGGACTTGATGGAGCCGAGCCAGAGCGGCCGGTCCTCGGTGTGCTCCCGGCCGTAGGTGGCCAGCAGCGCCTGCGCCTCGATCGGGTCGCCCAGCGTCGTGCCCGTGCCGTGCGCCTCGACCACGTCGACCTCGGCGGCGGTCAGGCCGGCGTTGGCGAGGGCCTGGCGGATGACCCGCTGCTGGGAGGGACCGTTCGGAGCGGTCAGGCCATTGCTCGCACCGTCCTGGTTGATCGCCGAGCCGCGGACCACGGCCAGGACCGGGTGGCCGTTGCGGCGGGCGTCCGAGAGCCGCTCCACGAGGAGCATGCCGACGCCCTCACCCCACGCCGTACCGTCCGCGGCGGCCGCGAAGGGCTTGCAGCGGCCGTCGGTCGCGAGACCGCGCTGCACGCTGAAGGCGATGAACGTGCCCGGGGTCGCCATCACGGTCACGCCGCCCGCGAGGGCGAGGTCGCACTCGCCGTTGCGCAGGGCCTGGACGGCGAGGTGCAGGGTGACGAGCGAGGAGGAGCAGGCCGTGTCCACGGTGACCGCGGGGCCTTCAAGGCCGAAGGTGTACGAGACGCGGCCCGAGGCGACGCTGCCGGAGCTGGAGGTGCCCATGTACCCCTCCAGGCCCTCGGGGGCGCGGTGGAGGAGGGTGCCGTAGTCGTTGTACATGACTCCCGCGAAGACGCCGGTCCGGCTGCCGCGCATGCTCGCCGGATCGATGCCGGCCCGCTCGAAGGCCTCCCAGGTGGTCTCCAGGAGGAGGCGCTGCTGGGGGTCGGTGGCGAGGGCCTCGCGGGGCGAGATCCCGAAGAACGTCGGGTCGAAGTGGTGGGCGTCGTAAAGGAATCCGCCCGCCGTGCTGTAGCTGGTGCCCTCACGGTCGGGGTCGGGGTCGAAGAGCCCCTCGATGTCCCAGCCGCGGTCCTCAGGCATGCCGGAGATGGCGTCCCGGCCGTCACGCACGAAGCCCCACAGGTCTTCGGGCGACCGGACACCGCCGGGGAAGCGGCAGGCCATGGCGACGATCGCGATGGGCTCGTCGTCGTGGGCGACGGCGGCCACGGCAGTGTGGGACGCCGAGGTGACCTGGCTGTCGAGCAGTTCGGCGAGCAGGTACTCCGCCAGTACGGCGGGGTTCGGGTAGTCGAAGACGAGGGTCGCGGGCAGACGGACACCCGCGGCCGCGCCGAGCCGGTTGCGCAGCTCGACGGCGGTCAGCGAGTCGAAGCCGACCTCACTGAACGACCGCGCCGGGTCCACCGCTTCGACACCGGCGAAGCCGAGCACCGCGGCGACCTGACCCCGTACGAGGTCGAGCACCGCACCGGCGCGCTGGTCCTCGGCCAGCGCGGCGATCTGCCGGGCGAACGCACCACCCGCGGCCGCGCCACTGCGGGCCCGGCGGGCGGGCGTACGGACCAGGCCGCTCAGCAGCGGCGGGATCATGCCGATGCCCGCCTGGGCGCGCAGGGCGGCCAGATCCAGCTTCACCGGCACCAGCAGCGGCTCCTCGGCGGCCATCGCAGCGTCGAACAGCGCCACGCCCTCGGCGGCCGTCAGGGCCTCGACGCCACCGCGGCCGAGGCGGGACACGTCGTCGCTGTCGAGGGCGTCACCCATACCGCCGACTTCGGACCACAGGCCCCAGGCCAGCGAGGTCGCAGGCAAGCCCTGGGCCCGGCGGTGGGCCGCCAGCGCGTCCAGGAAGACATTACCCGCAGCGTAGTTGGCCTGTCCCGCACCACCGAAGACACCAGCGGCGGAAGAGAAGAGCACGAACGCCGACAGATCCAGCTCACGAGTCAGCTCATGGAGGTTCCAGGCCGCGTCCACCTTCGGGCGCAGCACCGCAGACAGCCGCCCGGCCGTCAGCGACCCGACCACACCGTCATCCAGCACACCGGCCGTATGGACCACCGCGGTCAACGGATGCTCCGCCGAAATCCCGGCCAGCACAGCGGCCAGAGCCGC
>NZ_JBFAJR010000113.1:0-2778 GCF_040655295.1 Streptomyces sp. NPDC050448 | reverse complement strand
GGTGGTCTGGAGCGGTTTTGGCTGTCGGTCGGTGAGGCGTATGTCCGGGGTGTGGCCGTGGACTGGGAGGCGGTCTTCGCGGGGACCGGTGCCCGCCGGGTCGACCTGCCCACCTACGCCTTCCAGCGAGACCGCTACTGGATCGACGTACCCGTGTCCCGGGTCGGCGACGTCGCCTCCGCCGGGCTCGGTTCCGCCGAGCACCCGCTGCTCGGTGCCGCCGTCGAGCTGCCCGACTCCGACGGGTTCCTGTTCACCGGGCGCCTGTCCCTCCAGAGCCACCCCTGGCTGGCCGACCACCGGGCCGCGGGTACCGTGCTCCTGCCCGGCACCGCCTTCGTCGAGCTCGCCCTGCACGCAGGCCGACGGGTCGGTACCGCCTTCGTCGAGGAACTGAACCTGGAGGCCCCGCTGGTGCTGCCCGAGAAGGGCGCCCTCCAGCTCCGGCTCTCCGTGGCCGGGCCCGACGAAACGGGGCGGCGCGTGATCCACTTCCACTCGCGTTCGGAGGCCCCCGCCGGGGACGCCCTCGGCCTCGGGCAGGACCTGCCGTGGACGCGCCACGCCAGTGGTGTCCTCGGCGCACCCGACGCGGTGACCGCGCCGCAGGCCGCGCCCGGCCCGGAGTTCTGGCCGCCCGCCGGGGCCGAACCGCTCGACGTGTCCGACCTGTACGAACTGTTCGCGGCCGGCGGGTACGCGTACGGCCCGGTCTTCCGCAACCTGCGGGCGGCCTGGCGCCTCGGCGACGAACTCTTCGCCGAACTCGCCCTGTCCGAGGGCCCCGGGGCCGACGCCGCCGACTTCGGCGTGCACCCGGCGCTGCTGGACGCGGGCCTGCACGGCCTCGCGCTCGGCTCCTTCCTCGGCGGCGACGCAGCCGAGGACGGCAGCGGCCGGATGCGGCTGCCGTTCTCCTTCACGGGGGTGGGCCTGCACGCCGTCGGCCCGGGCGCCCTGCGGGTGCGCCTCACCCCGGCGGGGTCCGGCGCGGTGTCCCTCGCGGCGTTCGACGAGAGCGGCGAGCCGGTCGTGTCGGTGGAGTCGCTGCTGCTGCGGGAGCTCGACCCGGCACGGCTGAGCGCGTCCGCGCCCGCCTTCCACGAGTCGCTGTTCCGGCTGGAGTGGCCCGCGGTCGGCGGCAACCAGGCCGCCACCGGCGGCCGGTGGGCCGTGATCGGCACAGACCCGCTCGGCCTCGAAGACGCGCTGGCCGCGGCGGGTGCCACCGTCGACGCGTACACCGACCTGGACGTCCTCACGGGCGTGGTGCTCGCCGGGAAGCCGCTGCCGGACACGGTCCTGGTGTCGTACGCCGACCCGGCCGGGCCCGGTACGGGCGGCGGCACCGCGGGCGCCGCCCGAAGCGCCGCCCACGGCGTGCTGGAGCTGGTGCAGACCTGGCTGGCCGAGGAGCACCTCTCCGGGGCCCGCCTGGCGGTCGTCACCCGGGGCGCGGTCGAGGTACGGCCCGGCGACGGCGTCCCGGACCCGGCGCACGCGACCGTGTGGGGCCTGCTGCGCTCCGCCCAGTCGGAGAACCCCGGCCGGTTCGTCGTCCTCGACCTCGACCCCGGCGCCACCGCCGGCGTCGAGGAGGTCACCGCGGACGGTCCCGCCCTCGGCGAGCTGCTCGCGGCCGCCGCGGCGAGCGGGGAGCCCCAGCTCGCGCTCCGTGCCGGATCCCTGCACGCGGCCCGGCTGGCGCGGGTTCCCGCGGCCCGCCCGGAGCCGCAGGAGACCGGCGCCGACGCCGCGGACGGCACCCCGTCCGAGGCTCTCGTACCGGCCGCCGGGCTCGACCCGGAGGGCACCGTCCTCATCACCGGCGGCACAGGTGTCCTGGGCAGCCTCCTGGCCCGGCACCTGGCGACCGAGCGCGGTGTGCGGCACCTGCTGCTGACCAGCCGCCGCGGACCCGGCGCCGCCGGCGCCGCGGAGCTGGTCGCGGACCTCGCCGCGCTGGGCGCCGAGGCGGAGGTCGTCGCCTGCGACGCCGCCGACCGGGAGGCCCTGGCCGCACTGCTGGCGCGGATCCCGCAGGCGCACCCGCTGACCGCGGTCGTCCACACCGCGGGCCACCTCGACGACGGGCTCGTGCCGTCGCTGACCCCCGATCGGATCGACGCGGTGCTGCGGCCGAAGGTCGACGCGGCCCTGCACCTGCACGAGCTGACCCGGGAGGCGGACCTGTCGGCGTTCGTGCTGTTCTCCTCCGCGGCCGGCACACTCGGCAGCCCCGGGCAGGCCAACTACGCGGCGGCCAACGCGTTCCTCGACGCCCTGGCCCAGCAGCGGCGTGCGGCGGGCCTGCCCGCGGTGTCGCTGGCCTGGGGTCTGTGGGAGCAGCGCAGCGAGATGACCGGCGACCTCACGGACGCCGACGTCCAGCGGATGGCGCGGGCCGGACTGGCCCCGCTCTCCTCCGCGGAGGGCCTGGCCCTGTTCGACACGGCCTGCTCCGTGGCCGCGGCCGGCCAGGACGCCGCCGTCCAGGAGCCCGGCAGCGGGGTCTTCGTCGCGATGCGGCTGGACACCGGGCCGCTGAAGGCCCAGGCGGACGCGGGCGGCCTTCCGCCGCTCTTCCGGGGCCTGGTCCGCGGCGGGCTGCGCCGGGCCGCCGGTGCCGCCGACGCGGCGGCGTCCGCGGCCGCGCGACGGCTCGCGGGGCTGGCCGGGCTGCCGGAGGAGGAACAGGAGCGGCTGCTGCTGGAGGTCGTGCGCGAGCAGACCGCCGCGGTCCTCGCCTACCCCACCGCCGACGCGGTGGGGGAGTCC
>NZ_JBFAJR010000112.1:0-2955 GCF_040655295.1 Streptomyces sp. NPDC050448 | reverse complement strand
GTGGAACGCATGACTGACCGTCAGCCGCTTGGTCTTCCGGTCGGCGAACGAAGCCACCACGGCCAGCGCAGCATCCTCGTCACCGGCAACGACCACCGACTGCGGGCCGTTGACGGCCGCGATACTCACGCGGTCGGTGAGCAGCGGCAGGACCTCGTCCTCCGAAGCCTGCACCGCGATCATCACACCACCCGACGGCAGCCCCTGCATCAGACGACCACGGGCCGCCACCAGCGTGCACGCGTCGTCCAGCGAGAAGACACCCGCCACATGCGCGGCAGCGATCTCACCGATCGAATGACCGGCGAGGAAGTCCGGCTTCACACCCCACGACTCGACGAGACGGAACAACGCCACCTCGACCGCGAACAGCGCCGGCTGCGTGTACTCCGTACGGTCCAGCAGCTCCGCATCCGACCCGAACAGCACGTCCTTCAACGGGACATCCAAGTCGAACCGGGCACACACCGCATCCAGCGCGTCCGCAAAGGCGGGGAAGGCGTCGTACAGCTCACGCCCCATCCCCAGCCGCTGACTGCCCTGCCCCGTGAACAGGAAGGCCAGTCCGCCCCCGGACACCGTGCCCTGGACCAGACCCGGCACCTGCTCGCCCGCCGCGAGGGTGCGCAGTCCGGTGAGCAGCTCCTCGCGGTCCGCGTTCTGCGCGACCAGGACGGCCCGGGCCTCGAAGGCGGACCGCCCGGCCGCGAGGGAGTGCGCGACGTCGGCGGCAGCGGCCTGCGGGTTCTCGGCGAGCCAGGACACGAGCTGTTCGGCTTGGGCGCGCAGCGCGTCCGTTCCCTTGCCGCTCACGACGAAGGGCAGGACGGAGGTTGCGATCCCCGTCCCGGTCCGGTGACCGACTGCCGTCGCCTCGCCGTCGAGCTGCGGGGCCTCCTCGATGATCGTGTGGGCGTTCGTACCGCTCAGGCCGAAAGAGGACACACCGGCCCGGCGCGGGCGAACCGTCCTGGGCCACGCGCGCAACTCGGTCAGCAGCTCGATGTCACCGGCCGACCAGTCCACGTGCGGGGTGGGAGCGTCGACGTGCAGGGTCTGCGGAAGCACCCCGTGCTGCATTGCCAGCACCATCTTGATCACACCGGCCACACCGGCGGCGGCCTGCGTGTGACCGATGTTCGACTTGATGGACCCCAGCAGCAGCGGTCGGCCGTCCGGGCGCTCCTGCCCGTAGGTCGCCAGCAGCGCCTGCGCCTCGATGGGGTCACCGAGCCGCGTGCCCGTGCCGTGCGCCTCGACCACATCCACTTCGGCGGCCGTCAGACCGGCTCCGGCCAGCGCCTGGCGGATGACGCGCTGCTGCGAGGGGCCGTTCGGGGCGGTCAGGCCATTGCTGGCACCGTCCTGGTTGATCGCCGAACCCCGCACGATCGCGAGGACCGGGTGCCCGTTGCGCCGAGCGTCGGACAGCCGCTCCACGAGCAGCATGCCGACACCCTCACCCCAACCGGTCCCGTCCGCAGCAGCCGCAAAAGCCTTGATCCGGCCGTCCTCCGCCAACCCACGCTGGCGGCTGAAATCGACGAACGCGTCCGGGGTGGACATGACCGTCACACCACCGGCGAGCGCCAGGCTGCACTCGCCTTGGCGAAGGGCCTGAACGGCCAGGTGCAGGGCGACCAGCGAGGACGAGCAGGCCGTGTCGACCGTGATCGCCGGGCCCTCGAGGCCGAAGACGTACGATATGCGGCCGGAGACGACGCTCGCCGCGTTGCCGGTACCGACGTGCCCCTCCAGGCCCTCGGCGTCGCCCGCGACCAGGGAGAGGTAGTCCTGGCCGTTGGTGCCGACGAAGACGCCGGCGCGGCTGCCCCTGAGCACGGCGGGGTCGATGCCGGCCCGCTCGAAGGTCTCCCAGGAGGTCTCCAGCAGCAGACGCTGCTGCGGGTCCATCGCGAGGGCCTCGCGGGGCGAGATCCCGAAGAAGTCGGCGTCGAAGTCCGCTACGTCGTAGAGGAATCCGCCTTCGCGGGTGCACGAGGTCCCGGGCTGCTCCGGGTCCGCCGCGTAGAGCCGGTCCAGGTCCCAGCCGCGGTCGGCCGGGAACTCGGCGACGGCGTCAGTGCCTTCCGAGAGGAGGCGCCAGAGCTGCTCCGGCGTCCGCACGCCGCCAGGGAAGCGGCAGCTCATGGCCACGATGGCGATCGGGTCCTCGTCGGCCGCGACGGCACGGTCCGAGGAGGCGTCGGCCTCGGGAGCGGCGCCCCTCAGTTCCCCGCGCAGGTACTCCGCGAGGGCCGAGGCCGTGGGGTAGTCGTAGACGAGGGTGGTGGGGAGCTGGACCGCGGTGGCCGCGCCGAGTCGGTTGCGGAGGTCGACGGCGGACAGGGAGTCGAAGCCGAGATCCTTGAAGGCGCGCTCCGCACCCACCGCCTCCGCACCATCGTGCCCGAGGACTGCGGCGACGTGCGTACGGACCAGGCTGAGCAGCTCGCGTTCTTGCTCGGCCCGGGGCAGCCCGGCCAGCTTCGCGAACGCCCCTCCGGCGACGTCGGCGCCTGTGACCACGGTCCCGTGACTGGTGACGGCGGCAGCGGGTCGGTGCGTGAAGTCGGCGACCGAGGGGTTGGGGCGGACGGCCCCCACGACGGCGGAGAAGCGCTCCCAGTCGATGTCCGCGACGGTCAGGGCGGCTTCGGTGGTACCAACGGCCTGCGCCAGAGCGGTGATTGCCGAGTCGGGTGCCATCGGCGGCACGCCCTCGCGCCGCATCCGCGCATCCATCGCCTCATCGGCGGCCATACCGCCTTCGGCCCACGGACCCCAGGCGATGGACGTCGCGGCCAGACCGGCCGCCCGCCGCTGCTCGGCGAGCGCGTCCAGGTAGGCGTTGGCAGCGGCGTAGTTGCCCTGACCCGCCGAGCCGATCGTGCCACTCATGGACGAGAACAGCACGAAGGCGTCGAGCTCGATGCCCAGCTCGACGGTCAGCTC
>NZ_JBFAJR010000111.1:0-3122 GCF_040655295.1 Streptomyces sp. NPDC050448 | reverse complement strand
GCCCGTTCTCTCATGCCCGCGACTACACCCGAACCTCCGTCCAGGCGATCACCCATTGCCACTCGAACAAGATTCGGTTTGCCACAACGCACTGAGACATTGGTGAGGGTGGCCGCGGCGGTTGCGCCGTTGCGGATACCGCCACCGGCAACGTCGGCGCTGTTGCCGGTGACGGCACTGTTGCTGACACTCAGCGAGCCCAGGTTCAGGATTCCGCCGCCGAAGTCTGCGCTGCCGTTACGGACCGTCAGGCCGGAGACCCCGACGGTCGCCCCATCGTCGATCTCGACGACGCGGGTGGCCCCACCACCATCGATGACCGTCTTCGTCGGGCCGTTGCCTCTGATCGTGAGGTGCTGCTGTCGGTGGCCAGCTAGATTTCCCCACCCACGGTCGCCTGACGGGGAGTCACCTGGCCACGAGAAATCTCACTGCCAGTGAGAATGGCCGGCACCCCGGTGAGTCGCTCTCTAACGGCGGCCCGGGGAGGTCATTCGGTGTCCTCGCGGGGCGAGGCCGGGGCCTCCAAGCCAGGCCACAGCTCGCCTGACAGTCGTCGGCTGTGCACCGGGCACTACGCCGCCGCCAACATCTTCACCTTGTCTTCGAGCTCCGACCTGTTCGCCCCCATCACCTCGTTGCTCTTCTCACCGTCCTTGAAGAAGATGAAGGTAGGCAGGGCTCGGATGCTGTACTTCTGAGCCACGGGGGCAACCTTGTCGACGTCCAGGGACACGAACACGATGTCCGTGTAATGCTCCGAGAGGTGCCTGACGGCAGGGCTGATGACCCTGCCAGGCCCGCACCACTCGGCCGTGAACATCGCGGCCACATTCGTGTTCGCGCGGAGCAGTTCTTCGAACTGCTCGGCGCTGGTCACCTCGATCACTGTCATGGATCCTCACTCCTCACTGTGTCTCTGGAGCCCATCCCTACCCCGCATCGCCACCCCAGACGCCGCTGACTGTTCCAGACGGGGCAGCGACGACAAGATCGGCGGGCCGGGAGGTCTGTCGGTCGTCGAGGGCGGGTACTCCAGCTTGCTGAGGTGACGCTTCGTGTTCGGTATGGCAAAGGTGGGGAACCTAATTGGCCGCCGGTGGGGGCCATCGGCGGGGAGTTGCCGGCCGTACGCGGGGAAACGATCTTGGCCGCTGTCATGCTGCTGCGGTGACCCGGTGACGTGCAGCTCGGTTCCGGTCGTCAACGTGAAGACGCCATTGACGGCGAAGGTGATGGTGTTGCTGCCGCCTGCGGCATTCGCGGCGCCGATGGCCTGACGCAGGCTGCACGGCGATCCGCAGGTCGTCCCGGGCAGGTCGGCGGTGGTGGTGACCGTCAACGTGGAGGCGTACGCCGGCTGCGCGCCGACCAGGCCCGTGCCTGCGAGGAGGCCGGCGGTCAGGGGGACAGTCACGGCTCACGAACGTAGGGCGCTGGTCCGTTGCGGCTGCTGGTTCAGCATCAAGTCTCTTTCCTCTTGTCCCCATGGCAGCGAGCGCGCGGGGCCTGGTGGCCGGGCCGGTCCGGGGCGGTGTTCCCTAACGGGGGGCCTTGGTCGAACGGGTTGTCGCTTCCAGCGTGGCCGAGCACGCGATCAAGGCGGGTGTGGCGGGCCGGGCTGGTCGGCACCGGCCTCCGGCCTCGGCATTCCTGTCGCGTGCTTGGCCCTGCGTGCCCTGTCCGCGATCAGTCGCGCAGCCGTACCACCAGACCGGCGTGGTCGGACGGCCACAGTCCTGTGCGTGTGCGGTCGCGCAGCTGGTCCCCGATCACTTCGGCGCGTACCGCTGACAGCCGGCCGGGCCGGTAGAAGACGTAGTCGATGCGGTGGTCCAGCTTGGACGGCACGTTGGTGAGGCCGGGGTCCTGGGATGTGGTGAAGCCGTCCTTCGCGGGGTGGACCTTGTGCCAGGCGTCCACATAGCCGCCGCCCGCGAACGTGCCGTACGGACCGGTCGCGTCCGTCGGCAGGGAGTTGAAGTCACCGAGCGCGGCGACGGGGTACGGAGACGTCGCCAGCGCGGTGTGCAGTTCCTGTCCCTGGGCGTTGCGGATGGCGGGTACCACGGGCTCCAGGTGTGTGTTCGCCACGCGTACCGGCTTGTCCGCGAGGTTCACGTCCACCGCGGACCAGCCGCGCGGGATGGTGAAGGTGATGCCGGACGGTGTCGGGACGACGAGCTTCGCCGTGTAGACGTGCGACTGGGGGTTCGTCACCCGGACCCCGTCGCGCACGAGGATCACGTCCCGGTCCGTGAAACTCGCCTGCCTGGTGGCGCTGATCGGCAGCACACCACTGAACGTGGTGTCGACGGCGGCCGCCCGGTAGTCGAGCCCCGCCTCGTGCAGTGCGCGCAGGATGATGTCCAGGAAGTCGTAGCTGGTGGTGAGCCCGCCGCCCTGCGGGCCCGTCTTCCACAGGGCGACTTCCTGCAGCCCGATGACCTCGGGCCGCTCCTTCTTGATCAGGCGTGAGATCGCCCGCGCCCGGTTCGGGAAGTCGGTGGCGACCACCTGGTCATAGGCGATTCCGGCTCGCCGGACGAGTTCCGGCAGGTTGGGCGCCGTGAGGAGCGGGATGAGGTCGGTGCCCTGGTAGACGTTGTACGTCGCGACGTCGAGGTGCCGGTGGCGGTTACCGGCCTGGGCCGGCGGGGCCATGCCCAACGCGGCGGTGAGCAGTCCCGCAGCGACGCACAGTGCCGTGAGTCTTCGTGCCATGAGCTTCTCCTGGATGCAGCTCCAAAACCTGGACAACTTCCCAGATACCAGCTCATAGATGCGGCGGGGCGACGACACAAGTCAAGATCGCCCCTGCTCTTCAACGATCGGGGCCGTTTGGCGGGGTTCTGGTACTCGCCGACGGCGTAGTCGACGATCTGGCTGAACGGTTGGCCCGGTCTTCGGCGAGGCTCCAGCGGTAGACCAGGAACCTTCAATCGCGGCGTCAGCGCACGGGGAGGATCCGAACAGCGGAACCCGGGACAGGGCCAAGCCCCTGGTGGTAGGTACAGAACGCGGCTCAGTGCGTTGTGGCAAAGGGAGTCCCTGTTCGATGAGCAGGGGCTTCTTCGTGTGTGGGGCATGACCGCGACGGGGTAGGGGCAGGCAGCGGACGG
>NZ_JBFAJR010000110.1:0-3269 GCF_040655295.1 Streptomyces sp. NPDC050448 | reverse complement strand
GCCGAGGACGCCGCCGACCTGCCGCACGCCGCCGTCCGCGGCCTGCTGCGCAGCGCCGAGACCGAGAACCCCGGCCGGTTCGTCCTGGCCGACGTCGACGACCTGTCCGGCGCCGACGCGGCCGTCCTCGCCACCGCCCTCGCCTCCGGGGAGCCCGAGCTGCTGCTGCGCGACGGAGCCGTCCACGTGGCCCGGCTGCGCCGGACCCGCGCGGACCGCCCGGCCACTGCCGGCGCCGGCGTCGCCGTCGACCCGCAGGGCACCGCGCTGATCACCGGCGGCTCCGGCACCCTCGCCGGCATCGTCGCCCGCCACCTGGTCACCACCCACGGCGTCCGCCACCTGCTGCTCCTCGGCCGCCGCGGCGCCGACGCGCCCGGCGCCGCCGAACGCACCGCGGAACTGCGCGCGCTGGGCGCCGGGGTCACCTGGGCCGCCTGCGACGCCGCCGACCGTGACGCCCTGGCCGCCGCCCTCGCGACGGTCCCCGCCGAGCACCCCCTGACCACCGTGGTCCACACGGCGGGCGTCCTCGACGACGGGGTCCTCGCCTCCCTCACCTCCGACCGCCTCGACACGGTGCTGCGGCCGAAGGCCCTCGCCGCGCTCCACCTGCACGAGCTGACCCGCGACCTGCCGGTCACCGCCTTCGTCCTGTACTCCGCCATCGCCGGTGTCCTCGGCAGCGCGGGCCAGGCCAACTACGCCAGCGCCAACGCCCTCTTGGACGCCCTGGCCCAGCACCGCCACCACCAGGGCCTGCCCGCCACCGCCCTGGCCTGGGGCCTGTGGGCCGACGCCAGCGCGATGACCGCGGACCTCGACGAGACCCAGCTGCGCCGCATGGAACAGCTCGGCATGGGCGCCCTCACCGCCGCCGACGGCATGGCCCTCCTCGACGCCGCGCTCACCTCCGGCCGCCCCGCGCTCGTCCCCGCCCGCCTGAACCCGGCCGCGCTGCGCGACGCCGCGGCACCCGGACCGGTCGCCCCCGTCTTTCGGGAGCTCCTCGGACCGGCGGGCCGCCGTACCGCCGGCACCCGTACCGACGGGGGCACCCCGCTCGCCGAGCGCCTCGCCGTACTCACCCGGGCCGAACAGGACCGGGCCCTGCTCGACCTGGTCCGGGCCCAGGTCGCCGCCGTACTGGGGCACGCCTCGGCCGAACAGGTCGAGCCCGCCAAGGCGTTCAAGGACCTCGGCTTCGACTCGCTGACCGCCGTCGACCTGCGCAACCGCCTCGGCGCGGCCACCGGGCTGCGCCTGGCCAGCACGCTCGTCTTCGACCACCCCACGCCCACGGCGCTCGCCCGGCAGCTGCACGGCGAACTCCTCGGCGCCGCGCCCGCCGCGCCCGCCGCCCCGGCGCTCGCCGGGACCGCCACCGCCACCGGTGACGACGAGCCCATCGCCATCGTCGCCATGAGCTGCCGCTACCCCGGCGGCGTCCGCAGCCCCGAGGAACTGTGGACGCTCGTGGAGACCGGCGGCGACGCCATCGCCGGACTCCCCGGCAACCGCGGCTGGGACGCCGCCGAGCTGTCCGCGGCGGCGGACGGCCACGGCCGGGACTTCGCAGGCGGGTTCGTCCACGAAGCCGACTCCTTCGACGCCGATTTCTTCGGGATCTCCCCGCGCGAGGCCCTCGCCATGGACCCCCAGCAGCGCCTGCTGCTGGAGGCCACCTGGGAGGCCGTCGAGCGGGCGGGCATCGACCCGACGTCCCTGCGCGGCAGCGCCGCCGGCGTCTTCGTCGGCGCCTCCTACACCGGCTACGACGCCCTGCTGGAGCGGTCCGCCGACGCGGAGGGCGTCCTCGGCCACGTGATGACCGGCAACGCGGGCAGCGTCATGTCCGGCCGGGTCTCCTACACCCTGGGCCTGGAAGGGCCCGCCGTCACCGTCGACACCGCCTGTTCGTCCTCCCTGGTCGCCCTGCACTGGGCCGTCCAGGCCCTGCGGCGCGGCGAGTGCACCCTCGCGCTGGCGGGCGGCGTCACCGTGATGTCCACCCCCGGCACCTTCAGCGAGTTCAGCCACCAGGGCGGCCTCGCCCCCGACGGCCGCTGCAAGGCCTTCGCGGCCGCGGCGGACGGTACGGGCTGGGGCGAGGGCGTCGGCATGCTCCTCGTCGAGCGGCTCTCCGACGCCCGCCGCAACGGACACCCCGTCCTCGCCGTGGTCCGCGGCTCCGCGATCAACCAGGACGGCGCCTCCAACGGCCTGACCGCCCCCAACGGCCCCGCGCAGCAGCGCGTGATCCGCGCCGCCCTCGCGACCTCCGGTCTCTCGGCCTCCGAGGTCGACGCGGTCGAGGCCCACGGCACCGGTACGCGGCTCGGTGACCCCATCGAGGCGCAGGCCCTGATGGCAACCTACGGCCAGGACCGCGAGGACGGCCGTCCGCTGCTGCTGGGCTCGGTCAAGTCCAACATCGGTCACACGCAGGCCGCGGCCGGTGTCGCGGGCGTCATCAAGATGGTCATGGCGATGCGGCACGGAGTGCTCCCGCAGACCCTCCACGTCGACGAGCCCACCCCGCACGTCGACTGGACGGCGGGCGACATCCGCCTCCTGACCGAGGCCACGGCCTGGCCCGCCGGCGACCGGCCGCGCCGCGCCGCGGTGTCCTCCTTCGGCATCAGCGGCACCAACGCCCACACCATCATCGAACAGGCCCCCGACACCACGGACCGGACGCAGCCCAGGGCGGCCGCCACCGGCCCCGTGCCCTGCGTCCTGTCCGCCCGGACCCCGCAAGCGCTGCGCGACCAGGCCGCCCGGCTGCTGCCCGCGGCTGCCGCCGCGGTCGCCGAGGACGGCTCCGGCCTCGTGGACCTGGCCCACTCCCTGGCCACCGGTCGGGCGGGCCTGGAACACCGCGCGGCGTTCACCGCCACCGACCGCGCAGGTCTGCTCCGCTCCCTCGAAGCCCTCGCCGCTGGAGAGGGCGCGCCGGGGCTCGTCCGCGGCACGGCCTCCAGCCGCGGGCTCGCGTTCCTCTTCACCGGTCAGGGCAGCCAGCGGCTCGGCATGGGTCGCGAACTGTATGACACCTACCCGGTGTTCGCCGGGGCCCTGGACGCGGTGTGTGCCGGGATGGACCTCGAACTGCCGCTGAAGGAGGTCCTGTTCGGGGCGGACGTCGAGTTGCTGGACCGTACGGAGTACACCCAGCCGGCGCTGTTCGCGGTCGAGGTGGCCCTGTACCGGCTGGTCGAGGGCTGGGGCCTGCGGCCGGACTTCGTCTCGGGTCACTCCATCGGCGA
>NZ_JBFAJR010000109.1:0-3294 GCF_040655295.1 Streptomyces sp. NPDC050448 | reverse complement strand
CAGAAGGCATGGATCAACGACCCGGCCAAGCGCCGGGAACCCACACCACAAACCTCATAGCGTCACGACCGTCTCACTGGACTTGAAATCTTCCGATGCGCCTGCTCTTCGACGGGCTGGAGCGGGCCGGCCTGGAGGTGCTGCGACCCCGGGCAAACTTCTACTGCCTGGTCCGCTGCCCCGCCGGCACGGACAGCGAAGGCTTCGCCAAGAAGCTGCTGGAGGAGGCCCGCGTGCTCACCATCCCGGGGAACGGCTTCGGCCCCGGCGGTGAGGGATACGCCCGCCTCACGGCCTGTGCCGGAACCGACCTGATCCGTGAGGCCGTACGACGGATCACCGCCGTTTCTTGGTGACGTCTGTATCCCGCTCGCAGAACGAGGACCCACATGGGACAGCGCACATCGCGGCCGGCGCCTGGTCGCCTGGTCCGGGTCAGCAGAGGACATTCCTGTCAGGGTGTTCACGCAGGGCGTGCGTCGACACCGCGGTGGGTAAGTACAAGAGCCGGTGACGGTGTGATCGCGGCCAGTGCGGTTCACCCGCCGGGAGGTGTCCGCGGGCCCCGTCGGCAGCCGATCACACTGACGGCAAAGAGACCCGACCGCGCAAACGAAGCCGGAGAACCGCGATGACCCAGCCGATTCCCGCGCCTGAGGCCGGCCATCCGGCGGTGACGGGCAAAGTCCCCGACGATCTGCTGCGGGTGAGCGACCTTGACCCCCAGACCCTGGCGGAGTTGCTGGATCTGGCGGTGGGCATGAAGCAGGAGCCGCTGGGGTGGGAGCGCGATCTGCGCGGGGGCGCCATCGGGTGCGTCTTCGAGAAGCCGTCCACGCGGACGCGCGTGTCGCTGGCCACGGCCGCTCATCGCCTGGGCATGGCGGCCATCGTGCTGAACCGCGAGGAACTGCAGCTCGGTCATGGCGAGAGTGTGGGCGACACCGCCCGTGTCCTGTCGTCCTATCTCGACGCGATCACGGTGCGCACCTTCGAGCACGCCATGGTGGAGCAGATGGCCGACGCCGCGACGGTGCCGGTCATCAACGCCTTGTCCAACACCCACCATCCCTGCCAGTCCCTGGCTGACCTCCTCGCGCTGCGCGAGCACTTCGACACCCTGGCCGGGATGACCGCGGCCTTCGTCGGGGACGGCACGAGCAATACGTGCAACTCGTTCCTCGCGGCGTGTGCGGCCTCGGGCATGCACCTCACCATCGCCGCCCCACCCGGCTACGAGACGGACGCGGATATCCTCGGCGAGGCCCGTTCACTGATGGCGCAGACCGGCGGTTCCGTGTCCCTCACCGCTGAGCCGATCGAGGCCGTCGGCGCCGCGCAGGCCGTCTACGCCGAGGTATGGGTCCCCATGGACAGAGGCCACGAACGCGAGGAGCGGACCGAACGCCTGGCCGCCTACCGGGTCGACGACGCCTTGCTCGCCCATGCTCCCCGCGAGGCGGTGGTCATGCACTGCCTGCCCGCCACCCGCGGGCAGGAGATCACCTCGGAGGTGCTCGACGGCCCCCGCTCCCTCGTGTGGCGCCAGGCGGAGAACCGGCTCCCCACCGCCCAGGCGGTCCTTCACACCCTCATCACCACAGCCCGCCGACGCACAACCTGACCGCCGAGATGGCCGCGGTCGCCGCGCTCAGGCCCAGACCCGGCGCCGGCGCCGACCCGGCTCGACTTCCTTGTTTCAGACAGGCGCAGAGCGGCCTGGGATCACGGCATCGTTGGTGCTCCTGCCGAAGGTGGAGTTGCGCCAGAGCCTGCGAGAGCCTCGGCCGGGCTCTGGCGAGCCTGCGGGTGGTGGCGCGCCATGAACTCCACGGTGATCTCCATCTGTCGGAGCTTGCCTTCGGTCTGCTCCTGCGTTGCCCGGGTGCTGTGGCCGGCCAGGGCACTGCTGCCGGTCTTGAGGTAGACCGGGGAGACGACCCGTACGAACTCCGGTGCCTCGTACGTCCGGATGAAACCGCCCGAGGTCTTCGTGTTGTCCACGTGCACGTCCAGCGGGATCCGCACGGACTGCCGCAGCGCCGCGGTGATCGGAGGTGTCAGATCGCGTACCGGGTTGAGGCTGTCGGCCCCGAGCCACTCCAGCACCTGGGCCGCCGCGCCGTTCCCGAGCCCGCACTGCGCGGAGATCTTCAGGTGGGTGTCCGCTGGCAGTCTTCCCGCAGTCCGCAGCCGCGCCAGGATCGACAGCAGGCCCTCGTCGTGCAGGATGAAACCGCGCACCCCCGCGTCGACCGCCCGCCGGACGTCCTCCAGTGCGCGGAGCGCATCCACGGTTTAAGCGGCGCCCTTCTTGTCGTTGATCTGGAAGGTGATGACGTCGACTTCGTCGGTTCCCGCCAGATCTGGGTAGTGGCCCTTGAGAGCTTCCCGGAGTTCGGCTGCGGTCGTCAGCCCTTCAGCTTGGGCGTCCCGGTCGGTGAGGTCACTGACCAGGCAGTGCCTGATGCCGGTCACCTCTGCCGACAGGACGACTTCAGGGTCGCTCTCAAACACCAGCCGTGCCGAGCCGAGCTGCGCCGGGTCCCGAAATCGGGTGGTCTTGGTCTTGGCGCCGGAGCGGACGACTTCGAGGTAGCGGGGGTTGAACCGAATGATCGGGGGACCGGCCGTCTCGGGGTCTTGGTAGAGCAATGGGTCGAGACCGTTCATGCCCGCCTCCGGGGTCCATCGCTGAGCCAGCGGCATCAGGTCGGCGGCGAGCACGGACCTGAGCCCCGCGGGGGTGGGCACGATCACGCGCATGGTGGGGTAGTAGTCCACGAAGACCTGCCGATCGCGCCCGCACGGGCCGATGACCCCGCGCCCGTGGTTTCCCACGGCGACGATGCAGCGCATCTGGCGGGCGCCCTGGGCCCGCGCAGCTCCCAGAGCTACGAGTTCGGCGCAGGGCCCGCCGGTGAAGTGGTAGAGGTTCACGCCAGCGAACATCCGGTAGTCGGCGGCCATGACCGCGGCGCCCACCGTGTGGATCCCATCCTCGTCGGGCCCGGCGTCGGTATGCGCGTCTATGGTGCGGCGTGCCAGCGCCACGAGCTCACGCTCATCATCATCGAGAGCTCGTGCAGATGACGGGACGTACACCTTTTTGACCTTCCCTTCCTTCAGCAGTCGCCCAAGAGCATTCCACGCCACGCAGGCGGGCTCCACAGGGTTTCGGCTTGCCTTGGCTGGACCCTTACTGACTTCAGCTCGTTGGGGTGAATTGTTGCGAAGTCGCTGCTGGGTGTGGGTGGGTGGCTGTATCCGTGGTGTGTGAGATATGCGGATGGG
>NZ_JBFAJR010000108.1:0-3312 GCF_040655295.1 Streptomyces sp. NPDC050448 | reverse complement strand
AGTTCTCAAGGAACGGACGCTTCCTTTGTACTCACCCTCTCGGGCTTTCCTCCGGGCTTTCGTTCTTGCGTTTCCGACTCTATCAGACTCTTTCGTGTCCGATTCCCGGTCGAAGCGGGATTTGCTTTCCAGTTCTCCGCTTTCGCGTTTCCCTTTCCGGCGAGTCCGACTCTATCAGAAGTTTTCCACCGGATTTCCCGGCTTCAGGTTCCTGGATGAGGAGTCGAGTACGCACCCGCAGAATTTGATTCCGGGGTGCGAGGGGTCTTGCTGTTGGCTGCCGAACTTGTCCAGTTCCAGGCAACCGCCCAACCCTACAACTGGGCCTCCGAGGTGTCAAAACGAGCAGCCACAGGGGCTCCGACCTGCGGTTTCGCCAGGTACCGGCCTGCACGCCGGGCCGAGGTTCCCGTAGTCCCCGCGACACGTACGCGTGCGAGCGATGATTTCCGGGCGGCGCAGCAGTCTTCATGCCGTACGCACCCGGAATGAGGATGAGGAGCGAGTCCCATGCGCATCGTGGTCACCGAGTTCATGAGCCTGGACGGCGTCGTGCAGGCGCCGGGTGGACCCGAGGAGGACACCGATGGCGGGTTTGCCCACGGTGGCTGGTCGCACCCGTTCTTCGACGCCGAGGTGGTGGGCGGTGCCTTCAGCGACGCGCTGAGCAAGGCCGAGGCGCTGCTGTTCGGGCGGCGTACGTGGCAGACGATGGCCGCGGCCTGGCCCGAGCGGGCCGGCGACCCGTTCGCCGACCGCATGAACGCCATCCCGAAGCACGTGGTCTCCCAGACCCTGGGCGCCGACCAGCTGTCGTGGAACAACACCACGCTCATCCCCGGGGACAAGGCCGTCGCCGGCATCCGCGAGCTCCACGAGCGCGAGGGCGGCGACCTGGCGGTCATGGGCAGCCCCACGCTCGTACGCACCCTGCTGAGCGAGGGCCTGGTCGACGAGCTCTGCCTCATCGTCATGCCGGTGCTCCTCGGCGGCGGAAAGTCGATCTTCCCCGCCGACGGTGCACAACGCAGGCTCGAGCTGGTCTCCGCGGTCACCGGCCCCACCGGCGTCCAGGTGTGCACGTACCGCCCGGCCGGCTAAGGGTGTCCGGGCCCGTCGCCTTGAGTTGGGCTCCCTGGCCGTCCGCCGGGACGGCCGGCAGCATCCATTCGTACGCACCGTTGAGGACGGTGCGACCGGACTGGTCCTTCCCGTTCCAGGACAGGTCGATCGCGCCGCGCGTTTCACCGCCGCTGCGCAGGACGGCAGAGACACCCGAGGTCTTGTTTCGCACGATCAGCCTCCAGCGGGCCTGTCGGCCGCTCGGGTTCTTGGCGTCGAAGGTCCGGGAACGTTCTGGTCGATCGCCGCGAGCGGGGAGGCAGCGCCGGTGACTCCGACGACGTGAGCCGTCTCGTCCCGGTCGAGGTAGGCCGGACGGCGCCGAAGCGGTCGACGGCCCAGCCGAGGCTGCAGCCGCCCACGTGCCCCTCGGCCTGGTGCTCCCTCTCCGCTTTGCCGGAGCGCAGGTTGTAGACGTTGAGGCCCTGGTTGTGCTGGATCACGGAGCCGTCGCCGAGCTGCACGCTGCCGAGGGGACGCTCGGAGACGAAGGACAGGGGGAGCCGCTGCCCTGACGGCACGTGGTACGCGGCCGCCCCGGCGCCGTCGGAGGAGCAGGCCGAGTAGAACCAGTCGCCGTCGGCCTGGAGCTCGTACGGACGGCAGCCCGACCCCAGGTCGACGCGGCGGGTGATCTGGCCGGTCCGCAGATCCGTCGCGGCCACGACCCCCTCGTCGCCTTCGGGCTGCCAGAGCAGGGAGCCCCACAGCCCCGCGCTCGAGGCGGGCTTGATGTCGAGGACCAGCAGCCGCTGGGGCTCGTTCTCCGGTGCGTTGACGAGCAGATGGCGGCCGGAGGCGCTGACGATAGAGGAGTGCCGGAGTTGGCCGGGCAGTTTCACGGTGTGGTGGGAACCGCCGGTGCGGGCCTCCCGGACGTGCACCGTCACCGCACACCCGGAGGAACACTCCGTCCTGTCGGTCGACATCCCGACGATCCGGCCGTCGCCTGTGGCCGCGTTCCCGCCGCCCCGGCTGGCCGCACCGGGACAGAAGGGGTCGCTCTTCGAGTGGTCACAGCGCCAGACGGGGTCCTGGGTGCGATCGACAGCGGGCCCGCGACCGACGCCCGGCAGCCCAGGACGGACTCGGTGCTGCCGACATGCAGTGCGGAGAGATCGCCCTGGGCGAAGGCGATGCTCCTGCGGTCCACGGGCCTGGGCGGAACGGCCAGCGCCTCCTGCACCCGCAGGGCGCCCTGGGCGTCCGCGGAGATGCGGTGGATGGCCCAGCGGCTGCTGCCGTTGCGAGCGCGCCGCGTGCGTCCGAAGCCGGCGAAGGACCCCATCGCCCCGACGCCCGCTACCGGCACGTCGACCGTAGCAACGGGGGGATGGCACACCATCGGGTGCGGCGGAGGCGGCTGCCGCAGGCAGGGAGCGCGTCCACGGCGTGGTTGATCAGAGGTTGACCCGCTTCAGGTGGACCCGGCTGCGGTGAGGGATCGTCTGGTACCAGAGCATCAGATGCTCGTCCTCGTACGTGCGCAGCCGCATGGGGCTGGGGTCTTCGTAGAGGCTGCCGTCCTTGGGGTCGATTCCCATGGAGGCCAGATCCACGAGGCCGTCCATGACGGCACCGACCGTCTTCTGGTGCTCGGCGGCCATGTCGCCGAGCACCCACAGGCGGCTGGGATCGCACTCCCACGCCCAGCCGGCCTCGTTCTCGACTCCCTCACCCCGCAGGGTCACCGACCGATCTCCCGCTGGGCTTCGGCGAGGATCCGGCTGCTGGTCTCCATCGCGGCTTGGAACTCCGCTTCCGTGGCGTCCGGGTCGCCGGCGGTGCGCTCGGCCTCGAGCAGCGCCGCCGAGCGCGCGGGCCAGCGGTGGATGGCCACGTGCGTCGCCCACTTGATCAGGAAGAAGCGGAGCGGGTTGATGGCACCCGTCTCCGCGGCACGGTCGAACGCCGCGTGGCATTCCCTGTCGAACTCGGCGAGGTGCGGCATGTCGATCCTGCGCACGGCGTCCCGCAGGGCTTCGCGCGTCATGGCCGGCTGGGGGACGAGCGGGCCGTCGTCCTCGAGGTGCTGTGCTGTCATCGTGCCTCCAGGGGAACGCTGGCCACGATACCGAGCGGCTCTGTCGGAAGCCCCCTGAACGCAGAAAAGCCCCGCACCATAAGGTGCGGGGCTTTCCCACAATGATTGTTCGGCGGCGTCCTACTCTCCCACAGGGTCCCCCCTGC
>NZ_JBFAJR010000107.1:0-3498 GCF_040655295.1 Streptomyces sp. NPDC050448 | reverse complement strand
GCGGACACCGACGCCGCCGTCGGCGCCGCCCGGGCCGCCTTCGACGGTGGCGAGTGGCCCGAGACCCCGGTCGCGGAGCGTGCCGCCCTGCTGCGCCGCACCGCCGATCTGCTCCAGCGTGACCGCGAACGCATCGCGCTGCTGGAGAGCCGGGACGCGGGCAAGACCCTGGAAGAGGGACGCGTGGACGTGGACTGCGTCAGCGACGCCTTCCGCTACTTCGCCGACCTGGTGACCGGCGAGAGCGCGGGACGCGTGGTCGACGCCGGCTCCCCCGACATCCACAGCGTCGTGGTCCACGAACCGGTCGGTGTCTGCGCGTTGATCACCCCGTGGAACTACCCGTTGCTCCAGGCCAGCTGGAAGATCGCCCCGGCCCTCGCCGCGGGCAACACCTTCGTCCTCAAGCCGAGCGAGATCACCCCGCTGTCCACGGTGGAGCTCATCGGCCTGCTGGCGGAGGCCAGCCTGCCGGCCGGTGTCGCCAATCTCGTGACGGGTGCCGGTGACCCCGTCGGCGCCCGCCTGTCCGCCCACCCCGATGTCGACCTCGTCTCTTTCACCGGCGGCCTCGCCAGCGGTACGAAGGTCATGCGCGCGGCGGCCGATTCCGTCAAGAAGGTCGCCCTCGAACTCGGCGGCAAGAACCCGAACGTCGTCTTCGCCGACGCCTGCGCCACCGAGGACGGCTTCGACACCGCCGTCGACCAGGCCCTCAACGCCGCCTTCATACACAGCGGCCAGGTCTGCTCCGCCGGCTCCCGCCTCATCGTCGAGGACCGCGTCGCCCAGCGCTTCGTGGCCGAACTCGCCCGCCGGGCCGACCGGATCCGCCTCGGCCGCGGCACCGACCCCGGCGTCGAGTGCGGGCCCCTGGTCTCCGCGGCCCAGCTCGCGCGGACGCAGGAGTACGTGGACTCCGCCCTCGCCGAGGGCGCGGTGCTGCGGTCGGGCGGCTCCCGGCCGGACGGGCCCGGCTACTTCTACCGGCCGACCGTCCTGGACGGCTGCCACCGCGGGATGCGCGTCGTGCGGGAGGAGGTCTTCGGGCCGGTCCTGACCGTCGAGACCTTCCGTACGGAAGACGAGGCCGTCGCGCTCGCCAACGACACCGAGTACGGACTCGCCGGCGCGGTGTGGACCGCCGACCAGGGCCGCGCCCGCCGGGTGGCGGGCCGACTGCGCCACGGCACCGTCTGGATCAACGACTTCCACCCCTACCTGCCGCAGGCGGAGTGGGGCGGCTTCGGCAAGTCCGGCATCGGGCGCGAACTGGGCCCGGCCGGCCTGGCCGAGTACCGCGAGACCAAGCACGTGTACCAGAACCTCGCTCCGCGCCCCGTGCGCTGGTTCGCGGGCTGAAGGAGGAGGAGAACCATCAACACGAACACGAATGCACATCTGAACGCGCATACGAACACGGGCCCGGGTGCAGCGGCCGCCGGGTCCGTCCAGGAGTACGACTACGTCGTCGTCGGCGGCGGAACCGCCGGCTCGGTCATCGCCTCGCGCCTGACCGAGGACCCCGGCACCACCGTCGCCGTCATCGAGGGCGGCCCCAGCGACGTCGACCGGCCCGACGTGCTCACCCTGCGCCGCTGGATGGGACTGCTGGGCGGCGAACTCGACTACGACTACCCGACCACCGAGCAGCCGCGCGGCAACTCCCACATCCGGCACAGCCGCGCCCGCGTCCTCGGCGGCTGCTCCTCGCACAACACCCTCATCGCCTTCAAGCCCCTGCCGTCCGACTGGGACGAGTGGTCGCAGGCCGGCGCCGAGGGCTGGCACGCGGCCGCCATGGAGCCGTACTTCGACAAGCTCCTCAACAACATCGTCCCGGTGGCCGAGAAGGACCGCAACGCCATCGCCCGCGACTTCGTCGACGCCGCCCGGGCGGCTCTGGGCGTCCCTCTCGTCGAGGGCTTCAACCGCAAGCCGTTCCACGAGGGCGCAGGCTTCTTCGACCTCGCCTACCACCCGGAGGACAACAAGCGCTCCTCCGCCTCGGTGGCCTACCTCCACCCCGTGATGGACGACCGCCCCAACCTCCGCCTCTTCCTGGAGACCTGGGCGTACCGCCTCGAACTCGACGGCACCCGGGTGCGCGGTGTGCACGTACGGGCCGAGGACGGCACGCCGTCCCTGATCACCGCACGCCGTGAGGTGCTGGTCTGCGCGGGCGCCGTCGACACCCCGCGCCTGCTGCTGCACTCCGGCATAGGCCCGCGCGCCGACCTGGAGGCCCTCGGCATCCCGCCGGTGCACGACCTGCCCGGGGTGGGCGAGAACCTGCTCGACCACCCGGAGTCGGTGATCGTCTGGGAGACCGACGGCCCGATCCCGGAGAACTCGGCCATGGACAGCGACGCCGGCCTGTTCGTGCGGCGCGACCCGCAGTCCCAGGGCCCCGACCTGATGTTCCACTTCTACCAGGTGCCCTTCACGGACAACCCGGAGCGCATCGGCTACGAACGCCCCGCGCACGGGGTGTCGATGACCCCCAACATCCCCAAGCCCCGCAGCCGCGGCCGCCTCTACCTGACCAGCGCGGATCCCGAGGTCAAACCCGCCCTCGACTTCCGCTACTTCACCGACGAGGAGGACTACGACGGCCGCACCCTCGTGGACGGCATCAGGCTCGCCCGCGAGATCGCCGCGACCGAGCCGCTGGCCGGCTGGCTGAAGCGGGAGGTCTGTCCCGGGCCGGAGATCACCGACGACGACGCGCTGTGCGCGTACGCCCGCTCGGTCGCCCACACCGTCTACCACCCGGCGGGCACCTGCAAGATGGGCGCCCCCGACGATCCCACCGCCGTCGTGGGCCCCGACCTCAGGGTGCGCGGCCTCGACGGCATCCGGATCGCGGACGCCTCCGTCTTCCCGACGATGACCGCGGTGAACCCGATGATCGGAGTCCTCATGGTGGGCGAGAAGGCCGCCGACCTGCTGGCCCTGGAAGGCGGTACCCGGTGAACGCCACCCCCACCACACCTGCCACCCCCGCCACCCCTGCCGACACCCCCGTCTTCTCGGTCGAGGGCCTCTGGAAGGTCTTCGGCCCCAAGGGCGCGGCCGCGAAGGTCCCCGGTTCCGAGCACGCCGGGCTGCCCGCCGCGCAGCTGCGCGAACGTACCGGCTGCACGGCGGCCGTCCGCGACGTCACCTTCGACGTCCGCAAGGGCGAGGTCTTCGTCGTGATGGGTCTGTCCGGCTCGGGCAAGTCCACCCTCGTACGGTGCCTCACCCGGCTGATCGAGCCCACGGCCGGGACCCTCGCCCTCGACGGCGAGGACGTCCTCGCGATGGACGCCGGCCGGCTCCGCGAACTGCGTCGTCACCGGGCCGCCATGGTCTTCCAGCACTTCGGCCTGCTCCCGCACCGCAGCGTCCTGGACAACGTCGCCTACGGCCTGGAGATCCAGGGCGTCGGCCGCGCCGAGCGCCGCGAGAAGGCAGCCGAGATGGTCGAGAAGGTCGGCCTCGCCGGGCTCGAGG
>NZ_JBFAJR010000106.1:0-3499 GCF_040655295.1 Streptomyces sp. NPDC050448 | reverse complement strand
CCCATCCGCATATCTCACACACCACGGATACAGCCACCCACCCACACCCAGCAGCGACTTCGCAACAATTCACCCCAACGAGCTGAAGTCAGTAACTGCACCACTCAAGGTCTGCCCGCCAACGCCCTCATCGTGGACGATGTTCCCGACGGTACCCCCATCTCACGCCCGGGCTGTACCCAGCCCACGGCCAACAGTGGAACGTTCTCCCTTGACTTCGCCACACCAAGCGCGAAAATCGACTTCCAGCAGCTTGGCGCCGGCTACGGCGGCCACTTCTGGTTCGGGCATACCAGGAATGGTGACGAGACCGGAAATCGCATGAAGGTCACGGGGACATGGCAGATAACTAATCAGCCAATTGGGCAGCGCGAGGTTTTCGTTCACCTGCCCGATCACGGAGCGCAAGAGCCGCAGGCCACGTATGAAATGGAGACACGCTGGGGAACTCAGACCAAGACAATAGACCAAAAGGGCCCTGGTAACCGATGGGTTTCCCTTGGGTACTACGATTTTGGCGACAGATTGGCGGTGCGACTGTCGACTACGAGACAGAACGCCACAGGTGACCTCGACCTGGCATACGATGCGGTGGCGTTCGCTCCAAGCGACTATAGCCCTCTGCCTCGGATAGCTCTACCGGAGCCCAACCCGAACTCTCTTCCGGACTTTTCATACGACATTCCGGAGGAATATGATTCCAGTGGCCCTCAGCTGCGCGGTTCAGGTACTTCTGCTCCTCGGTGCCAGAGCCCGAATTCGCAGGGGAAGTACACCTGCACTCAGGTTGTGGACCCGGGTTCCTACACGCCGCCCAATTCTGCAAAATCCCTCAGCCCTTCGGCGGCCAATGCATGGAGCCCACTCGTTCCGCGTTGCGCGACAACCTCTAAACCGTTCAGCGTGACGCGATTCGATGCCTGCTATAAGCGAGACATTCTCGTCCAAGCTTGGTATCGGAACAACGGCACGTCGACCCTCATGGGAACGGTGTCGTTCCACCTTCTGCAAGAAATAAAAATTCCCCGCCGCGCAGCAGAAGGTGGAGGCGGCTTCTCGAACGGATTCAACACAAAAGTCACTTTGGAGCTTTTTGACGTACAAGGCACGATAGATAGAATCTCGGCAACCGGCCTAGAAACCTACTGCACTGTCGCAGTCTGCAACAACTCGACCTTCGCGAATTGGCCCGAAGGGGATACATGGTTCGGTCTTACCGATCGACACAAAGCCAGTGCATCTGCCGTCATTCAGTGGACAAATGGAGCAACCGATGCGGTCAATTTCTTTGACCTGGGCGCATCGGTGAATTTCATAATTCCGGGATATAAGCCGGATGACATCGAAGGAGCCAAATGGCAAACCGTGCCACTTGGGCAGATCCGGTGCGACAGCAGACTGTCTACGGCACCCGCGTGTGTCATGTCTGGCCATAAGCCGGTTTGGAAGCTGGATGACCAACGCTATCCAGTAGCCGCCGCATACTACTGGCTACTCCGCGAGAAACTCGCTTCTCACCCTGGAAGCCGCATAGAAAAGTCGCCGCTACACCGAGAAGCCGACGGGGCGACTGCCGCCGAAAATCGACGGCGGGTTTGCGATCGAGGTGTGGCGGCGAATCTTGAACCATGGTCCGCCCACCCGGATGCCCTCGGCGACTCAAGAGGGATTCAGTGCGATGAATTCCCATTTGCCCGTACCAGGGAAAGTGGCGGCCAGATTTACACGAACGGAAAGCCGTGCGTGCAACTGTTCGCTAAGCTCGTGAACGGCAAGTGGATGCTCAACGCGGACGGTCGCTACGCTCTACCGTCCGGTGCCACCTGGCCTCAAGTATGTGGCCGCGCGGCCATCCCTGGCATTCAGAACGAAGCCGCTGGCTCCGATCTCGGAAACTTCTACCTGGCAAACCGCATGCTGCACGACGACGGATTCTACTTCGAGTCGCCTCGATATGAAGGATGCAGCACGACTCAAGTCTGCACCATCCCATAAGGGGATTTGATCGCCGGGGGCGCGTCAGTTGACGCGCCCCCGGCTGGCTTTCTAAGCTTGTTATTTATCTACCAAGATCTTTTGGGTCCGCCGATGGCCTTGGTGGGTAATGAACAAGCTAAGAAAATCGCGGATCATACCACTCGATGGTTAGTTCGCCGGGCCGCACTCGCGGCTTTAGCCCTCCGGCAGTTCCACGACCCCTGGCGGAAGAATTTATTTCCCCTAGCATGCTCCGCAATGAGGTCCACTTCGGCTGGTACTGCAAGCGCCCGTCGTCATAGGCAAGTACGGAACCGAGCAATGGACCGTTACGATTGTCTAGAAACAGTTGGCCTCCAGCTGAGTCACTGGCAATGGGTATCCAATCTGAATGACAGGTGAGGCCGTAATTGTCCACTAGCGTACCTCGCCGACGCTCGTATTCTATATCCTCCAGCATGACGGTGCGACCAATCAAAATTTGATCGACACTCTTGAGAGAATACCCCCCGGGGAGATACGCAGAAGGCGTGCCGCCTCGCGTGACAGGGGGGGCTCCATTGTGGCAGCGGAGAAGCGAGGGCAAGTCTGGATGGGTAAGATATCCTACTTCGCCAAGCCTCTCGATCTCGCTTTCGCTGGCAGGGAGGTTCAGGGATAGGAGCGTTCCCGGGGCATTTTCTTCTAGCCAAGCGCGAAACATTTCCCACTCCTCGGCCATCGATAGAATCGGCATTGAGGGCTCCTTGTTGAGGTTGGATTTCCGGCACCCTATGGCATTTTCGCTTTTCGCCGACAAGGTGGCAAATTGGTTTGAAGGGCCATGCCGTTGTCGGGGTCTTACCCTCAACTTACCTTCGCTGCGCGCTCTTCGCCCACGAAAGTGCAACGGCCACCAACGCCGTCACGAACGCCGCCCGCACCCCGCACGGACAGCCGGCACCTCCCTCCCCGGGATGCGACGACTACGACGTCGTTTCATTTGGTGAGGCGGCGGTGACAGATGATGGCTGCGGCTATGCCGACGAAAGCGAGGAAGTGTTCAGCCTTGCGCTCGTATCGGCGGTGGAGGCGACGGCAGCCGGCGAGCCAGGACACGGTCCGCTCGACGACCCACCGGTGGCGTCCGAGCCGCCCGGAGGACTCGATGCCCCGGCGTGCGATGCGGTGGCGGATGCCGCGTTTGCGGAGCCAGCGGCGCAGGTGGTCGTAGTGATAGCCCTTGTCTGCGTGGAGCTTGCCGGGCCGCCGTCGACGAGGTCCTCGTCGGGACCGGATCGGCGGTATGCCCCGCACGAGCGCTTCAAGACCGAGGCTGTCGTGCATGTTGGCGCCGGAGATGCCCAGGGACAGCGGCAGTCCGCTCCTGTCGGTGATCAGGTGGATTTTCCCGCAGACGCGGCTCTACCATCCGGCACACCTTCCTCGTGAGGTTCCCCCGAGATGCGGGATTGAGTGACAGAGGGTCAGATGGGTTTCATGAGAGGAGCCCAGACGATGCCTGCACCGAGGAAATACCCGC
>NZ_JBFAJR010000105.1:0-3692 GCF_040655295.1 Streptomyces sp. NPDC050448 | reverse complement strand
TCGAGAGCCTGAGCGGCGCGGCCCAGCTCGCCGGCCGCGGCCGGCGAGCAAACCATGCCGAGGTCGCCGCCGGACTCAGCGGCCCGCACGACCGCCTGGGCCCCGTCCGCCGGCAGATGCGCACCGATGCAGGACGCGCAAAGGGTGTGGTGCAGTGGCCGCGACGCGGGAGCCGGTCATCATGCCCCCCTTCTTGCAGCAGGGTTGGGCATCCACACATCCACCGGGCCCGGAAACGACGGTGTCACGGTCGACGTCGCCGACAGGCCCGGTACCGCTACCGGAACGCGGAAGCAGGCAGCGTGTTCACGCGTCCGGACCGCGGCTCCGATGCAGCAGGCCGCCGGAGACGGCACCCCGTGACGCCGACATCCTCAAAATCGGTGACCTTGCGTCATCGGGAGTGGCACATTCCGCGACTGGCGACGGCCGATAGTTACTGTGAGTGACTTTCGGAAGAGTGGTGCCGCCGGTTCCGGCTGCGACGGCGAGCTGGACGGCACTTTCGTCGTGGCGGCCGAGTGTGGGGGCGACGGCAGGAGCGCGTCCGCAGCGCGCGGCGGCGGATCGCCGTCGTGTGGCACTGGAGCCCGACCTATCACCCGTTCGGCCCCGTGTCGCCGGTCGTGACGTCGGGCTGCCGTCCGGGACCTACCGGGATTCGCGGCCTCGATTGAGCGGATAGGGCGTATCAGAGGTGCCGGCAGCTGATCACGTTGCGTGAGCGGCATATTCTCTGCGCAGTCCGATGCCCACTCTGCCCCGATATGATGCCTTACGTGATCATATCCAGACGGTTCGGGCGCCGTCGCCTTCCTTATGGCGGCCGGTGGGACGCTGCCCTGCTGTCACCTGTGATCGTTACCGTCCTCATCACCGCCCTGGCGTTCTCCACACCGAGGGAGTTCGCCTTCAGCCGCCTCCTGCCTGCTGCACCTGCCCTCGCTGCCGCGATGTGGCCCGTGCTCCCCACGATCTTGCTGGGGCTGTTCTGCCTGGTGGTCATGATCGGCCTGAGCTTCGCCTACACCGACCTGGGGACCTCGTACACGGCGGCTGCGATCATCGCGGTCACCTTGGCGGCCGCATACGCAAGCCACGTCCGGCGCCAACGGGAGGAGACGCTCCTCCACGTCCGGCTCGTCGCCGACGCAGCCCAGAAAGTGCTGCTGCGCCCTCTGCCGCGCCGCATCGAGGATGTCGAGATCGAGTCGCTGTATGTGGCGGCCCAGATGCAGGCCCGGATCGGCGGAGACTTCTACGAGGCGGTCGACACACCGTTCGGGGTCCGGCTGCTCATCGGCGACGTACGCGGCAAAGGGCTGTCCGCGGTGGGGACGGCCTCAGCGGTGGTCAACAGCTTCAGGGAGGCCGTGTACGACGAAGCCGACCTCAGGGGCGTCGTCCATCGCCTGGAGGTCAGCATCTCCCGCCACAGCGCTGCGTTCCCCGCCCTGGACCTGCCAGAGCGGTTTGCGACCGCGGTCATCGCCGAGATCCCGCACGGCGGAGGCCACGTCAGGATTCTCAACTGCGGGCACCCCCCGCCCCTGCTCGTGCGCTGCGGGGAGATCCGCGTCGTGGACCCCACCACCCCCTCTCCGCCCCTCAACCTCGCATCGCTCATCGGAGACCACTACTGCGTCGACACCCTCATCTTCGCTCCGGGCGACCAGCTGCTGCTCTACACGGACGGTGTCACGGAGACCCGGGGCCGCGACGGCGAGTTCTTCCCGCTGCCCGAGTGGATGCGTCAGCAGAGCCCGAGCCCGCCCCGCGAGCTGCTCGACCGACTTCATCGGGACCTGCTGCACTACAGCGGCGGAAGACTCGACGACGACATTGCAGTCCTTGCCGTGCGGTTCCCGAACACCCAGGCCCAAGAACACCCCGTGTAGGTGGCGGGAAGCCGTGGTGGGACTCGCAGGCCAGCGGGCCGGGCCCTGCACCCGGGATCACAGGTCTGTCCGGATGCGCCGGTGATGGTCAGCCCGTCTTCGCTGAGCGCGGTGAGACAGGCTCCGTGCTCCGCGTGGGTGGTCTGCGTCCGGCCGAAGTGCCACTTCCACGCCCGGAGGGCGAACGCGGCGGCCCCGGCCGTGCCGAGCAGCAGCAGGTACCTGGTGCGTCCGGGCGAGGTGTGGAGGGTGTACTGCCGCACCCTGTGCCGGCAGGCCGATGTGGGCCGTCCGGACGGACGCGTCGGGGGTCCGCCGGGACACCACCGAGGCCGTCATCGGCGCGGTCGCCGGCAGCCTGGCCCACTCGCAGCTGCTGGTCCTCGGCCGCCACGACCAGGCGGGGCCGGCTGCGTACGGTCGGCCGGACGGTACCGCCGCGCTCGGACGCAACGGTGGTGGATGCCGTCGTGGCGTTCCGGCGAAGCCTCCGCTGCCCGACAGGGGCTTGGACGGTGTCAGATCATGAGCAGCAGCCTTGTGTGCGCTACGAGCTTCCGGTTCACACTGGTGCTCTGCACGAAGATCGTGAAGTCGTCGTTGTGGTCCGGCTTGACGCGAACTTCCGTGTTCGGCAGGCCGAGCACGGCTCGGGCCTGCGGCCCCGTGTACACCCGGTCCGTCTTCTTCTCCAGCACCGCGATCTGCTTCTGCGCCTGGATCTTCTCCGACTTACTCAGCTGATAGAACGCACAACCGGTGCGGTAAGTGTGCCCGCATTCGGTGACCCAGTCCCGTATTGCCGCCTCGCGAGCCACGGGAATCAGCTGGTACTCGGACGGATTCACCGGGGTGAGGCCGGCTGCCTTGATGGTGTCCTTGTTGACAGTCTCGGCACCCGTGGAGAACACCGCCCGCGATCCCCGGATCCCCTGGGCGCGTCCCACCATGAAGTTCTCGGTGGCCTGCTTGATGACCTGCCCGGCCTCCTCCAGACCCTGTGTGCTCGTGGCGTCCCAGATGGCGATGTTGTCCTTCGGGAAGCCGCACTGCATGGCCTCGCGCTTGCCCATCTGGTCCGGCACAAGAACGGCCAGCGTCCAGTTGTCCTCCTGCGTCGCGATCATCTTGGCCACGGCCTGCACCAGTTCACGCGGATCCCTGGTAGGGGCATCCGGGCAGCGGTGACTTGCGTTCTCCTGTCCGTCGGTCAGAACGAACGTCAGGAAGCTGTGGTCGCCGTAGAGTTGAGCTGTCTGCGCCAGCTCCCGCTGCGACTTCAGTGTGGCCGCCAGCAGAGCCGTCATTCCACCGACCCGGTACAACTGCTTCAGGGACGGCATCCGCAGCACGTCCTTGTCGTAGATGACGCACTCCACCTTGTCCGCGAAGACGTACACCGTGACACGGGTTTCCTGGTCCAGTTCCTGCGATCGGCGGGCCAGATATGCGATCTGCTGGTCGGCGACATCAACGACCTTGCCGTTCAGGTGTGACATGGACGAACTGGCATCCAGCACAAGAGCAACGTGATTGATGTAGTTCTGGTTTCCCGACATGACCGCTCCCCCTCTTTCCGACTCGATGCTCCTACCTTCTCACCCACCACTGACAATCGATCTTGACTCCTAGCGGGATGAAGAGCGAGCCCACTCCACCAGGGGCTCAGCCGAACCGCACAGCAAGCACCGTTGCAGTACCAGGGCTTCTGTTGGGGGTGTCCCGCGGACACCCCCAACAGAACCCCAACGGCGCGAGCTTGCCGACGCCGCCCAGGGGCAGGGCGGCCCGCCG
>NZ_JBFAJR010000104.1:2249-3894 GCF_040655295.1 Streptomyces sp. NPDC050448 | reverse complement strand
CATCCGCGAACACCGGGTAGGCGTCGTACAGCTCACGGCCCATCCCAAGACGCTGGCTGCCCTGCCCGGTGAACAGGAAGGCGGTCTTCCCGCCCACCGGCGAGCCCTCGATCACACCCGCTGCGGAGTGGCCCTCCGCGAGCGCGGCCAGCCCGGCCAGCAGACCCTCGCGGTCCGCAGCCACCACAGCCGCCCGGTCCTCGAACAAAGCCCGGCCGGAAGCCAGCGACCACGCCACATCCACCGGACGCAGCTCGGGCGCGCCCAGCAGATACGACTGGAGCTGACGAGCCTGCGCCCGCACAGCCTCCCCGCCCTTGGCAGACAGCACCCAGGCCGCCATCGGAACGACCGTCTCGCCCTGCTGGACCACCGCTGCCGCGACCGGCGGCTGTTCGATGATCGTGTGCGCGTTCGTACCGCTGATACCGAACGAGGAGATACCCGCACGACGCGCCCGGCCGGTCTCCGGCCACGCCACCGCCTCCGTCAGCAAGCTGACATCGCCCGCCTCCCAGTCGATCTGCGCCGACGGCGCATCCACATGGAGAGTCTTGGGAAGCACCCCGTGCCGCATCGCCATGATCATCTTGATCACACCCGCCACACCGGCCGCGGCCTGCGTGTGACCGATGTTCGACTTGATCGACCCCAACAGCAGCGGCTGACCCTCCAGCCGCTCCTGCCCGTAGGTCGCCAGCAGCGCCTGCGCCTCGATCGGGTCACCCAGCCGCGTGCCCGTGCCGTGCGCCTCCACCGCATCCACATCCGCAGCCGACAGACCCGCCCCGGCCAGGGCCTCGCGGATCACCCGCTGCTGGGAGGGGCCGTTCGGGGCCGTGAGGCCGTTGCTGGCGCCGTCCTGGTTGACGGCCGAGCCACGTACGACAGCGAGGATCGGGTGGCCATGACGGACGGCGTCGGACCGGCGCTCGACGAGGAGCATGCCCGCGCCCTCGGCCCAGCCGGTGCCGTCCGCCGCGTCCGCGAAGGACTTGCACCGGCCGTCGACGGCCAGACCGCGCTGGCGGCTGAAGTCGACGAACGTCTCCGGGGTGGCCATGATCGCGACACCGCCGGCGAGGGCCATGTCGCATTCGCCGTTGCGCAGCGCCTGGATCGCCCAGTGCAGCGCGACAAGGGACGACGAGCACGCCGTATCGACCGTGACCGCCGGACCCTCCAGGCCGAAGGTGTAGGCGATCCGGCCGGAGGCGATGCTGCCCGCGTTGCCGGTGCCGAGGTAGCCCTCCACCCCTTCAGGCAACTCGTCGCCGCCACCGGCACCTTCGCCGTTGCCGTAGCCGCTCGCGTAGTCGTGGTACATCACCCCGGCGAAGACGCCGGTACGGCTGCCCCGCATCGAGGTCGGGTCGATCCCGGCCCGCTCGAAGGCCTCCCAGGAAGTCTCCAGCAGCAGACGCTGCTGCGGGTCCATCGCGAGCGCCTCACGCGGCGAGATCCCGAAGAACGCCGCATCGAACTCGGCCGCCTCGTGCAGGAAACCACCCTCACGCGTATACGACGTCCCCGCACGATCCGGATCCGGGTGATACAGCGCCTCGACGTCCCAGCCACGATCCGTCGGGAACGTGGTGATCCCGTCGGCACCGGTCGCGACGAGCTGCCACAGGTCCTCGGGGGT
>NZ_JBFAJR010000104.1:0-2151 GCF_040655295.1 Streptomyces sp. NPDC050448 | reverse complement strand
CTGCCCGCCTGCGGGGCCCACAGGCCCCAGGCCAGCGACACCGCCGGCAGACCCTCAGCCCGCCGCTGCTCCGCCAACCCCTCCAAGAAGGCGTTCGCCGCCGCATAGTTCGCCTGACCCGCCGCACCGAACGCAGCCGCAGCACCCGAGAACAGCACGAACGCCGACAGACCCAGACCCCGCGTCAGCTCATGCAGGTTCCACGCCGCATCCACCTTCGGACGCAGCACCCCCGCAACCCGCTCCGCAGTCAACGCACCCAGCACACCGTCATCCAGCACACCGGCCGTGTGCACCACACCCTTCAACGGGAACTCCGCAGGAATCCCCGCCAACAACCCCGCCAACGCCTCCCGGTCCGCCACATCACAGGCAACGAGCTCCGCCCGGGCGCCGAGTTCAGCCAGCTCCGCGACCAGCGCTTCCGCGCCCTCGGCAGCGGCACCGCTACGGCTGACCAGCAGCAGGTTCCGTACCCCGTACTCGGTGGCGAGGTGGCGGGCGAAGAGCCGGCCGAGGCCGCCCGTGGCTCCGGTGACCAGCACCGTGCCGGACGGGTCACCGAAGCCGGTCGGCAGCCCCGTGGCCTCAGCAGCCGCCGACGCGGGTACGCGGACCAGGCGCGGCACGCTCACCACACCACCACGGACCGCCAGCTCCGGCTCACCCACCGCCAGCGCCACAGGAAGCGCCGCCACCGACGCCGCATCCAGATCCAGATCCACCATCACCAACTGGCCCGGGTTCTCCGACTGCGCCGAACGCAGCAGACCCCGCACCGCACTACCCGGCAAATCCCCCACACCAGCACCGGCCTCGACCGCCACCGCACCAGCCGACACCCACACCAGCCGCGACCCCGCCAACCGATCCTCAGACAACCACTCCTGAACCATCGTCAAGGCTGTGCTCACCGCCGCGTGGACGGAGACCACGGTGTCACCGGCGGGCTCGGCCGCGGACGGCAGGACAAACACCGCGTCGGGAGCGGGCTCGCCTTCCTCCAGTGCCGCGGCCAGGGCAGCTACGTCCGCGTACTCGGCGACCTGAGCACCCGTACCCGCCAGCCCGATCACATCGTGACCGCCCAGCACCGCCCACCGAAGACCGGAGGCGGAAGCAGGAACCACCGGCGCAGGCAGCCACTCCACCCGGAACAGCGACTCCACGTGCCCGGCACCAGCCGCGCTCACATGGCCGGCCGAGGCCGGACGCAGCATCAGCGACTCCACCGAGGCGACCGGACCACCAGCCTCGTCGGCCACCAGCAGCGCCAAGGTGTGCGGGTCGCCCGCCGAGTTCGGCGTCAGACGCATCCGCAGCGCCGAGGCGCCGACCGCGTAGAGCGACACCCCTGTCCACGAGAAGGGCAGGAGCGCCCCCGGCGAGTCCTGCCTGGCCGGGTCGCCGTGCCCGATGGCGTGCAGACCGGCATCCAGCAGCGCCGGATGCAGCCCGAACCGCGCCGCATCCCGCCGACCGTCCTCCGGCAGAACCACCTCGGTGAACAGCTCACCACCCCGGCGCCAGACCGCCTTCAGCCCCTGGAAGAGCGGCCCGTAGGCCATTCCGTCCCCGGCGAGTTCTCCGTACAGCCCGTCGATGTCGACGGGTTCGGCACCCTGCGGCGGCCAGACGGCCAAGTCCGCGAAGTCCTGCGTCGCTTCGGGCTGGGCTCCGGTGGCGAGGACGCCCGCCCCGTGGCGCGTCCACGGCTCCTCCGCCAGCGCGTCCTGACGACGCGAGTACACACCGAACGGCCGACGCCCCGGCTCCACAGGCGCCTCGACCACCAGCTGGAGCTGAACACCCCCACGCTCCGGCAGCACCAACGGCGCCTCCAGCGTCAGCTCCTCCACCACATCGCAGCCGACCTCATCACCCGCACGCACCGCCAGATCCACAAACGCGGTACCCGGCAGCAACACACTGCCCAGGATGGTGTGGTCGGCGATCCACGGGTGGGTGTCGAGCGACAGGCGGCCGGCGAGCAGTACCCCTTCCGAGTCGGCCAGCGTCACGGCCGCACCCAGCAGGGGGTGCGCCGCGTCGCCCAGGCCGATGGACTCCGGGTCCCCGGCCGCGAACGCCGCCGCACTCGGCCAGAACCGCCGACGCTGGAAGACATACGTCGGCAGGTCGACACGCCGG
>NZ_JBFAJR010000103.1:0-3907 GCF_040655295.1 Streptomyces sp. NPDC050448 | reverse complement strand
AACAGAACCCCTACGGCGCGAGCTTGCCGACGCCGCCCAGGGCCTGGGCGGCCCGCCGGTCGATCTGCCACAGCTGGCCTTCACGGTTGCTGACGTAGATCCAGCCGCTCACGGTGTCCAGCGCGAGCCCCTCGCACGTCCCCAGGCCTGAGGCCACCACGCGCTGCGCGCCGTCGGCGAGGGTGATCTCGTAGAGGCGCCCGTTCACGTGGTCGATGGTGTACGCCCGGCCGGCGCCGTCGAGCGCCACGCGGATGGTGCTCGCCCCGGTAAGGGTGGCCGCGACGCGCTTGGTGCCGTCGGCCAGGCTGATCTCGTACAGCTTGCCGCCGTTGTCCTTCTGGCCGACGTACGCCTTGCCCTTCCCGTCCAGTGCCACTCCCGCGATGCCCTGCCCCAGGCCGGTGGCGATCGTGGTCTTCTGCCCGCCCGGCAGGTCGACCGCGATCAGCTGCCCGTCAGTCCAGCTGGCGACGTAGGCCTTGTTCGCCGCCACGTCCAGCGCGACACCGTACGCGCCCGGGACGTCGGCGATCTTGCGGGAGGTGCCGTCGGACAGGTTCACAGCGAGCAGGCGCCCACTGACCCAGTCCGTGGCGTAGGCCGTGTTCTGCCGGTCGACCTCCACGTCGCCGACGTCGCCGAGGGTGCTCGCGGCCACGCGCTGGGCGCCGGTGTCGTCCTTCACCGCGGACAGCTTCTGGCCGCCCCGGTCGGCGACGTACGCCGTGTTCCGCGACGGGTCGACCGCCAGGCCTTCGGACGTTCCCAGACCCGTCGCGAGCAGGGCGTAGCTGCGCTTGTTGGCAATGAGCTTCGACAGGTCCTCGAGCTTCGGCATGTCTTCGTCGCTGATGGTCACCTTCGGCGGTCCGAACGCCTTCGTGGTCGACGAGGCCATCTTGGACGTCGAGCCCGGGTCTTCGGAGACCTGACGCTGAGCGGCGGCCACGCCCTGGGTGCTCTGGAAGAGGGGACTGAGGAAACCCATGACGTCGAACGCCCCGTGCGCGGTCTGGCGCACGAGCCACGGGTCGCGCTCGCTTTCCAGCTTGCGCACGGCCTCCGAGACGTCCCCGGCTCCGGGGGTGTCCTTGTTGAGTTTCTGAGCGGACTGGTCGGCGGAACCGGCCTCGTTCCCGCCGTTGTCGAAGATGTTCTTGAAGGACATGGGCTTCTCCCTAGAGCGGCTGCTTCTGCGTCTGGTAATCGAGTACTTCCGGCTGGAACACCCGGTGTTCCCCGGCACGGACGGCGACGGTTTCGGCCGTCCCCTTCTGCATGAACCGCTTTCCTTCGTCGGCCAGGTCGAAGCGACTTGAGTCGAGGGCGGCTTCGCCGAGTTTCCACGCGATGACCTTGGAATACCCCGGCTCGGCACCCTGCTTGGCGGTTTCCTTGACCTCGACCGGCTCGGGGTAGTACAAAGCGACCCAGCCGCCGAAGGTGACGGGGAATTCGTAGTCGAACTGGCGGATCTGGCGACGGGTCGTGGCCATGACGTCCGCCCGGCTGCTGACTTCCAGACTCACCGATGACACGTGCTTCCATTCGGTGGTCAGCGAACCGCTGACGGAGCCGGTGATCCCGAGCGCCAGCTCACCCCACAGCTCCCCCGTGCCGGTGACCGAACTGGTGGCGGTGGTGTTGCTCGTCGCCTCCGTCTGGGACTCCGTATTGACGCCCTGGTTGTCCTTGCTGTTGAGCAAGGTGGTTTTCTGGTACTGCTTCATCTCCATGCTCTTCTGCAGTTGCTGCTGGAGCGATGCGATGGATTTCGCGCCGAAGGTGAGCTTCACCTCCCCTTGCAGCGACCAGCTGATCGTGTTCGAAATCGAGAACTCGACCGTGTCCGTCACGGTGATTTTGATCGGGTCGGTGCCGTTGATGTACGTCTGCTTGGAGATCATGTCGGGAGGGGGCTGCTGGATGTCGCTCCGCTCTTCGATGACCGGTACGCCGACGTTCATCCAGGCACGCCAGCCGCGCTCGCGCGCGGTCTGTTCGTCGTCGGGGAATCCGGGGTAGCGCACCATGTTCAGGGAGAACCCGATGGGATGTACCTGTTCGCCCCCGCCCTGACGGTTTCGCTTGAACACGCCCCTGCTCAGATTCCGCTCCAGGATGCCGGTGGCCCTGGCGGCGATGTCGAGTTCCTCTTGGTTCCGTGTGGTCAGCGGGTGCCGCATGAATACGTCATTGATGTAGGCCGTGCCTACGTCGTTCCTCGCGCTGCTGTTTCCCATGCTCTTCATCCCTCCCTGCGTCGCAGGTCGGTGACGGTACGCATCCAGCGCACGGGTGAGCAGCGAGCCGAACTCGCCACATGGCGATAACCGGACAGATGCCGCTGACCACGCACTTGATCACGATCGGGCGGAGCGTGCGCCGGGACCTGTCCGCCGTCCCGGGTGCACTTTTGCTTGATCCACTGAGGCCAAGATCCCGAAAGCGGCGCGGCGGCCGGCGGCCCGGCCGGGTGCTCGACGTGTCCGGATCCACATCCCCGGGGCTGCCTCGCCGTAGTCGGGTCACTGCTTCCGGCTCGATTTGGCCCCGGTCGAGCGTTCGAGTTCACAGCGCAGCGGCATCCCGGCGGCGGCGCGGCTGATAGATCCGGTGAGCACAAGTACTTCCCACGGCAGCACCGTGGCGCGTCGGCCGGTGGAGGCCACCGCGCCGGCACGACTGCGACCACGGGCCCGATGAAGCCCGCATTGACGAGACCCTCGCCCTCGACGGGCGGACCGACGGCCCGCTGTCCACCACCGCGGCGGGCCTCGGTGTCCTCCAGGGCCTACGACGACAGGCACAAGCACACCCACGCCCTGCTCTGCCTCGCCCGACGACGGGCCGCCTCCATTTGGTCAGTGGCCGCCGCTGGGGGTGTCACAACCGGAGTGGTCGGGGTAGCCGCCGAAGGGGTTCGCCCGCGTGGAGTCACGGTTCATGGTGCCCTCCACGCACAGTGGAGTGGCGTCGACCTCGATGAGGAAGCCGACCCCGGTGGGGCCGTTCTCGTACGATCGCACCTTCCCGGCGGGGTAGCCGAGGCCGGTGAGCGCGCTGCGGGTGTGTTCCGGGGCGAAGTCACCGCGCTTGCGCAGCGGTTCGAGCGCGGCCTCGATGCGCCCGACGGCCACGAGCCCGTCGCAGCGGCGCTGCCCGTGCAGCGGGAAGGGGACCCTGAAGCCGTGGTTCTCGGCATAGTGGTCGCCGGGGGCGGCCGAGCCCGAAGTGGCCGCCGTCGGCGGTGGTGTCGGCGTGGGGCTCTCGCCGGGGCACGGGAAGTCCACCGGTGTGCTCGGTGTCGATATCCCGGTCGGCGTGGGATGCGAACGCCGGTACGCGTCGGCGGTATCCCCTGGCTGCTGCGTTCCGCATCCCGCCGCCAGCACGGCCAGCATCGCCACCGGCAGCATCCCGTACCGGGTCCCCGTTGTTCTGGTCATCGTCATGCCCCTATCGTCTCCCGCACCGCGGCGGGCGTCATGAGTCCTCGTACTCACAGGGACCGCAACGGCACCGGTCAAACTCAGCTGCGGATAACCACACTTCGGTGTCCCAGGTAAGTCGCTGAGCTCCTGCGTTGGCAACGCGTCGTGCAACTGGTCTCCGCCTGCCTACTCAACCCGTCAGAGATGCCGGCGGGCGTTGAGCCGGGCGGCCTGGCGGGTCAGGTGGTCGCGCTCGGCGAGGTTGGGTGCCTTGTGGGCCGCCTCGGCGTACAGCCGTGCCGCCGTCGCCAGGTCGCCGTCGCGCTCGTGGAGGTACGCGGCCACCGCGGTGTGGCGGGGCAGTGAGGCGTCCAGCGCCGCGAGAGCCGCCAGCCCGGCGCGCGGTCCGTCGGCCTCGCCGACGGCGACCGCGCGGGTGAGCCGGACGACGGGGCGGTCGGTCAGGCGCG
>NZ_JBFAJR010000102.1:0-4054 GCF_040655295.1 Streptomyces sp. NPDC050448 | reverse complement strand
AGCAGGTCCTTCGCGGCGAGGGTGTCGTGGACGAGATCGGTGGCCTTGATGTCCTGGACTGTGGAGTCGCTGGTCAGCACGTTCGTGATCAGGTGGGGTGTGTCCGCGTCGCAGGTCTCGGTGAGGTGGACCTTGAAGCCGTCCCACTTGATGTCCCGCTTCACGCTCGCGCGGGCCTCGGTGTCATAGGGGCTGACCAGGCGCAACGCGCCTGGCGGGCACTCTTTTGGGTCCCGCCACCTCACCTCGCCCTCCGCGTCGAGGACGTACTGCTGCACCCACGCCTGGCGCAGGGTCTGGACGGCGGGCAGTTCACGCAGCCAGCCCGGCGCGTCGGGAGCGTACGCGTCGGCGAGCACGCGCGTGCCGTCCCGGCCGGTCTGTTCGGCCAGCTCACACCGTTTGGCCTTGCCGGCGGGCAGCCAGTAGTCCTCAGGGCGCGTGGCATACCGGTCGAACCAGGCCGGGTCGGCATGAGCGGTCAGCCAGTCGGGGGCGGCTGCCGCGAGCGCGTTGAGCGCGGCCCGCAGGGTCTCGATGACGAACTCCAGCCGGTTCAGCGACCGGATCGCGGCCAGTACATGCGTGGAGTCCGTCCTGGCCCGGCCCGGCGGTTTCAACACTCCGGCCCGGCGGGCGGCGTCCAGGACCCGGTCGAAGACCTGCTGCCCGGCATCCGCCTCCACCAGCCGGGTCCGGAACTCGCTGAGCACGGAGTAGTCGAAGCCCGGATCGGTGAGCTCCAGGCCCAGGGCGTACTTCCAGTCGATCCGGGCCCGCACGGCCAGGGCCGCCTGCCGGTCCGGCAGCCCCTCGGCGAACTGCAACACCGACACCAGCGCCAGTCGGCCCGGCGACCACGCAGGCCTGCCCCGGACGGGAAACAGAGCGGCGAACTGCTCATCGGTGAACAGCATCCCCAGCTCGTCCCGGAGCCGGATCGCCAGGCTTCCCTTCGGGAAAGCCGCCCTGGCCACCCGCACCGTCTCCGCCGGGACTTCCCCCGGCTCCCTCGGCTGCATCGACACCGACACCCTCCCCAAACGACAACGTCGGCCTTCAAGACCACAACCAGGTCTTGAAGGCCGACGTCACGCCAGGCCCCGGATTAACCAACGGCATCCCGATCTTGGTTGGGGGCCTTTGACATCTGCAAGTGACATCAACGGGGACGGTCAGGGACGGCCGCGCCGGGTCCCGAGCAGCCGGTCCATGTGCCCGACCGCCTCGCGCTGCGTGTCCTGGACGACGTGGGCGTAGACGTTCATGGTGACGGCGATCTGCGAGTGCCCGAGGATCTCCATCACGACGCGGGGTGGTACGTCGGCGGCGGCCAGCAGAGTGGCGGTCCCGTGCCGGGCAGCGTGCATCCGGACGCTCGGACCGACTCCGCGACCCTCGCGGACTGGGACCCGGCCGCCCTGAGCGACATGCGCAAGGCGGCCGGGGGACATTCATTCGTGGATCAGGCTTCCCGGCACGTCCGGCACTCGACGTTCCGGGCAACATGCGTCGCTGGATCGACCATGAGCGTCACTCCGACCCCGTGAGGACAGATCTGGCGGGGTCGCCTCCCGCGGCGCCGCTCGACGCGGGTCGCGTCCCAACTCGCCACCACAGCACCGAGTCGAGGGTCAACCCACGTCCGAGCCTCTCCAGCTTCATCGCTCACCGGAACTCCTTCATCGCGGAATGCAACTTGACTGTAGTGGGAGGGGGCGCAATATGAAGCCGCGTCAACTCAGACGGCGGCCGGCGGGGCAGCGCAGTTCGATCCGCCCTCCGTGCACTCGGAGTGCATGCAGTCCCCAGCCTGTACCTCAGTGTCCGCGAGCGGCCCCACAGGTAGGCGTCCGGCTCGTACCCAGCCTCCCGGATCGCCTCCATCGTCCGGTCCAGGGTGTCGGCGTCGCGTCGCAGCGTCTCCGGGCACTCTGGCCGGTGATCGACGAAGCGACCCAGCAGTCCGCCCAGCTCCCGGTACATGGCCGTGTGTTCAGGGCGGCGTCCTCTACTACTTCCTGGCGAACTTGCCCGCGTAAGGTGCAGTCATAGTCTCTGCACATTACGGAAGGACCTGGATGGACGCCGAACTCGTACGCTCATGGGTGGAGGGATGGGTCGTCTCACGCGGAGCCGCGCCGCCGGTTGCCGAGTCCTGGGGCTTCACCGTCGACGTCGGGCTGAGCGGCCAGGTCACTCGGCACGTGCTGCCCGATGCCGACGAGTCGCTGGTCCGCAAACTGACGGAGACGGCTACGGCCCCGGGCACCTGGCTCAAGGTCTTCCTGCCGCAGCAGACCGTCGCCCCGTGGGTGGCGCCCGGGTGGCGCTTCGATGACGACGGCTTCCTGATGTCGGCACCGCTGCACCCAACCGCCGTCGGGGCTCCCGATGGGTACCAGGTACGAACCTGGACGCGGGGCGGTGTCACGCGGGTACTCGTCCTGACTCGGGACGGCGCGTTCGCCGCCCATGGACAGGTCGCCGTGCCGGGCCCCGGGCGCACCGCTGTTTTCGACCAGGTCGAGACCTCTGCGGCTCACCGCCGTAAGGGTCTCGGCAGCCTGGTCATGCGGACGCTGGGGAACGTCGCCGCCGCCGCGGGCTCCTCGGCTGCTGTGCTGGCCGCGACGGCCGAGGGGCGGACGCTGTACGAGTTCCTGGGCTGGCGCACCCACGGCCCGTTGACCAGCCTGGTCCGCGACGTTCCACCGCAGATCCAGGAAACTTGAGAGGAGGTTCGCGGCCCTGCGATCGGCTGCGGACGTACCGCCGCCTGGGCGGCCGGTCGTGACGGCGGTCCGGGAGCGGCGGCTGCCCCCGTGGGGGTGGTGGACACGCAGTCGCGCCGATTCTGCGTCCACACCGCGCAGAGGCTCCGTGAGCCTGACGGCAGCGGTCCGGACCCCGCCGCACGACCCACGCCTGTGGGAGCCGTCCTGTTCCGGGGCCGGATGTTCCAGTCAAACCATCCATGCATACCAGCACAAAGGCTCCCCGCCGATCGCGGCGGGGGGCTTTGATGTCTGCGCCTGACATCAACGGGCACGGTCAGGGACGGTCTTGCCGCCTCCTGAGCAGCCCGCGCGGCAGCACGGCCCGTCGCCCGGGCTTGCGCTCCTCTCCGCCCCTCTCCGGCTGGCCGCCGGCCGTGTGCCGACAGCGCTACAGGAGCACGTGGCCTCCCCGCGCGATCAAGTCCCCGGCTGTGGTTTCTCCGCCGGTAGGGGCTTGTCGTTTCGAGGGCAGCCGGGGTCATCCAGGCCTGCTCCTTCCAGTCAAGACACGTCCTTCAGTGGCATGACGGGGGCTGTCGCCGTCGCGCCTACTTGAGGTCTGGTCACGCCGCAACGACAGCGAGACCAGGAATGAGAACGGCGGGCTTCCAAGGTCCCGCTTCAGCCAGGCCGCCGGTCACTCGACCGCACCTGACCCGGTACGGATCCGGCGGCCCCCACCCGCAAGGAGCACGCATGTCGTACGACCACCACACCCCGACCGCCGCCCAGTCCAAGCGCCGGATCTCGCGCTTCATGATGGTCTTCGCCTCGGCCGCCTTCATCTCCGGAAGCATCGCGCTGCCGGCATCGGCGGCGATCACGCCCCAGACCCAGTCCTCGGTCAAGGGCGCCCTCTCCGACTACAACCCCAACCGCCAGCCCGGTGGCGGCGCCTACGGGCCGAACACGTGCAAGCCCGGCTATGTCTGGCGTGACAGTTTTGACGGCGACACGTTCTGCGTCACGCCGGAAGTACGTCAGTGGGTCCACGACCAGAACCCCCACCGCCAGCCTGGTGGCGGCGCCTACGGGCCGAGCACGTGTATGCCCGGCTACGTCTGGCGTGAGAAGTGGGACGGCGACACCTTGTGCGTCACGCCGGCAGAACGCCAGAGGGTCAAGGGCCAAGGCAGGCTGATCGACAACGGCCCGCACCTCATTGGCGTTCCAGGAGAGTAAGGGCTTGCAGATCATTAACTCGCTGTCTTGATCTTTGTCGTGGGGGCGGTGTCGAGGCGGGCGGCGAGGTGTGCAAGGTCGTCCAGGGTGGC
>NZ_JBFAJR010000101.1:0-4076 GCF_040655295.1 Streptomyces sp. NPDC050448 | reverse complement strand
ATGCCGACACCCTCACCCCAGCCCGTACCGTCCGCCGCAGCCGCGAAGGCCTTGATCCGGCCGTCGGCGGCCAGACCGCCCTGACGGGCGAACTCGATGAACGTACCCGGGGTGGACATCACGGTGACGCCACCGGCCAGCGCGATCGAGCACTCACCGCTGCGCAGAGCCTGGATGGCCCAGTGCAGGGCCACCAGCGAGGACGAACAGGCCGTGTCGACCGTGACCGCCGGGCCTTCGAGCCCGAACACGTACGACAGTCGGCCGGACACCACGCTGGCGGCGTTGCCCGTGCCCAAGTGGCCCTCAAGACCGGCTGGTTCCTCAAGGAGGACGGAGAGGTAGTCCTGGCCGTTGGTGCCGACGAAGACACCGGCCTTGCTGCCCCGCAGCGTCTCGGGGTCGATCCCGGCCCGTTCGAAGGCCTCCCAGGAGGTCTCCAGCAGCAGCCGCTGCTGCGGGTCCATCGCGAGGGCCTCGCGCGGGGAGATCCCGAAGAAGTCGGCGTCGAAGTCCGCGGCGTCGTAGAGGAATCCGCCTTCACGGGAGTACGAGGTGCCCTGGGCGCCGGGGTCGGCGTCGTACAGAGCGTCGAGGTCCCAGCCGCGGTCCAGGGGAAGGTCCGAGATCGCGTCGGTGCCGGAGGCGAGCAGCTGCCACAGGTCCTCGGGGGTGCGCACACCGCCCGGGAAGCGGCAGCTCATGGCGACGATGGCGATCGGGTCGTAGTCCACGGCACTGACCACGGCACTGGTCGCCTCGGTCTCGGTACCCAGGAGTTCGGAGCGCAGGTGGGCGGCGAGAGAGGCCGGCGTCGGGTAGTCGTAGACGAGCGTGGCCGGGAAGCGCAGCTCGGTGGCGGCACCGAGGCGGTTGCGCAGCTCGACCGCGGTGAGCGAGTCGAACCCGATCTCGCGGAAGGCCCGTCCGGTTTCTACGTCCTCGACACCGGAGTGCCCCAGGACCTGGGCGACCTGCGTACGTACGAGGTCGAGGAGGAACGGCTCCCGGTCGCCCTCGGCCATCCTCCGGAGCTGCGCGACGAGCGCCGAGGCCGAACGCTCGGTACGGTCGCCCGCGGTCTGCGCGCCCCGGGTGAGGGCTTCGACCTCGGGCAGGTCGGCGAGCAGCCGGCCCTCGCGCACGGCCGTGAAGCCGGGTACGAAGGCCGCCCAGTCGAAGTCGGCTATGGTCAGGGCCGCTTCGTCGGAGCCGACGGCCTGGCGGAACGCGTTGATCGCGAGATCGGCGTCCATCGGCGGTACGCCACCACGGCGCATCCAGGCTTCGAGAGCCTCGTCGGCGGCCATACCGCCCTCGGCCCACGGACCCCAGGCGATGGACGTCGCGGCCAGACCGGCCGCCCGCCGCTGCTCGGCGAGCGCGTCCAGGTAGGCGTTGGCGGCAGCGTAGTTACCCTGACCCGCCGAGCCGATCGTGCCACTCATGGACGAGAACAGCACGAAGGCGTCGAGCTCGATGCCCAGCTCGACGGTCAGCTCGTGCAGGTTGAGGGCAGAGGTGGCCTTGGCCCGCAGCACATTCTCGAACCGCTCCGGCGTCAGCGCGTCCAGCACACCGTCATCCAGCACACCAGCGGTGTGCACCACAGCCGTCAGCGTGTCGGCCTCGGCGGCCAGCAGCTCCCGCAACGCCTCCCGGTCAGAAACATCACAGGCAACGACAGACACATCGACACCGAGGTCGGCCACCAGCTCAGCCACACCAGGGGCATCCGGACCACGCCGACTGGTCAGCACCAGACGCTCAACACCCGCACCAGCCAGCCAACGAGCGACCCGGCCACCCAACGCACCCGTCCCACCGGTCACCAGGACCGTGCCGGAGGGCACCCAAGCCCCCTCGGCCCGGGCAGCACGCACCAGACGACGACCGAAGACCCCGGAGGACCTCACCGCCACCTGGTCCTCGACACCACCCAGAACGCCCACCAGGCGGCCCATGGCCCGCTCGTCCCACACCTCCGGCAGATCGACCAGACCACCCCAACGCTCCGGAACCTCCAGAGCCGCAACCCGGCCCAGACCCCACACCTGCGCCTGAACAGGCGACACGAGCTTGTCGGAACGGCCCACACTCACCGCACCACGGGTCAGGCACCACAACGGCGCCCCCACCCCAGCATCACCCAGCGCCTGCACCAGAGCAGCCGTCGACAGCACACCCGCAGCCTCATCCAGCGCCAGCAACGACACCACACCAGCCACCGAACCAGCACCAGCCAGCAGCTCAACCAGCCCAGCACGGTCCGTACCCGGCTCCACCACAACCCGGCGCACCTCGGCACCGCGCCCGGCCAGAGCCGCCACGACGGCCGCGTCATCCACACCCACAGCCGGCACGATGACCAGCCACTCACCGTCCAGCACACCGGCAGACGCCGCCGTCAGCGGCTTCCACGACACCCGATAGCGCCAGGCATCCACCTCGGACCGGTTGCTCACCTCATTGCGGCGCACCAGCACCGCCTCCGGCCAGTACCGCCGGCGCTGGAAGGCGTACGTCGGCAGGTCGACCCGTACCGCACCGGCCCCGAGCACCGCAGGCCAGGCAACGGCGAGGCCGCGTACGTGGCTCCGGGCCAGGGCGGTCATGACGGTCTCCGGCTCGGGGCGGCCCTTGCGGGCGAGGGGCACGAACGCCGCCCCGTCCTCGCCGAGGCACTCCGCGCCCAGAGCGGACAGCACGCCGTCGGGGCCGAGTTCGAGGTACGTCGCGACCCCGGCGGCCTCCAGGGTCCGGATGCCGTCGAAGAAGCGGACGGCCTCGCGGACGTGCCGCACCCAGAACTCGGCCGAACCCATCTCGTCCGAGACGAGGGCACCGGTCAGGTTGGAGACGACCGGGATCCGCGGAGCGGCGAACTCCAACCCCGCCACGACCTCACGGAAGTCGCCCAGCATGCCGTCCATGTGCGGCGAGTGGAAGGCGTGGCTGACGGTGAGCCGCTTGCTCTTGCGGTCGGCGAAAGCCTCCACCACCGCGAGCGCAACGTCCTCGTCACCCGCCACGACCACCGACTGCGGGCCGTTGACGGCCGCGATACTCACCCGATCGTTCAGCAGCGGCAGGACCTCGTCCTCCGACGCCTGGAGGGCGATCATCACACCACCCGACGGCAGCCCCTGCATCAGACGACCACGGGCAGCGACGAGCGTGCAGGCATCGTCCAGCGAGAGGACTCCGGCCACATGAGCGGCGGTGATTTCACCGATGGAGTGACCGGCGAGGAAGTCCGGCTTCACACCCCACGACTCGACGAGACGGAACAACGCCACCTCGACCGCGAACAGCGCAGGCTGCGTGTACTCCGTACGGTCCAGCAGCTCCGCATCCGACCCGAACAGCACGTCCTTCAGCGGCATATCCAGATCGAACCGGGCGCACACCTCGTCCAGCGCATCCGCGAACACCGGGAAGGCGTCGTACAGCTCACGGCCCATCCCAAGACGCTGGCTGCCCTGCCCGGTGAACAGGAAGGCGGTCCTCCCGCCCACCGGCGAGCCCTTCACCAGCCCGGCCGCTGATGCGCCCTCGGCCAGGGCGGTGAGACCGGCGAGCAGACCCTCCCGGTCCGTGGCGACGACCGCCGCCCGCTCCTCGAACGCCGATCGGCCCGTCGCCAGGGTCCTGGCGACGTCCGTCAGCCGCTGCTCGGGGTCGGTGAGCAGCCACGCGCGCAGGCCTTCGGCCTGGGCCCGGAGGCCCTCCTCCGTCTTCGCCGAGACGACCACCGGCAGCAGGGCCGGGCCCTCGGCGGTCGGCTCCACCGCCACCTGCGGCGCCTGCTCGATGATGGTGTGGGCGTTGGTTCCGCTGAAGCCGAACGACGAGATGCCCGCACGGCGCGGACGGCCGGTCTCCGGCCAGGCCCGCTGCTCGGTCAGCAGCTCGATGTCACCCGCCGTCCATTCGACCTGCAGGGAGGGCGCGTCGATGTGGAGGCTCTCGGGCAGCACGCCGTGCTGCATGGCCAGCACCATCTTGATCACACCGGCGACGCCGGCGGCGGCCTGCGTGTGACCGATGTTCGACTTCACGGAGCCGAGGAGCAG
>NZ_JBFAJR010000100.1:0-4150 GCF_040655295.1 Streptomyces sp. NPDC050448 | reverse complement strand
ACCTTGCCCGGCACACCCGAACCGACACTGCCGATCACTACACCGGCAGCGACCTCACCACGGCCCAGCGCCTCGAGCCCGGCCAGCGCCTCCTCATCCGAGCCGGCCACGACCACCGCACGCTCACCCAGCAGTGCACGCTCCGACAACAGCGACCCGGCCACGTCCGCCGGCGTCACCCCGCCGGAGCTCTCGATGAAGGACGCAAGGCGCTCAGCCTGGCCCGCGAGGGAACCGGCGCTCCGCGCCGAGACCACCAGCGGCACCACACCGGCGGGCGCCGGCTCCTCCGAGACGGGCTCCGGCGCCTCCGCCGGCGCCTCCTCCAGGATCAGGTGCGCGTTCGTCCCGCTGATACCGAAGGAGGACACGCCGGCCCGGCGCGGTCGGCCGTTCCGCGGCCACTCCCGGGCCTCGGTCAGCAGCTCGACCGCACCGTCCGACCAGTCGACCTGGCTCGTGGGCTCGTCCACGTGCAGGGTGGGAGGCATGACGCCGTGGCGCAGCGCCTGCACCATCTTGATCACACCGGCCACACCTGCGGCAGCCTGCGAGTGGCCGATGTTCGACTTCACCGAGCCCAGCCACAGCGGCTGGTCTGCGTCACGGCCCTGGCCGTACGTGGCGAGCAGCGCCTGGGCCTCGATCGGGTCGCCCAGGGCGGTACCGGTGCCGTGGCCCTCGACGACGTCCACGTCGGACGGGGTGAGCCCGGCGCTGGCCAGGGCCTTGCGGATGACCCGCTGCTGCGACGGACCGTTCGGCGCCGTCAGACCGTTCGACGCGCCGTCCTGGTTGACCGCACTGCCGCGCAGCACCGCCAGCACCCGGTGACCACGCTCACGCGCCACCGACAAACGCTCCAGCACCACCACACCGACACCCTCGGCCCAACTCGTGCCGTCCGCGCCGTCCGCGTACGCCTTGCACCGGCCGTCCCCGGCCAGACCCCGCTGCCGGGAGAACTCCACGAAGGCGCCGGGCGACGCCATCACCGTCGCGCCGCCGGCGAGCGCCATCGAGCACTCGCCCTGCCGCAGCGCCTGCGCCGCCAGGTGCATCGCCACCAGCGACGACGAACACGCCGTGTCCACCGTGACCGCCGGACCCTCGAGACCCAGCACGTACGACACCCGGCCCGACGCCACACTCGCTGCCGAACCCGTGCTCGCGAAGCCCTCCAGCTCCGGCGCGGCCGCGCCGGCTCCGTAGCCCTGATTGGACACCCCGGAGAACACCCCGACATCGGTGCCCTTCAGCGAGACCGGGTCGATACCCGCCCGCTCCAGCGCCTCCCACGAGGCCTCAAGCAGCACCCGCTGCTGCGGGTCCATCGCCAGCGCCTCGCGCGGCGAGATACCGAAGAACCCGGCGTCGAAGAGACCCGCGCCCTCGAGGAATCCACCCTTGCTGGTGTACGAGGTACCCGCGTTGTCGGGGTCCGGGTCGAACAGGTCCTCCAGGTCCCAGCCCCGGTCCTCGGGGAAGGACGACAGGCCCTCACGGCCTTCGGACACCAGCCGCCACAGGTCCTCGGGATCCGCCACGCCACCCGGCAGTCGGCACGCCATGCCGACGATCGCGATCGGTTCGTCGGGATCGGCGACGACGGCCACCGTCGTGGCAGGGGTACCGGCCACCGTGTCACCGAGCTCGTCGCGCAGGTAGCGGGCGATGGTCAGCGGGGTGGGGTAGTCGAAGACCAGCGTGGCCGGCAGCTTCAGACCGGTCGCCTCACGCAGCCGGTTGCGCAGCTCCACCGAGGTGAGCGAGTCGAACCCGGCGTCCTTGAACGCCAGCTCCGCACGGACGCTCTCCGGTCCGGCATGTCCGAGCACGACCGCGACCTGAGCACGCACCAGATCGAGGAGCAGTGCCTCCTGCTCGGCCGCACCGAGCCCGGCCAGGCGACGGACCAGCCCGCCCTCCATGGCGGCTGCCGCCCGCGCCTGCTGCCGGCCGGCCCTCACCAGGCCCCGCATCAGAGGCGGGACCGTTCCGCCGGCCGCCGCGTCGGCTCGCGCGCCCCGCAGGTCCAGCTTGACCGGCACCAGCAGCGCCTGCCCGGACTCCACCGCGGCGTCGAACAGCTCCATACCCTCGGTCGCGGTGATCGCCAGCACACCACCGCGGCTCGCACGCGCCTGGTCGACGTCGCTGAGGTGAGCGGTCATGCCGTTGGTCTGCGCCCACAGGCCCCAGGCCAGCGACACGCCCGGCAGGCCTGCGGCCCGACGGCCGGCCGTCAATCCGTCCAAGAAGGCGTTCGCCGCAGCGTAGTTGCCCTGTCCGGCGGACCCGAACACTCCCGAGGCGGACGAGAACACGACGAACGCGTCGAGGTCCAGACCACGGGTCAGCTCGTCCAGGTGCCGGACCGCGTCCACCTTCGGCGCGAACACCGTCGCCAGCCGCTCCGGGGTCAGCGCCCCGATCACCCCGTCGTCCAGCACACCCGCGGTGTGGACCACACCGGTCAGCCGGTGCCCGGCCGGCACCGACGCCAGCAGCGCCTCCACCTGGCTGCGGTCGGACACGTCACAGGCCGCCACCGAGACGGTGGCTCCCTGCTCGATGAGCTCGGCGACCAGGTCCTCCATACCGTCGGCCTCCGGGCCGCGCCGGCTGGCCAGCACCAGATTGCGTACTCCGTGCCGCGACACGAGGTGCCGGGCCACGAGGGCACCGAGCGATCCGGCGCCGGTGACCAGGACGGTGCCTTCCGGCCCGAACACCGCCGGTGCGTCCTGCGCAACCTCGGCTCCGGCCCGGACGAGCCGGGGGACGAAGAGGGCCGCTCCGCGGACCGCGACCTGCGGCTCGCCGCCGGCCAGCACCGCCCCGAGTACGGATTCCACGCCACTTTCGGCAGCGGGGTCGGTGTCGGTGTCGGTGTCGATCAGGACGATCCGGTCGGGGTTCTCCGCCTGGGCGGCACGCACCAGGCCCCACACAGCCGCTCCGGCCGGGTCGCTCACCGGACTTTCACCGGCGGGCATCGCGCCACGGGTCACCACGACCAGCCGCGACTCCTCCAGTCCGGCTCCGGCCAGCCACGCCTGCACGACCCCCAGCACCCGGGAGGTCAACGCCAGCGGCACCTCCTCGCCGTCGCCGCCGACCGCCTCCAGGACCACCGCCGCCGGGACTCCTGCACTCCCGCACAGGGCCGTTACATCGTCAGCGGTGGCCACCGGCACCCACGACGGCGAAGGCTCCACACCCTGCTCCGGGGACAGCTCGGTCCACTCCAGCTGGAACAGCGAGTTGGCGGCCACGGTGTCCGCCGCCGTCTCCAACTGCTCGGCGGACACCGGCCGGGACACCAGCGAATCCAGCGTCACCACCAGGCCACCGGCCTCGTCGGCCGCCGTCAGCGACACGGCACCGGGCCCGCCGGGAGCCATGCGCACCCGCAGTGCAGAGGCACCCGCGGCATGCAGCACCAGCCCGTTCCACGCGAACGGCAGTACCGGATTCCCGGATTCCTCCGCCGTCGTGCCCCCCGACGCACCGAACATCCCGGTGTGCAGGGCCGCGTCCAGCAGCCCGGGATGGATGCCGAACCTGTCGGCTTCCTTGCGGTGTTCCTCGGGCAGGGCCACCTCGGCGAAGAGTTCCTCGCCGCGCCGCCATACGGCACGCAGTCCCTGGAAGGACGGACCGTAGCCGTAGCCGCGCTCGACCAGTTCGGTGTAGAAGTCCCCGACCTCGACCGGCTGCGCGCCGGGCGGCGGCCAAGCGGCGAAGTCGAAGTCCTGGCCCTGGGCTTGTCCCTGCCCCGTCCCCTGTTCCGCCGGGGAGGCGGAGGACAGTACGCCGGTGGCGTGCCGCGTCCAGATGTCCGCGCGACCCTCGTCGGCAGCGTCCTCGCGCTGGGAGTACACGTCCACGGTCCGCGAGCCGTTCTCGCTCGGGCCGCCCACCGCGACCTGGACCCGTACCCCGCCGTGCTCGGGCACCACCAGCGGCGACTCGATGACGAGCTCTTCGAGCACGCCGCATCCGGCCTCGTCACCGGCCCGCACCGCGAGCTCCACCAGCCCGGTACCCGCAAGGAGCACCACACCGCCGATCGCGTGATCGGCCAGCCACGGGTGCGACTTCAGCGACAGCCGCGAGGTGAAGACCAGTCCGTCGGACTGCGGCA
>NZ_JBFAJR010000099.1:0-4473 GCF_040655295.1 Streptomyces sp. NPDC050448 | reverse complement strand
GCCTCGAAGAACCTCGCCTTCAGCACCTCAAAACCCATGATCCCCGCAACTCCCTGAACTCCAGGGTGTTGCGGGGATCAGTAGAACCGGCCATCCGGGAGAGCGGGGGCTTCGCCGTACGCGGCGCCGTGGTTACTTGGCCTCGGCCTTCAGCAGTTCGGCGAGCTCCTCGTCGGACTCGCGGCCCGGGGTGGGGAGGTCGAACTTCGTGATCGCGAAGCGGAAGACGAAGTAGTAGACCACCGCGAAGCAGAGGCCGATGCCGGCCAGGCCCCACGGGTTGGAGGCGATGCCGAGGTTCAGGCCGAAGTCGACCAGGCCGGCCGAGAAGCCGAAGCCGTCCTTCATGCCCAGCGACCAGGTCAGCGCCATCGAGACACCGGTCAGCACCGCGTGGACCGCGTACAGCACCGGGGCGATGAACATGAACGTGAACTCGATCGGCTCGGTCACACCGGTGACGAAGGAGGTGAGCGCGAGGGAGAACATCATGCCGCCGACGACCTTGCGGCGCTCGGGGCGGGCACAGTGCACGATCGCGAGGCAGGCCGCCGGGAGGGCGAACATCATGATCGGGAAGAAGCCGGTCATGAACTGCCCGGCGCTCGGGTCGCCGGCGAGGAAGCGGGCGATGTCGCCGCTCTTGCCGTTGTATTCGCCCGCCTGGAACCAGGGGAAGGAGTTCAGCAGGTGGTGCATGCCGACCGGGATCAGCGCACGGTTGGCGACACCGAAGATGCCCGCGCCGACGGCGCCGGAGCCGACCAGCCACTCACCGAAGCTGTGCAGACCCGTGCCGAGGACCGGCCAGATGAGGCCGAAGACGATACCGGTGACCAGGCCCGCGAAGGCGGAGAGGATCGGGACGAGGCGGCGGCCGCCGAAGAAGCCCGCCCAGTCCGGCAGCTTGGTCCGGTAGAACTTCTGGTAGAGCAGCGCGACGATGATGCCCATCACGACGCCGCCGAGCACCTTGGCGTCGACCGGCGCCTCCACCTGGACGATCTTGCCGTCGATCACCTTGGAGAGCTTCGGCAGGTTCGAGTCGGTGAACGTGGCCAGTACGTTCTTGAAGACCAGGTAGCCCGTCACGGCGGCAAGGGCGGTCGAGCCGTCGGACTTCTTGGCGAAGCCGATCGCGATGCCGACGGCGAACAGCAGCGCCATGTTGTCGAGGATCGCGCCGCCTCCGGCGGCCATGTAGCCGGCGATCTTGGTGAGGAACGTCGGCAGCGTCGGGTCGCCGAGCATGTCGTCGTTGCCGAGGCGGAGCAGCAGCGCACCGGCGGGCAGCACTGCAACGGGGAGCATGAGGCTCCGGCCGATGCGCTGCATGACGGCCATCACGCCCGCGCCCTTCTTCTTTTCCGCAGCGGTGGCTGTGGACATGAGCTTCCTCCAGAAGGCAAGGCGCCGCCCAGGGGGTGCAAAAGGGGGCTGGCGGCGTCTCAAAATGGGGGTACGCGAGCTCCGGACCGGGCTTGCGTGGTCTACACCAATCCGTGGTGTAGACCAGTTGTAGCATGGTCGGGGATAGATAAGGAACCTTCGATTTCCTGTGGCCTACGCCACATCGCGGCTCGCGAGGGCGAACCCCGCGGAAGCCGGCGGCCGGACAAGCGGAAGGCCCCCGGATCCGTGGATCCGGGGGCCTTGCGCAGCGCGGGAGTTCGTTACGCCTTCGTGTTCTCCGCCTCCATCGCCGCGATCACCTCGTCCGACTCCCGGCCCGGGGTCGGAAGGTTGAACTTCGTGATCGCGAAGCGGAAGACGGCGTAGTACACCACCGCGAAACACAGGCCGATCGGAATGATCAGAGCCGGCTTGGTCGCCAGGCCCCAGTTGATGACGTAGTCGATCAGGCCCGCGGAGAAGGTGAAGCCGTCGTGGACGCCCAGCCCCCAGGTCACCGCCATCGACACACCGGTCAGCAGCGCGTGGACCACGTACAGCGCCGGCGCCACGAAGAGGAACGAGTACTCCAGCGGCTCGGTGATGCCCGTGACGAACGAGGTCAGGGCCACCGACAGCATCAGGCCGCCCACCTCCTTGCGCCGCACCGGCTTCGCGCAGTGGGTGATGGCCAGCGCCGCCGCCGGCAGCGCGAACATCATGATCGGGAAGAATCCGGACAGGAACTGCCCGGCGTCCGGGTCGCCCGCCAGGAACATGTTGATGTCGCCGTGCACTGTCGTCCCGTCCGGCTTGGTGTAGCTGCCGAACTGGAACCACACCGGCACGTTCAGGAACTGGTGCAGGCCGATCACGAGCAGCGCGCGGTTGGCGACGCCGAAGATGCCGGCGCCCCAGGAGCCCAGCCCCACCAGCCAGTCGGAGAAGCTCTCGAGTGCGTCACCGACCGGCGGCCAGATCCACAGGCACACCACGGCGAAGCCGATCGCGACGAACGACATGAGGATCGGGACCAGCCGGCGGCCGTTGAAGAAGCCCAGCCAGTCCACCAGCTTCACCCGGTGGTAGCGCTGCCAGAACCAGGCGGACAGCAGGCCCATGATGATGCCGCCGAACACCCCCGGGTTCTGGTACGTGAACTCCACGAAGGTGTTGTTCGGCCCCAGGCAGCCGCCGCCGATGGTGGTGGTGCCGGTCGGGCAGATGTTGGGGAAGGCGTGCAGCACGCCCCGGTAGACGAGGAAGCCCACCACCGCCGCGAGGGCCGTCGAGCCGTCCGCCTTCTTGGCCATGCCGATCGCGACGCCGATGCAGAAGAGGAGCGGCAGGCCGAGGTCCGGGTTCAGCAGGGCGCCGCCCGCACCCGCCATCACCCTGGCCACGTCCGTCCAGTTCAGGCCATCCTTGCCGAACACGTCAGGCTGCCCGAGCCGGTTCAGGATGCCGGCCGCCGGAAGTACCGCGATCGGCAGCTGCAGGCTCCGCCCCATCTTCTGCAGCCCCTGGAACAGGCCGTTCCACCACCTCGGCTGCGGCGCTGCCGCGGCACTGCTCGCGCTCATCGGCATCCTCCCTGGCAGGCCCGTTTGGGCAGGTGCGTCCCGTGCGGCACACTGGTGTAGACCACTTGTGATGCGATCGCATTCACCCGCCCGGAGGGCAGGCTGCTGCTGATCGTCATCATTCGACAGAAGCCGGACCCGCGCTCGCGTAGCTGGGCCAACAGTGGGTTACCGTGACGAAGCGGACCGCGCTGGCTGGAACAGGGCCGCCGAGACTCGTTCTTCGTAGAACTCAGGGAGAAACACATGGCCACCAAGGCTGAGAAGATCGTCGCCGGGCTCGGCGGCATCGACAACATCGAAGAGGTCGAGGGCTGCATCACCCGCCTGCGCACCGAGGTCATCGACCCCAGCAAGGTCGACGAAGCCGCCCTGAAGGCCGCCGGCGCCCACGGCGTCGTCAAGATGGGCACCGCGATCCAGGTCGTCATCGGCACCGACGCCGACCCGATCGCCGCCGACATCGAAGACATGATGTGAGCTGAGCACCCGCTCGCACACCCGCCGGCGCGGCGCCCCGCACACCCGCCGGCACCCCTCCACGAGACCCCGTCCCGGACGCACCCCGGACGGGGTCTTCGCGCAGGGACATGGCCCCGGGCCCGCACCGACTAGGCTCGGACGCATGTCTCGCATCGACGGCCGTACGCCCGAACAGCTCCGCCCGGTCACCATCGAACGCGGATGGAGCAAGCACGCCGAGGGCTCCGTCCTCATCTCCTTCGGTGACACCAAGGTCTTCTGCACCGCCTCCTTCACCGAGGGCGTCCCGCGCTGGCGCAAGGGCAGCGGCGAAGGCTGGGTCACCTCCGAGTACTCGATGCTGCCCCGCTCCACCAACACCCGCGGCGACCGCGAATCCGTACGCGGCAAGATCGGCGGCCGCACCCACGAGATCTCCCGCCTCATCGGCCGCTCCCTGCGCGCCGTCATCGACTACAAGGCCCTCGGCGAGAACACCATCGTCCTGGACTGCGACGTCCTCCAGGCCGACGGCGGCACCCGCACCGCCGCCATCACCGGCGCATACGTCGCCCTCGCCGACGCCATCGCCTGGGGCCAGCAGAAGAAGCTGATCAAGGCCGGCCGCAAGCCGCTCACCGGCACCGTCGCCGCCGTCAGCGTCGGCATCGTGGACGGAGTCCCGCTCCTCGACCTCTGCTACGAGGAGGACGTGCGCGCCGAGACCGACATGAACGTGGTCTGCACCGGCGACGGCCGCTTCGTCGAGGTCCAGGGCACCGCCGAGGGCGAGCCCTTCGACCGCAAGGAGCTCAACGCCCTCCTGGACCTGGCCGCCGGCGGCTGCGCCGACCTCGAGGCCATCCAGCTCGGCGCCCTCCAGCTCTAGGGGTGTCCGGCGGATCAGGGCCGGATAGCCCGGGCCGCCTGGTGCCGCGCCTTGCCGCGTTGTCGTCGGTCGCCAATACTCCGCATTGGCTCCCTCCTCCGCCTTGCAATCCACGGCACCAGACGACCCGGGCTATCCGGCCCTGAT
>NZ_JBFAJR010000098.1:0-4792 GCF_040655295.1 Streptomyces sp. NPDC050448 | reverse complement strand
CTCCCCACTGCCCGCCACCCGGCCCAACACCACATCCTTCACCGGATGATCAACCCACCCGGCCAGACGCGCATCCAACTCCTCACACGCCTCGTTCAACGCCCGCGCGAACACCGGATACCGGCCATACAACTCCAGACCCATGCCCACCCGCTGCGAGCCCTGACCCGGAAACACCCAGACAACCTTGCCCGGCACACCCGAACCGACACTGCCGATCACTACACCGGCAGCGACCTCACCACGGCCCAGCGCCTCGAGCCCGGCCAGCGCCTCCTCGTCCGAGCCGGCCACGACCACCGCACGCTCACCCAGCAGTGCACGCTCCGACAACAGCGACCCGGCCACGTCCGTCAGCGCCACCCCGCCGGGGGCAGACTCCAGGTACGACGCCAGGCGTCCGGCCTGACCTTCCAGGGAACCGGCGCTCTGCGCCGACACCACCAGCGGCACCACACCGGCAGGTGCCGTCTCCTCCGAGACGGGCTCCGCCTCCTCGGCGGGCGCCTCCTCCAGGATCAGGTGCGCGTTCGTCCCACTGACGCCGAACGAGGACACACCCGCCCGACGCGGCCGGCCACTCCGCGGCCACTCCCGCGCCTCCGTCAGCAGCTCCACCGCGCCCGCAGACCAGTCCACTTCGGTCGTGGGCTTCTCCACGTGCAGGGTGGGGGGCAGGACCCCGTGCTGGAGTGCCTGCACCATCTTGATCACGCCGGCCACGCCCGCAGCTGCCTGCGTGTGCCCGATGTTCGACTTCAGCGAGCCCAGCCACAGCGGCTGGTCTGCGTCACGGCCCTGGCCGTAGGTCGCCAGGAGCGCCTGGGCCTCGATCGGGTCGCCAAGGGCCGTACCGGTCCCGTGGGCCTCCACGACGTCCACGTCCGCTGTCGCCAGCCCGGCGCTGGCCAGGGCCTTGCGGATGACCCGCTGCTGCGACGGACCGTTCGGCGCCGTCAGACCGTTCGACGCGCCGTCCTGGTTGACCGCACTGCCGCGCAGCACCGCCAGCACCCGGTGACCACGCTCACGCGCCACCGACAAACGCTCCAGCACCACCACACCGACACCCTCGGCCCAGCCCGTGCCGTCCGCGCCGTCCGCGAACGCGCGGCAGCGCCCGTCGACGGCCAGAACCCGCTGCCGGGAGAACGCCACGAAGGTGCCGGGCGACGCCATCACCGTCGCGCCGCCAGCGAGCGCCATCGAGCACTCGCCCTGCCGCAGCGCCTGCGCCGCCAAGTGCATCGTCACCAGCGACGACGAACACGCCGTGTCCACCGTGACCGCCGGACCCTCGAGACCCAGCACGTACGACACCCGGCCCGACGCCACACTCGACGCCCCTCCTGTGCCCGCGTACCCCTCCAGCTCCGGCGGAATGGCGCCGGCGCCGGCCCCGTACCCCTGAGTGAACACCCCGGAGAACACTCCGACATCGGTGCCCTTCAGCGAGACCGGGTCGATACCCGCCCGCTCCAGCGCCTCCCACGAGGTCTCCAGCAGCAACCGCTGCTGCGGGTCCATCACCACTGCCTCACGCGGCGAGATACCGAAGAACCCCGCGTCGAAAAGCCCGGCGCCCTGCAGGAATCCGCCCTGATCGGTATAGGACGTTCCCGCGTGGTCGGGGTCCGGGTCGAACAGACCCTCCAGGTCCCAGCCACGGTCCTCGGGGAAGGACGACACCGCGTCCCGGCCCTCCGACACCAGCTGCCACAAGTCCTCCGGACCCGCCACGCCACCCGGGAACCGGCACGCCATCCCGACGATCGCGATCGGCTCGTCAGCATGGCGCGAGCCCTGCTGCTTCAAGGTGTGCAACTCGGTGGTCACGCGCTTGAGGTACTTGAGGAGCTTTTCGTCCGTGGCCATTCTCTAAGTCCTTACGAAGATTTGATGGAACCGCAAAAGCCTGAACTGGTTTCAGATGAGCCCGAATTCACCATCGATGAAGTCGAAGATTTCATCGGCTGATGCGGATTCCAGTTGCTCCGCCACCGCGGACGTGTCCGTCTGCTCGAGCACTCCGTTGCACCTGGCCACCAAACCTTGAAGGCGAAGCGCGATACTGGATTTCTGGTCGAGGCGCAGTTCATTGAGCAGCGACTCCACGTCTTCGATCTTCGCGTTCACCCGGGAAAGCGCGTCGTCGCTGGTACCGAGCTCGTCGCGCAGGTAGCGGGCGATGGTCAGCGGGGTGGGGTAGTCGAAGACCAGCGTGGCCGGCAGCTTCAGACCGGTCGCCTCACGCAGCCGGTTGCGCAGCTCCACCGAGGTGAGCGAGTCGAACCCGGCGTCCTTGAACGCCAGCTCCGCACGGACACCCTCCGGCCCGGCATGTCCGAGCACGACCGCGACCTGAGCACGCACCAGATCGAGGAGCAGTGCCTCCTGCTCGGCCGCACCGAGCCCGGCCAGGCGGCGGACCAGCCCGCCCTCCGTGGCGGCTGCCGCCCGCGCCTGCTGCCGGCCGGCCCTCACCAGGCCCCGCATCAGGTGCGGGACTCCCCCGCCGGCTGCGGCCTGGCTGCGCAGCGTCCGCAGGTCCAGGTGGACCGGCACCAGCAGCGCCCGCTCCACCTGCAGCGAGGCGTCGAACAGGGCCATGCCCTCCTCCGCCGTCATCGCCAGCACACCACCGCGGCTCGCACGCGCCTGGTCAGCGCCGCCCAGGTGGGCGGTCATACCCGTGGCCTGCTCCCACAGACCCCAGGCCAGCGACTGCCCGGGCAGGCCGGCCGCCCGACGGCGGGCCATCAGCCCGTCCAGGAAGGCATTCGCCGCCCCGTAATTGCCCTGTCCGGCGGACCCGAAGACACCCGAGGCGGACGAGAACACGACGAACGCGTCGAGGTCCAGACCACGGGTCAGCTCGTCCAGGTGCCGGACCGCGTCCACCTTCGGCGCGAACACCGTCGCCAGCCGCTCCGGGGTCAGCGCCCCGATCACCCCGTCGTCCAGCACACCCGCGGTGTGGACCACACCGGTCAGCCGGTGCCCGGCCGGCACCGACGCCAGCAGCGCCTCCACCTGGCTGCGGTCGGACACGTCACAAGCCACGACCGACACCGCCGCGCCCTGCTCGGCGAGCTCGGCGACCAGCTCCTGCGCCCCGTCTGCCTGCGGACCCCGCCGACTGGCCAGCACCAGGTGCTGCACACCGTGCCGGGTGACCAGATGCCGGGCCAGCAGCGCACCCAACGCCCCGGCACCCGTGACCAGGACCGTGCCCTCCGGCCGGAACACCGCCGGTGCATCGTCCGCGACCTCAGCTCCGGCCCGGACGAGCCGGGGGACGAAGAGGGCCGCTCCGCGGACCGCGACCTGCGGCTCCCCGCCGGCCAGTACCGTACCCAGCACCGAGTCCACTCCCTCGCCGGAGGCCGGGTCGGTGTCGATCAGGACGAAGCGGTCGGGGTTCTCCACCTGGGCGGCACGGAGCAGACCCCACACAGCCGCTCCGGCCGGGTCGCTCACCGTGCCCTCACCACCGGCGGGAACCGCGCCCCGGGTGACGACCACCAGCCGCGACTCCTCGAGTCCGGGCCCGGCCAGCCACGCCTGAACGACCTCCAGCACGTGGGAGGACAGGGCCAGTACCGCGCCCTCCCCGGCACTGCCGAACGCCTCCAGGACCGCCGCCGCCGGGACCACTCCGCTCTCGGCCAGGGCCGCCACATCGTCCGCCGTGGCCACCGGCACCCACCACGGCGAGGGGGCTGCTCCTTCGGCCGGGGGCAGCTCGGTCCACTCGACGCCGAACAGCGAGTCGCGGCCCTCGTCCGCCGTCGGCGTCCCCAACCGGTCGGTGGACACGGCCCGGGACACCAGCGAGTCCAGCGTCACGACCAGGCCACCGGTCTCGTCCGCCGCCTCCAGCGACAGTGCATCCGGGCCGATCGGCGCGACCCGTACGCGCAGTGCCGAGGCACCGGCGGCGTGCAGCACCAGACCGTTCCAGTCCAGCGGCTGCAGTACGGCCTGTCCGTCGGTCTCCGGGTCCGCCGGGGCGTCGACGAGGCCGGTGTGCAGGGCCGCGTCCAGCAGCGCGGGGTGGATGCCGAACGCGCCGGCCTGTTCCCGCTGCCCCTCGGGCAGGGCGACCTCGGCGAAGAGCTCCTCGCCACGCCGCCACACCGCCCGCACGCCCTGGAACGCCGGACCGTAACCATAGCCACGCTCGACCAGGCCGGAGTAGAAGTCCCCGACCTCGACCGGCTCCGCGCCGGCCGGCGGCCAGGCGGCGAAGTCGAACCCGGTGCCCACGGAGCCCGTCTGAACCGGAGCCGACAGCACACCGGTGGCGTGCCGCCTCCACACGCCGTCACCGACAGCGTCCTCGCGCAGCGCGTAGACCTCCACGGTCCGCGAGCCGTTCTCGGTCGGACCGTCGACGGCGACCTGTATGCGCACCCCGCCGTGCTCGGGCACGACCAGCGGTGCCTCGATCACGAGTTCGTCCAGGACGCCGGACCCGAACTCGTCGCCGGCCCGCACCGCGAGATCGACATACACCGTGCCGGGGACGAGCACCGCACCGCCGATCGCGTGATCGGCCAGCCACGGGTGCGACTTCAGCGACAGCCGCGAAGTGAAGACCAGTCCGTCGGACTGCGGCAGCCGCACCACAGCACCCAGCAGCGGGTGATCGGACCCGACCAGTCCGAGCGATGCCGCATCGGTGGCCGACTCACCCGGCTGGAGCCAGTAGTGCCGGTGCTCGAAGGCGTACGTCGGCAGGTCGATGCGGGCGGACGCCGCTCCGGCGGGCAGAACCCCGGCCCAGTCG
>NZ_JBFAJR010000097.1:0-4889 GCF_040655295.1 Streptomyces sp. NPDC050448 | reverse complement strand
GGGATCGCGGTTGCTTGACCGGAGACCACCTCACTATCGATGTCCTGCGGTACCCGGGCTCAGACTTCCGCCCGGGCGATCCTGATGGCGCTCGGCTCCTCCGTTCTTCCCTCTGGATCAATCACTTACCAAACGGGAACTGCGTACTGCTGATACTGCGAACTGCTTGTACTGCTGGTGTTGCGTACTGCTGGTGGCCTCTCACAGCGCCACTTCGGCAGCCAGCCCCGTCGCCCATCCTGCGTCTGCTCTGGCTTAGAACCCCACTGCCGAACCTCCCGGGGCGCGCGCCCGCAGCCGACGCCTTCACCGAGGTACTGCTCACTTACTTCACTGCTGGGTCATGCGAACTGCACCTACGGGTACCGCATCTGCCATGACAGCGGTCCCGCTCCGGCGACCCCTGATCACTGCGGGCCACCCGGTCCGGTCACCAGTCCCGTCGCCGTCCTGCAACCAACCTGGCTTCGAAACTCCGTCACCGCACCGTCCTGCGACTGCAACTGCGGGTACTGCGGTCCTGCTGCCCGGCAGTTCGTCTCTGCCGGGCCCTTCGATCTCTTCGGGCTACGAGAGAAACCATAGCCAGACCACGGCCTAATGTCTACTCCGGCCAACATAGATTTCCGAGCATTCGGCGATGAGGTAGTCGACCTCGAACAGCGACACCGAAAGGCTCAGGGGCGGCCTTCGCCGGGTCGCCCGCCACAGGCAGGGGCACAAGCAGAGGCACCCCCCGATCTCCCCACGGGAAAGCGGAAACTCCACTCCCGGACGGGGGACCGGGAGTGGGGTCACGGGAGCCGGACGCATCTGACGTCCGGCTCCCGTTCCGCGTTTCCCGGGGCCACCGTCACAGGCCGAACCGGCATCGGGCCGACGGCTCGGCCCTCCCGTACGGGTTCACGGTGAGCCCAGCAGATGCCGGGCGGCGGCCCCCGTCTCCTCGTCCTCGTCCCTCGGGGCCCGGTCCCGCAGTACCGCGGCGGTCCGCGGACTCGACGCCCACCCCAGGGCCAGCATGTGGAGGACCTTGCGCCGCACCTTCGGATCCGGTTCCGCGACAGCCCGTTCCCCGACCAGCGCCTCCCCCTCCTCGTCGCCTGCCCGGACCACCCACCAGCGCAGCGCCGCAAACCTGCACTCGGGCGCCGGGTCGGCCTCCGCGCACCGGCGCAACAGCGCGTGCACGTCCGGATGCCCGGCCCAGCGCCGGCCCAGCGACCGGATGGCCTCGTCACGGGTGTGCTCGACGGGATGGCCCGCGGCCGCGCGTTCCAGCACCTCGCGGACGTCGTCCCGGTGCGCCCAGTAGCGGCCCAGGGCACTCAGCACGGTGCTCTGGCAGTGGTGCGCGGTGTCGGAGGCGACGCGCATCACGTACGTGCCGACATCCGCGCGGTCGGTCCACCTCTTCGTCAGCACCTTCAGTGCGGCGCTGCCGACGAGCCAGTCGTCGGCAGCGCGGGTTGCGACCCGCATCAGCACGGCGCGCACGTCCTCGTGGTCGGGCCAGCGGTCCTCCAGGACGTCGAGCACGGTCGAGCAGGTGACGCGGTCCGGGTGGTCGGCGGCGGCGAGGAGCAGTTCGTGGACGTCGCGCCGGCCGGGCCAGTGCTCCACCAGAGCGCACAGGACGGTCGCGTAGGTGTACGGGTCGCGCTCCTCCGCGCAGAGCCGGACGAGCAGGTCGCGGATCTCCGGCCGGCCGGCCCAGCACCGGGCCAGTACGCGCAGGGCCTCTTGCCTGACGCCCTCCTGCCCGGTGTCCTCGCGCGAAGCGGCGGCGGGGGCCGTGCAGCGGATCAGGACCTCGCCGACGTCGTCGTGCCCCGGGTAGCAGTCGCCCAGAACCTGCACGGCGGTACGCCGCACCACGGGGTCGCCGTCCTTGACGGCCCGGTGGAGGATGGCCTCCAGGACACCCTCGTGGCCCGGCCAGTAAGCCCCCAGCTCCCGGACGGCGGTCGAGCGCGCCTGCGGCCAGGGATCCGTGGCACCGCGCACCAGCACGTCGCGGACGGCGGTGTGTCCCGGCCCCTGCCTGCCCAACACCCCCAGCGCCGTGGCCCGTACGTCGCCGTGCGGTGAGTCCGCGGCCCGCCGGATCACGAGCTCGCGGACCCCGGTGTTGCCCGGGACCTGGTCGCCGAGGTGCCAGACGGCGGACCTGCACAGCTCAGGTTCGCCGTCGTCGGCCACGCACCGGGTCAGGAAATCGAGAACCTCCGGGTGCCCGCGGACGCACCGGGCGAGCACCTTCAGCGCCGTGCTCCGGGTGTCATCGGCCTCGTCCTCACGGGCCCGTCGGATGAGCAGGGCGCGAACGGCCTCCTCGTCGGACCACCGCCGGCCGAGGAGGCGCAGCGCATCGCTGCGGACGAACTGGTGGCCGTCGCCCACGGCGGCGGCCATGACCAGGTCCCGGACGGCCGGGTCGGCGGGCCGTCCCGCGGCGAGGGCCTCGAGCGAGGCGGACCGGCTGCGGCGGGCGGGGTCCTCGGTGGCGCGGCCGGTCAGGAAGGCACGGACGTCCTCTCGGTCCGCCCACAACGCGCCGAGCACCTTCAGGGCCATGGGGCGGACCTTGTCGTTCCGGTCGCCCGTGGCCTCGCGGACGACCAGCGCACGGGCCTCGTCGTCGGGGCGGCGGCGGCCGCGCTCGTGGAGGAGGAGGGTGCGGTCGCCGCTGTGGTAGCTGCCGCGGCCCAGAGCGCTCAACTCGTCCTCGTCGAGCCGGAAACAGAAGGCCAGGAGACCGGCGGGCTCGTCGCTCACGGAGAACTGGCCGCTCAGCCGGTACCAGCGCAGGTAGCGCTCGCGCCCGGCCCAGTACCGGCCGAACGAGGCCAGCGCCGAGCCCGCTTCGGCGAGCAGCCACGGACCCTTGGAACCACGTACGTCGAGGGCCGCGGTCACGGCGTCGACGACTGCGGCGCTGCGGTTCGCCGGCACCCCGCTCCCGCGGGTCTCGGCCAGTGCCCGCAGGGCCAGTACCACGTGGCTCGCGTCGTCCGGGTCGGTGCGCCGGGCGTGGAGGTCGAGGAGCCGGTCGACGGCGGCCGTCGCGTCCGCGGCGTTCGCTGCGCCCACGTGCCCGATGAGCAGGAGCAGCACCTCGTGCCACGCCGGATCGGCGGCCCGGACGGCGACGACCTGCTCGATCAGCTCCTCGGCCGTCCACTCCCCTTCTTTCTGGTAGCGGTGGGCGATGTCCGCCGCCGCCAGGTGTTCGAGGAAGGCCCGGTGGACGAATCCGTAGACTTCGCCGCCGTAGCGGGACAGGATGAAGTTGCGCTCGTGCAGCTGCGTGACCATGGCCCGGGCGGCGGCCGTGGCGTGGAGCGGTGCCAGCTTGCAGGGCTCGAGATGGTCGCGGAAGACCCGAACGAGTGATCACCCGATCACCCAACACCTTCTGACGCGCGTGTTCGGCCAATCACGGGGTCAGCCTCGCAGTTCCCCGAGCCCCTGATGGTGAGACCGTGTAGACCTTCCCGTAGGCCCGGAGGGTTTCGGCCGGGTCGGCGGGGCGGCCTCGCAGGGCGGCGTCCAGGAAGGCGAGGGTGGCTCCGGCGACGACGCGCGGGCTCTCGGTGCGGCCCAGGGTGCCGACGATCGAGGGTACCGGCGGCAGGTAGAGCGGGCCGTCCATGAAGGTGAGGTGCCCGGCGCCGGGGACGGCAAGCCGGTAGCTCGTCGCGGTGCTGTGCTCGAGGGCGTCGGTGAGGCGGGGCAGGTAGCGCGGGTCGGTGCCGGCGGTGATCTCCTGGGTGAGCGCGAGCGCCGGCTGCGCGAGGGCGGGCGCGGTGGGGCCGTGGGGGTAGCCGTCCAGGTCGACGACGGCGTCGAACCGGCGGTCCTGCCGGGCCGCCTGCAGGGCGGCGGCACCGCCCAGGGAGTGGCCGGCCACCGCGGCGCGGCCGGTGTCCAGGCGTCCGGTCAGCGGGTCGGCGGTCTCGCCCCGGTCCAGCCGTTCCAGCTGGGTGAGGACGAAGCCGAGGTCGGCGGCCCGGACGGCGGTCCAGCCCGCCGCCAGCTCCTCGTCCCGGTCCCGGTCCCCGCTGGAGGCGGTCGTGGCGCGGATCGTGCGGCCGTCGGCGAGGACGACGACGGCGGAGTCGTACGGGTGGTCGAGGGCGGCGACCAGGTAGCCGTGGCTGGCCAGCTCCTCCGCCCAGGCGGTGTTCTGGGTCCGCACCCCGCCCGACCCCGGGGAGAACAGGACGACCGGGAACCGTTCTCCCCCACCGGCCACCGGGGCGTCGACGACCGCACGGCTGCGAGCCCGCGGGACGCCGTCGACCAGGAAGCCGGGCAGGCCGACCCCGTCGGCGAGGGCCTCGGCGACGGTGCGCGCCTCCTGCTCCGTACGTCCCAGGTACTGGGCCCGCTGGATGCCGGCGGGGCTCTTCTGCGCGGGGTACCAGAGCTGGGCCACGACCGTGCGCCGGTCGTCCGGATCGGCGGTGAAGCTCTCGGGGCGGAGCGGGTCGGTCCACTGCACCACCCGGGTGCCGACCGCGAAGCCGCCCGACGGCTCGGGGAACTCGGGCACGGGGAAGGCCCAGGCCGCCACCGGGCCAATGGCGATCAGGCCGGCGCAGGCCAGCGATCCCGGCAGGGCCAGCCACCAGCGGGCCCGCCACGCCGGTCGGCCGGTACGGCGTCGCAGCGGGGGCGGGAGGGCGAACGCCGACGCTAGGGCGGCGCCGGCCAGGACCGGCAGCAGCTGCCAGCGGATCCCCACCACGCCCAGCACGGTCGCGGACGCCACGAGCACCGCCCCCGCCCCGATCGTGACGGGCCGGCGGGCGGCCGGGGGGGGGGGCGGGCCCGAGGGGGGCCCGGGGAGCAGGTTTCACGCCCCCCCCCGCCCCAACGAGGGG
>NZ_JBFAJR010000096.1:0-5002 GCF_040655295.1 Streptomyces sp. NPDC050448 | reverse complement strand
TGACCAAGGGCCGGCAACCGCCCCCACACACCACAGACGCCGGAGAGGCCACAGCCTCCCCGGCGTCTGCACGCGCGCAACGACTCCCCCCACCCTGTCTCTATCCGCTGCCCGACCGGCGGGGCCCGCCGGCTGAACGACCGCCCGGCTGGGCACGGCGAGGGCGCCGTGATCCTCGGGGGCGGTTTCTCGTGCCGCGTTCAGCTGGTCGCGCTCGACGGCCGACCGGCCCTGTACCTCACGGAGTTGCTTGCCTTGCGGCTGCGGGAGCGGGGTGTCGGGGGGCAGCCACTAGGGTGGTGCGAAAGAGGTTTGTGAAGGGGCGCGGGATGAGCAGCGAGTTGGCAGCAGCCGGATTCTTCCAGCCGCTTGGGGTGGACGATCCACAGATGGTGGCCGGCTACCGCATCGCGGCCAGGCTCGGCTCCGGAGGCATGGGCAAGGTCTACCTTTCGCACACCCCCGGCGGCCGGCCGGTCGCCATCAAGGTGATTCGCCAAGAGTTCGCCGAAGACCCGGAGTTCCGGCACCGGTTCAAGCAGGAGGTGGCCTCCGCGCAGCGGGTGCAGGGCCTTTTCACCGCGCCCGTGATCGACGCCGACGCGGACGGGCCGGTGCCCTGGCTCGCCACCGCGTACGTGCCCGGGCCCACGGTCGCGGCCGCCGTCGCCGAACACGGGCCGCTGCCCGCCCGTACGGTCCTGATGCTGGTCGCCGGGATCGCTGAGGCCCTCCAGGTCATCCACGGCGCGGGCATCGTGCACCGGGACCTCAAGCCGTCCAATGTGCTGCTGGCCTCGGACGGGCCGCGGGTCATCGACTTCGGCATCGCGCGGGCCGCCGATGCCACCTCGCTCACGGCGAGCGGGGTTGCGATCGGCACCCCGTCCTTCATGGCGCCGGAGCAGGCGGCCGGGGGCAGGATCGGCGCGGCCACCGATGTGTTCGCGCTGGGGCAGGTGGCCGTGTACGCCGCCTCGGGCGCCCCCGCGTACGGGGAGGGCCCCTCGCACGGGGTGCTCTACCGCATCGTGCACGAGGAGCCCGACCTCTCGGGCCTGCCGGCGGAGCTGCGGCCCCTGGTGGAGCGTTGCCTTGTCAAGGTCCCGGCGGAACGGGCCTCGCTGACCGAGATCCTGGAGCTGTGCCGTGCCGCCGCCGATCAGACGCAGCTGCGGCGGCAGGAGGACTGGCTGCCGAGTGGGTTGGCGGCAGGTATCACCTCGCGGCAGGGGGTGATCCCGGGTCCGGTTGCGGCGCAGGGGGCGCCCGTACCGACCCCTGCGGCAGCGGGTGGGCCCGTACCCACCGCGCCCGCGCAGCAGCTGCCGCCCATGCCCGCCGGGCTGCCCACCCAGGCGGGGGTGGCCCACCAGCCGACGGCGCCTGCCCACCCTGCCGTCCACGCCACTCCGGCCCCCCAGGTCCCGGCGGCTCCGGCGCAGCACCCCGCGTTCAACGCGCCGTACCAAATTCCCTACCCGCCCACGGGCGCGTACCAGGCACCCACGCCCGCGCCGTACTTCCCAACCCCGCCGCCGCAGCCCCAGCGCAACCGCTCCGCCATCGTGCTCGGCGCGATCTTCGGCTCGCTGGTGCTCCTGCTCGGAGGCTGCGCGGCGCTCGCGAAGGTGATCGGCAAGGACAATGACAACCGGCGCGGCACGAGCAGCGGCAGCACAGCGTCGCAAGGCGGTGGCGGCGGCGCGAGCGCCAGGCCGAGCACCGATCCGACGCCCGCCTCCTACCCCGGCTTCGAGTTTCCCGCTGGGTATCACATCAAGCTGGGGGACGACCCGCTCACGCCGCACGACTCGAACTACGACGACCTGTATCTGACCTGCGGCGGCACCTCCATCGGCTGTACCTTCGGCTCCTACGGCACCAGGCTCGTGCTGCTCGACTCCGCCGAGAAGGGCTCCCTCAAGACCTGCCGCGAGGTGACCCGCTTTACCACCCAGATCAAGGTGGAGACGCTGTCCAAGGGCGCCGAGATCTGCATGCGGACCAAGTCGGGCAATGTTGGCCTCATCCTCTTCAAGGGCATGTCGGCGCAGGACGACCCCAGTGTGCACGCCAAGGTCGACGTGACGGTCTGGCGCGGCGCGCTCGCGCCGGAGTAGGAGTGGGCGCTTTGCGCGGGACTCGCCGCGGCGCCCTGCCTCACCGCTCCCTTCGCGTGTCACGCGCGCGGTTTTCTTCTGCTGCGCAGGAACCTTTCGATCTCGCGTTCCACCAGCGTTTCGACGTGGCGCAGGGTCTGGCCGCAGAGCCAGGAGTGCTCGTGTTTCAGGACGAGGATGCTGTTGTGGACATCCCCGGTGGCCCGCCCTTCCCCGCGTGTGGATGGCATCAAAGGCGAAGCGGTCGCCGGCGTACGCGAAGGTCGGTCCCGCGGCTCAGAAGCCCGTCGTCGCGATGCGACCACTCCGGGACGAGAGCGTCAGCCGGCGGACATGCCCAAGGGAGAGCGCCGCGCCACTGAGCTGCCGCCGTCGGCCGGGCCGCCGGGGGAACGCACGAGTGTCCTGGTCTCAGGTGAGATGTCTTGATGGTCACGGCTGTTGGCAGGTGCACCTGCGCGCCGAGGCCCGGGGGCTGTGCGCACTCGCACATACGCGAACCCCTACTGTGGTGCCCGTCAAGTGGCGGATTTTCGAACAGTGCGACGAACGGGATGTGACAGGTGACGGGGGCGAGCGGCGCGGAACTGGTCGGCGAGGTTCTGGGCGGGCGATACCGCGTGACCGCGACGATCGGCCGCGGTGGCATGGGTGTGGTCGCCCGCGCGGTGGACCAGTTGCTGAACCGCGAAGTCGCCGTCAAGGTCCTGCGGGCCTACACCGACGCCTCCCCGGCCGAACTGGCCGATCTGCGGGTCCGGATGCAGAGGGAGGCGCAGGCTGCCGCCCGTATCCGACACAGCGGTGTGGTCACCGTCCACGACGTGGTCGAGGAGCAGGGGCTGCCGGTCATCGTCATGGAGCTGGTCGACGGGCCCTCCCTCGATGATGTGCTGGCGGAGCGCGGCCCACTGGATCCGCGCGAAGCGGCCGCGATCGGCGCCGAGCTGATGGACGCGCTCGACGCGGCACACCGGGCCGGGGTCCTCCACCGGGACGTCAAGCCCGGCAACGTACTGCTTGAGCGCAGCGGCCGGGTCGTGCTCACCGACTTCGGCATCGCCAGCATGGAGACCTCCGGCGACGAGGCCCTGGCCAAGCTGACTCAGAGCGGCCAGATCGTCGGCTCCCTCGACTATCTTCCGCCGGAGCGCGCACAAGGCCAGGTACCGGGTGCCGCGTCGGACATCTGGGCACTCGGCATGACGCTGTACGCGGCCGTGGAGGGCGCTTCGCCGTTCCGCCGTACGTCGGTGTGGTCCACGCTGGCGGCGATCGTCGGCGATCCGCTGCCGGAGCCCCGGCGCGCCGGACCGCTCACCCCGGTGCTGCAGGCGCTGATGGCCAAGGATCCGCTGCAGCGGCCCGACGCCGGGCAGGCGCGCGAGATGCTGGAGGCGGTCGCCGGGGGCAGGACGGCGGACCTCACGGCGGCACCGGCCCCCGAGCCCGTTACTGCGCCGGCCTTCGGTCCCGCCCCCCAGCCCGTTACCGCGCCGGCCTTCGGTCCCGCCCCCCAGCCCGTCACTGCGCCGGCCTTCGGTCCCGCCGCCCCGTTCTCCCCGCCCGCCCCCCAGCAGGTCGTCTCCTACATGCCGGCCGACGCGTACTCTGCCCCTCCGCTGCCGGGCGCCGCGCAGCCGGGCATGGCGCCCGGCATACCCGCCGGTTCCAACAGCGGTTCCGAAACCCGTGCCACGATGGTCCGCGCGCGGCGCAGCCGCACCCGTACTGTCGTCGCGGTGGCGGCCGCCACCGTCCTCACCTGCGGCGGAGTCGCCTACGCCCTGATGGACACGCGAGGCGTCGCGGGCGGCAGCGGGTCCAACACGGCGCATCCCGCGGCGAGCACCCCCGCCGACAGTGGCATGTCCGACGGCCCGACCTCCCTGGGGGGCCCGACGTCCATCACCCCCGGCGGGACGCCGTCCGGCATCCCCTCGAAGGGGGGCGAGGACCGAGGTCCCACGTCGGGGCCCAGCAACGGAGGTGACAAGCCGGCCGGGGGCTCATCCGCCTCTCCGGGGGCAAAGCCCGGTTCGACGGTGAAGGAGCCCACCCCGGTGTCGACGGCGTGCACCGGCTGGGCCCACTCGAACCGCAGCAGTGGCGACGGCCACGTGGCCCAGAACACCCACCTCTACACCGGGCCGTACGCGGAGTGCTCCTATGTGACCGCGGTCAATTCCGGCGTGAAGGTCTACTACCACTGCTACGTCACCAATGCCCAAGCCAACAAGTGGATCTACGCCCGTATCGCGGGCACGGGCACCGAAGGCTGGGTGTTCGGCGACAAATCCACCTTGGACAGTGGCACGCTCGCCCGCTGCTAAGACTGTGATCCGCAATTTCGGCGGCCGGAGGTCACCGTGAGGTGCTCTTGAAGAAGCCGACCGGGCCGTCGCTGATCCTGAATTCTGGACCGTGACCGGTCCGGGCAGGGCGCCTGTAGCGAGCGATGCACCGCAAGCGGTGGCCGTTCCGTGCCGGTGCGCGTCTGGTCGGCGGAGGTTGCCTGAAGGGCAATCTCCCCTCCAGCTAACCGACTTCACCGGCTGGAAGAACCCGAGCTTCTTCGGGGAGTAGCTGACCAGAACGTTCTTGGTCTCGCAAGCTACCGGCGAACCTTGGTTTGAGAACCGCAGGTCAGGGGGCTTGAAAAAGCCGACATGGGTCCGCCCCGGCGGGGTGTCGCCACCGGGGCCGTCGCGGTCGGCCTCTGCAAGGGCCGGGATAGGCTCTGTCTCATGGCTGACTTCGTGCAGGTATCCACGGCGACCGAGACGTGAGGTTCCCCCGAGATGCGGGATTGAGTGACAGAGGGTCAGATGGGTTTCATGAGAGGAGCCCAGACGATGCCTGCACCGAGGAAATACCCG
>NZ_JBFAJR010000095.1:0-5023 GCF_040655295.1 Streptomyces sp. NPDC050448 | reverse complement strand
AAAGCCCCCGCCCTCCGGATCGGATCCGGAGGGCGGGGGCTTTGCCGTACGTCGGGAGGTCAGCCGGTGTTGCGCAGGCCTGCCGCGACGCCGTTGACGGTGAGCAGCAGGGCTCGGGAGAGCAGCGGGTCGGGGTCTTCGCCGCGTTCGGCGGCGGCGCGCTGGCGGGCGAGCAGGGAGACCTGGAGGTAGGAGATGGGGTCGAGGTAGGCGTCGCGGACGGCGAAGGTCTGCTGGAGGACCGGGTGGGAGTCGAGGAGCTTCTCGCCGCCGGTGATGCGCAGGACTTCGCGGACGGTGAGCTCGTGTTCGGCCTCGATGCGGTCGAAGACGTGCTTGAGGCCGTCCGGTACGAGGGTGTCGACGTAGTGGCGGGCGATCCGCAGGTCGGTCTTGGCCAGGGTCATCTCGACGTTGGAGAGGAAGTTGCGGAAGAAGTGCCAGCGCTCGCCCATCTCGGTGAGGGCTGCCTCCCCGCCGGCTTCGCGCAGGGCCTTGAGGCCGGAGCCGACGCCGTACCAGCCGGGGACGATCTGGCGGGACTGGGTCCAGCCGAAGACCCAGGGGATGGCGCGGAGGCCGTCGAGGCCGGCGCCGGAGTCGGGGCGGCGGGAGGGGCGGGAGCCGAGGTGGAGGTCGGCGAGCTGGTCGACGGGGGTGGCGGCGAAGAAGTACGCCGGCAGGTCGGGGTCCTCGACGAGTGCGCGGTACGCGGTGTGTGCGGCGTCGGAGACGGTGTCCATGGCCGCGTCCCAGCGGGCGAGGTCGTCCTCGGACTGGCGCGGGGCGGTGTGCAGGGCGGAGGCCTGCAGGGTCGCCGCGACGGTCAGTTCGAGGTTTTCGCGGGCGAGGGACGGTACGAGGTACTTGTCGGAGATGACCTCGCCCTGCTCGGTGACCTTGATCTCGCCTTCGAGCGTGCCCCAGGGCTGCGCGAGGATCGCGTCGTGGGAGGGGCCGCCGCCGCGGCCGACGGTGCCGCCGCGGCCGTGGAAGAGGCGCAGGCGGACGCCGTAGCGGTGGGCGACGTCGCGCAGTCGGCGCTGGGCGCGGTGGATCTCCCACTGGCTGGTGGTGATGCCGCCGAACTTGGAGGAGTCGGAGTAGCCGAGCATGACCTCCTGGACGTCGCCGCGCAGGGAGACGAGGCGTCGGTAGGAGGGGTCGGCGAGCATGGCGTCGAGGATGACGTCGGCGGCCTTGAGCTCGTCGGTGGTCTCCAGGAGCGGGACGATGCCGATCTTGGCCCAGCCGGCGTGGAGGTCGATGAGGCCGGCTTCGCGGGCGAGGACGGCGGCGGCGAAGACGTCGTCGGCGCCCTGGCACATCGAGATGATGTAGGACTCGATGACTTCGGGGCCGAACTTCTCGAAGGCGTCCTTGATGGCGGAGAAGACGCCGAGGGTCTTCTGGCCGGCGGCGTCGAGGGGTGCGGGCGTGGGGGCGAGCGGGCGGCGGGAGCGGAGTTCCTTGGCGAGGAGCTTCTGCCGGTAGTCGCGGGGCATGTCGGCGTAGCGCCAGGATTCCTCGCCGAGGCGGTCGAAGAGCTGGCCGAGGGCGTGGTGGTGGGCGTCGGCGTGTTCGCGGACGTCCATGGTGGCGAGCTGGAGGCCGAAGGCGGCGAGGGTGCGGATGGTGCGGTCCATGCGGCCGTCGGCGAAGAGGGCGCCGCGGTGTTCGCGCAGGGAGGTCTGGAGGAGGGTGAGGTCGGCGAGGAGCTCGGCGGTGCCGAGGTAGTCGCGGCCTTCCTCGTGGGGGGTGCCCTTGGCGAGGCGCTCGCGGGTGTTGACGAGCTTCTGGCGGATGCAGGTGGCCTTGAGGCGGTAGGGCTCTTCGGCGTTCAGCCGCTTGTAGCGCGGGCTGATCTCGGGGAGGCGTTCGAGGTCGGCCTGGAGGGAGGAGAGGAGTTCCTCGGTGGCGCCGGTGTAGCGGATGGAGTTGGAGAGGAGTCCGCGCAGGAAGTCGACGAGTTCGAGGGCGTCGGTGATGCCGTGTTCGTGCTGGAGGATCAGTACGTCGCGGGTGACGTCGGGGGTGACGTTGGGGTTGCCGTCGCGGTCGCCGCCGATCCAGGTGCCGAAGGTGAGGGGGCGGGTGCCCGCGGGCAGCTCGACGCCGACGCGCTGGAGTTCCGCGGCGAGGTCTTCGAGTACGTCTCCGACGGCGCCGGCGTGGAGCTCGTCGAGGTAGTAGATGGCGTTGCGGGCCTCGTCGGCGGGTTCGGGGCGGACGACGCGGAGCTCGTCGGTCTGCCAGACGAGGTCGATGTTCTCGGCGAGCCGCAGGTCGTGGCGGCGGCGTTCGCCGGCGCCGGAGACGGGCTCCTCGAGGAGGGCGGCGATGCGGCGCAGCTTGGTGAGGACGCTGCGGCGGGCTGCCTCGGTGGGGTGTGCGGTGAACACGGGGCGGACGTTGAGGTTCTTGACCGTCTCGCGCAGGTGTTCGGGGTCGGCGTCCTTGAGCATGTCGGCGGTGCGGGCCAGCAGCCCGCCCTCGGCGGCACGGTGGGCGCGCAGTTCCTTGCCGCGGTGCACCTGTTCGGTGACGTTGGCGAGGTGGAAGTAGGTGGAGAAGGCCCGTACGAGCTTGGCGGCGGTCTCCAGGTCGGTGTCGCCGAGCAGTGCGGCGGCGGCTTCGCCGTCGGTGCGGGTCAGGGCGCGCACTTGTTCGACGAGGTCGAGGAGTTCTTGGCCTTCCTGGCGGACGAGGGTCTCGCCGAGGAGGTCGCCGAGGCGGCGGATGTCCGCCCGCAGCTCTGCGTTGGCGGCGACGGCGGTGGCCTGGGCCTTGGCCGGGGTGGAGGAGGCCTGGTCAGCACTGCTCACAGGTGCGGCTCCTTGCAGTGTTCGAGCGCTACTGGGAGGTGGGCTCCGGGGTGCGCGGGGGTGTGTCTCCCCGGATTCCTCCCCCAGCCACGGCTGGGAGGGGGCCCAGGGGGTGTCCCCTGCCTGATGCGCAGCTCGGCTGCCCGTGCGGACCGCGCTGTCCGACGACACCAGGATAGGTGTCCGGGCCTCGTGCCCTGCTAAACGTCTCACCAGGCGGCGCGCGGGCAGGGGTGGGCGCGCTTCGCGCGCCCCGGCCTGGTCGCGCTCCTCTTGTCGGGGGCTGTGGCTTTGCCATACTTACGATGCCGTAGGTTACGCGTCCGTAGCCTGGGCGGGCGCCAGGGCGTCCGCCGATTCCTCACCCCCCAGGGGATCCCATGACCACCAGTCCCGAGCTGATCGAGGACGCCTCGGCGACCTCGGATTCCGATTCCGATTCCACCGCGCCCTCCGCGACCCTCGGAGGCGAGAGCAAGCGTTCGGTCGAGCAGATCGCGCTGCTGCTGTTCATCACCGTTCCCTTCCTGGCGCTGCTGGCGACGATTCCGCTGGCCTGGGGCTGGGGGGTGAGCTGGCTGGATCTCGGCCTGATGGCGTTCATGTACTTCCTGGCCTGCCATGGGATCACCATCGGCTTCCACCGGTACTTCACGCACGGTTCCTTCAAGGCGAAGCGGCCGCTGCGGATCGCGCTGGCCGTGATGGGTTCGATGGCGGTGGAGGGGCCGCTGGTGCGCTGGGTGGCGGACCACCGCAAGCACCACAAGTTCTCCGACCACGAGGGCGACCCGCATTCGCCGTGGCGGTTCGGGGAGACCGTCCCGGCGCTGATGAAGGGGCTGTGGTGGGCGCACATCGGGTGGCTCTTCGACGAGGAGCAGACAAACCAGCAGAAGTACGCCCCGGACCTGGTCAAGGACCCGGCGATCCGGCGGATCTCGCGTGACTTCGTCCTCTGGACGATCGTCTCGCTGGCGATCCCGCCGCTGGTCGGCGGCCTGGTGACGCTGTCCTGGTGGGGTGTGTTCACGGCGTTCTTCTGGGGCTCCCTGGTGCGGGTGGCGCTGCTGCACCACGTGACGTGGTCGATCAACTCGATCTGCCACGCGGTGGGCAAGCGCCCGTTCAAGTCGCGGGACCGCTCCGGCAACGTGTGGTGGCTCGCGGTGCTCTCGTGCGGGGAGTCCTGGCACAACCTGCACCACGCGGACCCGACGTCGGCCCGGCACGGTGTGCTGCGCGGCCAGGTCGATTCCAGTGCCCGGCTGATCCGCTGGTTCGAGCTGGCGGGCTGGGCGACGGACGTGCGCTGGCCGTCCGAGGCCCGTATCGACGCCCGGCGCAGGGAAAACGCGTCGAACGCGGCATGATGGGGGACGTGGCGATCGACGGCAGCAGTTCCAGCAGCGACAAGCCCCGGCGGGGCCGCCGGGTCAGGATGACGGGCGCCGAGCGGCGTCAGCAACTGCTGGACATCGGCCGCACCCTGTTCGCGGAGAAGGGCTTCGAGGGCACGTCGGTGGAGGAGATCGCGGCGAAGGCCGGGGTGTCCAAGCCGGTGGTGTACGAGCACTTCGGGGGCAAGGAGGGCCTGTACGCGGTCGTCGTGGACCGGGAGATGCGCCAGCTGCTGGACGGGGTGACGGGCGCGCTGACGGCCGGGCATCCGCGGGAACTGCTGGAGCAGGCCGCGTTCGCGCTGCTCGACTACATCGAGTCGTACACGGACGGCTTCCGGATCCTCGTCCGGGACTCCCCGGTCGCCCAGTCGACGGGTACGTTCGCCTCGCTGATCAGCGATATCGCCACGCAGGTCGAGGACATCCTGGGGCTGGAGTTCAAGGCGCGCGGATTCGACCCCAAGCTGGCCCCGCTGTACGCGCAGGCGCTGGTCGGGATGGTCGCGCTGACCGGGCAGTGGTGGCTGGACGTGCGCCGGCCGAAGAAGGCGGAGGTCGCGGCGCATCTGGTGAATCTGGCCTGGCACGGGCTGGACGGGCTGGAGTCGAAGCCGCGGCTGGTGGGCCACCGCAAGAGCTGAGCGCCGCCGCGGCGGCGGCGTACGACGCGACGATGCGACGGCGCCCCGTCACCGGAGATGGCCGGTTCTACTGATCCCCGCAACACCCTGGAGTTCAGGGAGTTGCGGGGATCATGGGTTTTGAGGTGCTGAAGGCGAGGTTCTTCGAGGCGCT
>NZ_JBFAJR010000094.1:0-5139 GCF_040655295.1 Streptomyces sp. NPDC050448 | reverse complement strand
TCCGCGAACACCTGCGCACCCTCACCCAGCAACAACCAGTCGTCAAACGACCCGGCCGCAGCCGCCGCCGTCCACTCCACCCGGAACAGGGAGTCGTACGCACCCGTGCGCTGCCCGAGCTGGTCGGGCGAGAAGGCACGCAGGGTCAGGCTGTCCACCGAGGCGACCGGCGCACCGTCCGCGTCGGCGATGTCCAGCCGCACCGCGTCCCGGCCGGCCCGGGAGAGCCGTACGCGCAGGGCGTCCGCACCCGTGGAGCGGACGGACACGCCGGACCAGGAGAACGGCAGCCGTCCCTGACCGGTGTCCTCCACCAGCGAGCCGAGGTTGATGGCGTGCAGCACGGAGTCCAGCAGGGCCGGGTGGATCGTGAAGTAGGCGGCCTCCGGAGCGGTTTCACCGTCGAGGGCGACCTCGGCGAAGACCTCCTCACCGCGGCGCCAGGCGGCCCGCAGGCCCTGGAACACCGGGCCGTAGCCGAAGCCGGAGTCCGCGAGCACGTCGTACAGGCCGTCCACCGGCACGGGCTCCGCGTCGGCCGGCGGCCAGGCCGCGAGGTCGAACGCCCGCGGCTCGGTCTCGTGCTCGGCCAGGACCGCGGTCGCGTTCCGCACCCACGGGTCGTCGGCCGCCGCGCGGTCGTCGCGGGAGTGGAAGACCACGGAGCGGCGGCCCGAGGCGTCGGGTGCCGCGACCGTGACCTGGAGCTCGATGCCGCCGTCCTCGGGGAGGACCAGCGGTGCGGCCAGCGTCAGGTCGTCGACGAGGTCGCAGCCGACCTGCTCACCGGCCCGCAGCGCCAGCTCGACGAAGGCCGTACCGGGCAGGAGGACGGAGCCCATGACCGTGTGGTCCGCGAGCCAGGGGTGGGTGGCCACCGACAGTCGACCGGTGAGGAGGAGGCCATCGGCGTCGGCCAGGGTCACCGAGGCGCCGAGCAGCGGGTGGTCGGCGGAACGGAGACCCACGGTGGTGACGTCCGCGCCAAGGGTGCCGGTGTCGAGCCAGTAGTGCTCGCGCTGGAAGGCGTACGTGGGCAGGTCGACGCTCTCGGCTCCGGTACCGGAGTGGTACGCGGTCCAGTCGACGGCGAGGCCGCGGACGTGCGCGAGGGCGAGGGCCGCGGTGACGGTCTCGGCCTCGGTGCGGTCCTTGCGGAGGGCGGGGGCGAAGGCGGCACCCTCGCCGGAGACACAGCCCTGGGCGAGGGCCGACAGGACCCCGTCGGGCCCGAGCTCGAGGTACGTCGTCACGCCCGCGGCCTCCAACACCCGGACACCGTCCAGGAAGCGAACGCCCTCACGGACATGCCGCACCCAGAACTCCGCGGAACCCATCTCGCCGGAGACAAGGGCACCAGTCAGGTTGGAAACAACCGGGATCCGCGGAGCGGCGAAGGACAGGCCCTCCACCACTGTGCGAAAGTCCTCCAACATCCCGTCCATGTGCGGCGAGTGGAAGGCATGACTGACCGTCAGCCGCTTCCACTTGCGGTCGGCGAACGAAGCCAGCACGGCATCCTCATCACCCGCGATGACCACGGACGTGGGCCCGTTGACGGCAGCAATGCCGACGCGGTCGGTCAGCAGCGGCAGCACCTCGTCCTCCGACGCCTGCACCGCGATCATCACACCACCCGACGGCAGCGCCTGCATCAGACGACCCCGCGCGGCAACCAGCGTGCACGCATCGTCCAGCGAGAACACACCCGCCACATGCGCGGCAGCGATCTCACCGATCGAATGACCGGCGACGAAGTCCGGCTTCACACCCCACGACTCCAGCAGCCGGAACAACGCCACCTCGACCGCGAACAACGCGGGCTGCGCATACTCCGTACGATCCAGAACGGCCGCATCCCCGCCGAACAGCACCTCCTTCAACGGAAGTTCGAGTGCGGCGTCCATGCGGGCGCAGATCTCGTCCAGCGCGTCCGCGAACACCGGGAAGGCATCGCACAGCTCACGCCCCATCCCGAGCCGCTGACTGCCCTGCCCGGTGAACAGGAAGGCCAGCTTGCCCCGGGCCCCGGCCTCGCCCCGGACGATCCGCGTCGAGGCGGTGTCGCCGGACGCCAGTGCCGCGAGGTCGGCCAGGGCGTCGCTGCGGTCGCCGGCCAGGACGACGGCGCGGTGTTCGAGGGCGGCGCGGCCGGCGGCCAGGGTGCGGCTGATGTCCTCGGCACGCTGGTCGGAGTGGGCCCGCAGATGCGTGAGCAGGCGCTCCGCCTGGGCCTGCAGGGCCTCCTCCGTACGGGCCGAGACCGGCCAGACCAGGACGGGGGGTACGACGACACGGCGCGGCGCGGCGGTCTCGCCGGCCTCGACGGGTTCGACGGCGTCGGCGGGCTCGGCCGGCTCGGCGGCGGGGGCCTGCTCGATGATGGTGTGCGCGTTGGTGCCGCTGATGCCGAAGGACGACACGGCGGCGCGGCGCGGGCGGCCGGTCTCCGGCCAGTCCACCGTCTCGCGCAGCAGCGACACCGCGCCCGCGGACCAGTCGACCTTGGTCGACGGCTGGTCCACGTGCAGGGTCTTCGGGATCCGCCCGTACCGGATCGCCATCACCATCTTGATGATGCCCGCGACACCGGCGGCGGCCTGCGTGTGCCCGATGTTCGACTTGATGGAGCCGAGCCAGAGCGGCCGGTCCTCCGTGTGCTCCCGGCCGTACGTGGCCAGCAGGGCCTGTGCCTCGATCGGGTCGCCCAGCGTGGTGCCGGTGCCGTGGGCCTCGACCACATCGACGTCGGCGGCGGTGAGCCGGGCGTCGGCCAGGGCCTGGCGGATCACGCGCTGCTGCGAGGGCCCGTTGGGGGCGGTGAGGCCGTTGCTCGCACCATCCTGGTTGACGGCCGAGCCGCGGACCACGGCCAGCACCCGGTGGCCGTTGCGGCGGGCGTCGGAGAGCCGCTCCACGAGGAGCATGCCCGCGCCCTCGCCCCAGCCGGTGCCGTCCGCGGCGTCCGCGAAGGACTTGCAGCGCCCGTCGAAGGACAGGCCGCGCTGGCGGCTGAACTCGGTGAAGGTGCCGGGGGTCGGCATGACCGTCACGCCGCCGGCGAGGGCGAGCGAGCACTCGCCCTTGCGCAGGGCCTGCATGGCGAGGTGCAGGGTGACGAGGGAGGAGGAGCAGGCGGTGTCTACGGTGAGCGCCGGTCCCTCCAGGCCGAAGGTGTAGGAGACGCGGCCGGAGGCGATGCTGCTGGAGGCGCCGGTGCCGAGGTAGCCCTCGACCTCCGGCGGTACGGCCCGCAGCCGGGACGCGTAGTCGTGGTACATGACGCCCGTGAAGACGCCGGTCCGGCTGCCGCGCATCGAGGTCGGGTCGATACCCGCTCGTTCGAAGGCCTCCCACGAGGTTTCCAGCAGGAGCCGCTGCTGCGGGTCCATCGCCAGGGCCTCACGGGGCGAGATCCCGAAGAACTCGGGCTCGAACCGGTTGGCGGAGTGCAGGAAGCCGCCCTCCTGCACGTAGCTCGTGCCGCGCCCGTCGGGGTCCTCGTCGAAGAGGCGCCCCGTGTCCCAGCCCCGGTCTGTCGGGAAGGGGGAGACGGCGTCGGTCTCGCCGGAGACCAGCCGCCACAGGTCCTCGGGGGACTCGACGTCCCCGGGGTAGCGGCAGCTCATCCCGATGATCGCGATCGGCTCCTGCTCCTCCGACTCGACCTCCTGGAGGCGGCGGCGCGTCTCGTGGAGATCGGCCGTCACCCGCTTCAGGAAATACCGGAGCTTTTCCTCGTTCATGCGTGCATCCCTCGTGCAGAAGCCAGACAGTCAGAGTGGTGGGAAGGGGCGGGGCGGAGCTGCCGGGTCATGAGATGCCGAACTCCTTGCCGATGAAGTCGAAGAGGTCGTCGTCGGTCGCGCTCTCCAAGGCCTCGGCCACGTCGGCTCCGTCGGAACCGGTGGCCAGGGCGCCGGCCTCGCTCCAGGCGGCCAGCAGGGCCTGGAGGCGTTCGGTGATGCGGTCGCGGCCCGCGTCGTCTGGCGACGACGTGACGAGGGTCTTCTCCAGCCGGTCCAGCTCGGCGAGGAGTGGGGGTACCGCTGCCGCGCCGTCCTGCCAGAGCTCGTCCCGCAGGTACTCCACGAGCGCCGTCGGCGTCGGGTAGTCGAAGACGAGGGTGGCGGGGAGGCGGACGCCGGTGGCTCCGCCGAGCCGGTTGCGCAGTTCGACGGCGGTCAGCGAGTCGAAGCCGACCTCACTGAACGACCGTACGGGGTCGACCGCTTCGGGTCCGGCGAAGCCGAGGACTCCGGCGACGTACGAGCAGACCAGCTCCAGCAGCGCTTCGTCCCGCGCGGCGGGTGCGAGGCCGGTGAGGCGCTCGCGCAGTTCCGCTCCGCCGTCCGTGCCCGTGGCGGTGGTGGCCGCGGCCCGGCGGGCGGGCGTACGGACCAGGCCGGTCAGCAGCGGCGGGATCATGCCGATGCCCGCCTGGGCCCGCAGAGCGGCCAGATCCAGCTTCACCGGCACCAGCAGCGGCTCCTCAGCGGCCATCGCAGCGTCGAACAGCGCCACGCCCTCGGCGGCCGTCAGGGCCTCGACGCCACCGCGGCCAAGGCGGGAGACCTCGCCGGCGTCCAACGTGCCACCCATACCGCCGACCTCGGACCACAGGCCCCAGGCCAGCGAAGTCGCAGGCAAGCCCTGGGCCCGGCGGTGGGCCGCCAGCGCGTCCAGGAAGACGTTGCCCGCAGCGTAGTTGGCCTGTCCCGCACCACCGAAGACACCAGCGGCGGAGGAGAAGAGCACGAACGCCGACAGGTCCATCTCACGGGTCAGCTCGTGGAGGTTCCAGGCCGCGTCGACCTTCGGGCGCAGCACCGCCGACAGCCGCCCGGCCGTCAGCGAGCCGACCACACCGTCATCCAGCACACCGGCCGTATGGACCACCGCGGTCAACGGATGCTCCGCCGAAATCCCGGCCAGCACAGCGGCCAGAGCCGCACGATCGGCCACGTCACAAGCCGCCCAGACGACCTCGGCACCCAGACCCGCCAACTCCGCCGACAGCCCGGCAGCACCCTCCGCCGACACGCCCCGACGGCTCACCAGCAGCAGACGACGCACCCCATGCTCTGTAACCAGATGACGCGCGAACAGCCCGCCCAGCGAACCACTCGCACCCGTCAC
>NZ_JBFAJR010000093.1:0-5249 GCF_040655295.1 Streptomyces sp. NPDC050448 | reverse complement strand
TCTGATAGAGTCGGAAACGCAAGAACGAAAGCCCGGAGGAAAGCCCGAGAGGGTGAGTACAAAGGAAGCGTCCGTTCCTTGAGAACTCAACAGCGTGCCAAAAATCAACGCCAGAAGTTGATACCCCGTCCACTTCGGTGGATGAGGTTCCTTTGAAAAAGACCTGTGAGGTCGCCTTCGGGTGATGCTTGCAGGCAACAACACAGCGAGGACGCAGTGGTCAGTCGGTCATATTCCGACCATGACTGGCCCGCTCTAAGTGCGTGTGCACCCGATTACGGGTAAACATTCATGGAGAGTTTGATCCTGGCTCAGGACGAACGCTGGCGGCGTGCTTAACACATGCAAGTCGAACGATGAAGCCCTTCGGGGTGGATTAGTGGCGAACGGGTGAGTAACACGTGGGCAATCTGCCCTTCACTCTGGGACAAGCCCTGGAAACGGGGTCTAATACCGGATAATACTCCTGCCTGCATGGGTGGGGGTTGAAAGCTCCGGCGGTGAAGGATGAGCCCGCGGCCTATCAGCTTGTTGGTGGGGTAATGGCCCACCAAGGCGACGACGGGTAGCCGGCCTGAGAGGGCGACCGGCCACACTGGGACTGAGACACGGCCCAGACTCCTACGGGAGGCAGCAGTGGGGAATATTGCACAATGGGCGAAAGCCTGATGCAGCGACGCCGCGTGAGGGATGACGGCCTTCGGGTTGTAAACCTCTTTCAGCAGGGAAGAAGCGAAAGTGACGGTACCTGCAGAAGAAGCGCCGGCTAACTACGTGCCAGCAGCCGCGGTAATACGTAGGGCGCAAGCGTTGTCCGGAATTATTGGGCGTAAAGAGCTCGTAGGCGGCTTGTCACGTCGGATGTGAAAGCCCGAGGCTTAACCTCGGGTCTGCATTCGATACGGGCTAGCTAGAGTGTGGTAGGGGAGATCGGAATTCCTGGTGTAGCGGTGAAATGCGCAGATATCAGGAGGAACACCGGTGGCGAAGGCGGATCTCTGGGCCATTACTGACGCTGAGGAGCGAAAGCGTGGGGAGCGAACAGGATTAGATACCCTGGTAGTCCACGCCGTAAACGTTGGGAACTAGGTGTTGGCGACATTCCACGTCGTCGGTGCCGCAGCTAACGCATTAAGTTCCCCGCCTGGGGAGTACGGCCGCAAGGCTAAAACTCAAAGGAATTGACGGGGGCCCGCACAAGCGGCGGAGCATGTGGCTTAATTCGACGCAACGCGAAGAACCTTACCAAGGCTTGACATATACCGGAAAGCATTAGAGATAGTGCCCCCCTTGTGGTCGGTATACAGGTGGTGCATGGCTGTCGTCAGCTCGTGTCGTGAGATGTTGGGTTAAGTCCCGCAACGAGCGCAACCCTTGTCCTGTGTTGCCAGCATGCCCTTCGGGGTGATGGGGACTCACAGGAGACCGCCGGGGTCAACTCGGAGGAAGGTGGGGACGACGTCAAGTCATCATGCCCCTTATGTCTTGGGCTGCACACGTGCTACAATGGCCGGTACAATGAGCTGCGATACCGTGAGGTGGAGCGAATCTCAAAAAGCCGGTCTCAGTTCGGATTGGGGTCTGCAACTCGACCCCATGAAGTCGGAGTCGCTAGTAATCGCAGATCAGCATTGCTGCGGTGAATACGTTCCCGGGCCTTGTACACACCGCCCGTCACGTCACGAAAGTCGGTAACACCCGAAGCCGGTGGCCCAACCCGTAAGGGAGGGAGCTGTCGAAGGTGGGACTGGCGATTGGGACGAAGTCGTAACAAGGTAGCCGTACCGGAAGGTGCGGCTGGATCACCTCCTTTCTAAGGAGCATATAGCCGACTGCGAGCGAATGACTCGCACGGTTGCTCATGGGTGGAACGTTGATTAGTTGGCACGGTTTTCCTGATGGATCACGAGTACTGCTTCGGCGTGGAAAGTGACTCACTGACGGAGGATCGTGCTTGGCACGTTGTTGGGTCCTGAAGGTACGGCCGTTTGGTTGTGTCTTCTTGCCGGCCCCAGTGAACTCGTCAGCTTGTCTGGTGGGGTGATGGGTGGCTGGTCGTTGTTTGAGAACTACACAGTGGACGCGAGCATCTGTGGCCAAGTTTTTAAGGGCGCACGGTGGATGCCTTGGCACCAGGAACCGATGAAGGACGTGAGAGGCCGCGATAGGCCCCGGGGAGCTGCCAACTGAGCTTTGATCCGGGGGTGTCCGAATGGGGAAACCCGGCAGTCGTCATGGGCTGTCACCCACTGCTGAACACATAGGCAGTGTGGAGGGAACGAGGGGAAGTGAAACATCTCAGTACCCTCAGGAAGAGAAAACAACCGTGATTCCGGGAGTAGTGGCGAGCGAAACCGGATGAGGCCAAACCGTATGCGTGTGATACCCGGCAGGGGTTGCGCATGCGGGGTTGTGGGAATGAGCTTGATCGGTCTGCCGGCCGGTCGGCGAGTCAGAAACCGTTGATGTAGTCGAAGGACATGCGAAAGGTCCGGCGTAGAGGGTAAGACCCCCGTAGACGAAACATCAGCGGCTTGCTTGCTCATCTCCCAAGTAGCACGGGGCCCGAGAAATCCCGTGTGAATCTGGCGGGACCACCCGCTAAGCCTAAATATTCCCTGGTGACCGATAGCGGATAGTACCGTGAGGGAATGGTGAAAAGTACCGCGGGAGCGGAGTGAAATAGTACCTGAAACCGTGTGCCTACAAGCCGTGGGAGCGTCGCCGTTGTTCTTCGGAACAACGGTCGTGACTGCGTGCCTTTTGAAGAATGAGCCTGCGAGTTAGCGGTGTGTAGCGAGGTTAACCCGTGTGGGGAAGCCGTAGCGAAAGCGAGTCCGAATAGGGCGATTGAGTTGCACGCTCTAGACCCGAAGCGGAGTGATCTAGCCATGGGCAGGTTGAAGCGGAGGTAAGACTTCGTGGAGGACCGAACCCACCAGGGTTGAAAACCTGGGGGATGACCTGTGGTTAGGGGTGAAAGGCCAATCAAACTCCGTGATAGCTGGTTCTCCCCGAAATGCATTTAGGTGCAGCGTCGTGTGTTTCTTGCCGGAGGTAGAGCACTGGATAGGCGATGGGCCCTACCGGGTTACTGACCTTAGCCAAACTCCGAATGCCGGTAAGTGAGAGCACGGCAGTGAGACTGTGGGGGATAAGCTCCATGGTCGAGAGGGAAACAGCCCAGAGCATCGACTAAGGCCCCTAAGCGTACGCTAAGTGGGAAAGGATGTGGAGTCGCAGAGACAACCAGGAGGTTGGCTTAGAAGCAGCCACCCTTGAAAGAGTGCGTAATAGCTCACTGGTCAAGTGATTCCGCGCCGACAATGTAGCGGGGCTCAAGCGTACCGCCGAAGTCGTGTCATTGCAGCAATAGGGCCAACGCCCGCTGTGATGGGTAGGGGAGCGTCGTGTGCCGGGTGAAGCAGCAGCGGAAGCTAGTTGTGGACGGTTCACGAGTGAGAATGCAGGCATGAGTAGCGATACACACGTGAGAAACGTGTGCGCCGATTGACTAAGGGTTCCTGGGTCAAGCTGATCTGCCCAGGGTAAGTCGGGACCTAAGGCGAGGCCGACAGGCGTAGTCGATGGACAACCGGTTGATATTCCGGTACCCGCTTTGAAACGCCCAATATCGAATCAGGCGATGCTAAGTCCGTGAAGCCGTTCCGGACCCTTCGGGGAAAGGAAAGTGGTGGAGCCGACGAACCAGACTTGTAGTAGGTAAGCGATGGGGTGACGCAGGAAGGTAGTCCAGCCCGGGCGGTGGTTGTCCCGGGGTAAGGGTGTAGGCCGAGGGGTAGGCAAATCCGTCCCTCATATAAGGCTGAGACCTGATGCCGAGCCGATTGTGGTGAAGTGGATGATCCTATGCTGTCGAGAAAAGCCTCTAGCGAGTTTCATGGCGGCCCGTACCCTAAACCGACTCAGGTGGTCAGGTAGAGAATACCGAGGCGTTCGGGTGAACTATGGTTAAGGAACTCGGCAAAATGCCCCCGTAACTTCGGGAGAAGGGGGGCCATCACTGGTGATCGGACTTGCTCCGTGAGCTGGGGGTGGCCGCAGAGACCAGCGAGAAGCGACTGTTTACTAAAAACACAGGTCCGTGCGAAGCCGTAAGGCGATGTATACGGACTGACGCCTGCCCGGTGCTGGAACGTTAAGGGGACCGGTTAGTCACATTTCGGTGTGGCGAAGCTGAGAACTTAAGCGCCAGTAAACGGCGGTGGTAACTATAACCATCCTAAGGTAGCGAAATTCCTTGTCGGGTAAGTTCCGACCTGCACGAATGGCGTAACGACTTCTCGACTGTCTCAACCATAGGCCCGGTGAAATTGCACTACGAGTAAAGATGCTCGTTTCGCGCAGCAGGACGGAAAGACCCCGGGACCTTTACTACAGTTTGATATTGGTGTTCGGTTCGGCTTGTGTAGGATAGGTGGGAGACTTTGAAGCCCCAACGCCAGTTGGGGTGGAGTCGCCGTTGAAATACCACTCTGGTCGTGCTGGATGTCTAACCTCGGTCCGTGATCCGGATCAGGGACAGTGTCTGATGGGTAGTTTAACTGGGGCGGTTGCCTCCCAAAGAGTAACGGAGGCGCCCAAAGGTTCCCTCAGCCTGGTTGGCAATCAGGTGTTGAGTGTAAGTGCACAAGGGAGCTTGACTGTGAGACCGACGGGTCGAGCAGGGACGAAAGTCGGGACTAGTGATCCGGCGGTGGCTTGTGGAAGCGCCGTCGCTCAACGGATAAAAGGTACCCCGGGGATAACAGGCTGATCTTCCCCAAGAGTCCATATCGACGGGATGGTTTGGCACCTCGATGTCGGCTCGTCGCATCCTGGGGCTGGAGTCGGTCCCAAGGGTTGGGCTGTTCGCCCATTAAAGCGGTACGCGAGCTGGGTTTAGAACGTCGTGAGACAGTTCGGTCCCTATCCGCTGTGCGCGTAGGAATATTGAGAAGGGCTGTCCCTAGTACGAGAGGACCGGGACGGACGAACCTCTGGTGTGCCAGTTGTCCTGCCAAGGGCATGGCTGGTTGGCTACGTTCGGGAGGGATAACCGCTGAAAGCATCTAAGCGGGAAGCCTGCTTCAAGATGAGTATTCCCACCTCCTTGAGAGGGTAAGGCTCCCAGTAGACGACTGGGTTGATAGGCCAGATGTGGAAGCCCGGTAACGGGTGGAGCTGACTGGTACTAATAGGCCGAGGGCTTGTCCTCAGTTGCTCGCGTCCACTGTGTTAGTTCTGAA
>NZ_JBFAJR010000092.1:0-5334 GCF_040655295.1 Streptomyces sp. NPDC050448 | reverse complement strand
GGTGCCCCCACCGCAGTGGCTCCCTCCTCCGCCTTGCAATCCACGGCACCAGACGACCCGGGCTATCCGGCCCTGATCCGCCGGACACCCCCTAGCGGACGCCGGGTCAAGGGCCCCCTTCGATGTCCATTCAAGAGATGAGCAGGCGGAGGCCGAGATCTGCCTCGTCGAGGTGAGCGAGGTCGCTGTTGCGCTCGGCCCATCGGCCGGATTCGAGGTCGTCGCTGAGGCTTCGCACCGCGCGCTGCTCGGCCTCCGGCCCGACCCTGGTCCACACCGACATCGCACGGCGCACGTGATCCTCCAGATACGCCCCCGGGCGGCGCCAGTACGCCTCGAACAGGCCGTCAGCGCAGTCCCACGGGATGGGCACCGGCTCAGCGCGGGCGCCGATCGCGTCGGCCATCCCGGCAAGCGAGGGAAATTCCGTGAGGACGGCCGCGAACTCGGGCAGGTAGTCGCGGGCAAGCCAGAACCGGTCCTGCCATCCGGGCTCGTCGGTGTCGAACGTGAGCACCACCACGCGGCGGGCCACGCGTCGCATCTCGCGCAGCCCCGCTATCGGGTCCCCCCAGTGGTGAACGGTGGAGACGGCCATCGCGACATCGAAGGAGCGGTCCTCGAACGGCAGACTCTCCGCGGCGGCGGCCACGCACGGCGCCGAGCCGGCAGGCCGCTGCCCCCGCATGACCGCTGATGGCTCCACCGCGGTCACATCACGATGAGCAGGCTCGTAGGAACCGGTGCCGGCCCCGACGTTCAGCACCGTCTGCGCGTCCCCGAGCGCGTCCCAGATCTGCGCGGCGATCCGCGGATCGGTGTGCCGGGTCGCGGTGTAAGCGCCGCCGATCGCGTCGTACAGCCGTGCACCGAGCATCTCCAGTTGCTCCTCCGGTGTCACCATCAGTCCCTTCGCCCGTGCCTCAAGTTCCCTGTCGATGGCCGCCACCATGGCGTCAGCGCGATCACGCCGCTCCAGCAGCAGGCCGCGCAGTCGGCGCAGGTGCGCGACCGCGTCGGTGGACGAGTCGCCGACCAGTTCCGCCACTTCCCGCAGACCGAAGCCCAGCCGCCGGTAGGCCAGCACCTCCCGCAGCCGCTCCACGTCGCCCGCCGAGTAGGCCCGGTACCCGGCCGAGGTCCGCGCCGACGGCCGAACGAGCCCGATCTCGTCATAGTGATGCAGCGTGCGGACGCTCACGCCGGCCAGCTCGGCCACACGTCCCACGGTCCAGTGATCCTCCATGGCACCGACTATGCAGCCTGACGTCACGTGAGGGTCAAGAGCCGCCCCTGGCCGGGATCTACGACCCCACCGGGCACGGCCGCCTCCTGTTCGCCTTCTTCGCGGCCATGGCGGAGACCGAGCGGGAGAACATCCGCGAGTCGACGTTGGAAGGGCTCGACACCGCGGCCCGCAAGGGCAAGCACGGCGGCCGGCCACCGGTCACAACGACGACGTGCTCCACACCGTGCTCGGCGCCAACCGCGGTTCCGTTGATCCCCGAGGCCGTGATCCTCCCGATCACGCCGGAGCGGCGGGCCGGTCCGGCCCGCCGCTCCCAGGCCCCGGTCCCGGTCCCGCTTCAGGGACGGATCCCGTCGCAGGTGACCTGCAGGTGGCGCGGGCCGCGCAGGACCGCGTTCTGCCGGTAGGGCGGCGGGTCCTCGACCAGGCGCGGGTTCTCCAGGCGGCGGGCCAGTTCGCTCAGTGCGAGCTGCGCCTCCAGCCGGGCCAGCGGGGCGCCGAAGCAGCTGTGGATGCCGCTGCCGAGGCCCAGGTGCTGGATGTCCTTGCGGTACGGGTCGAAGCGGTCCGGGTTCTCGAAGCGGTTCGGGTCCCGGTTGCCGGAGGCGAGGACCAGCCACATCGAGGAGCCCTTGGGGATGGTGACCCCGTGGACCTCGATGTCGACGAGCGGGGTGCGCTGCGGCAACAGCTGCACCGGCGGCTCGAACCGCAACAGCTCCTCCACCAGGGGCACCGCGAGCTCCGGCGTCTCGCGCAGCTGCTTCAGGACGTCCGGGTTGCGCAGCAGGGTGAGCATCCCGTTGGTGATCAGGTTGACGGTGGTCTCGTGGCCCGCGATGAGCAGCAGGGCGGCGGTGCTGAGCAGTTCCATCGTGCTCATCGTCTCGTCCTGGCCGTGCCCGACGGCCAGTTGGGACAGCATGTCGTCGGCGGGGTTCTTGCGCCGCTCCTCGATCAGCCCGGCCAGGTACATGCCCAGTTCCATCCGGGCGTTTTGGGTGGTCTTCTCCCGCTCCTTCGCATCGGCGTCCGGCTCGGGGTTGGGGTCCAGGCTCGCCGCCAGGGTGTCGGCCCAGGTGTGGAAGCGTGGCTCGTCCTCGCGCGGCACACCGAGCAGCCGGCAGATCACGGTGACGGGGAACGGGTAGGCGAACTGGTCGACCAGGTCGATCCGTGCCGGGTCGCCGAGGTTGTCGATGAGGCCGGTGACGATACCGTGGAGGTCGTCGCGCATCCCGTCGATGCGGCGCGGGGAGTGCGGCGGCCCGAAGGGGCGGTTGGTCATCCGGCGCAGCCGGTCGTGCTCCGGGGGGTCCAGCTTGAGGAAGCCGGGCGGCAGGGCCGCGGCCCCCTCCTCCTCGCCCTCGGCCAGCGGATCCCCGGCCGTCGCGGCCAGGTTGCGGGCGTCGGAGCTGAGCCGCGGGTCGTGCAGCAGGCTCTGGATGTCGTAGTAGGTGCTGATGACGTACGGGCCGTCCCCGTCGTGGAAGACCGGGGTCTTGCGCAGCTTCTCGTACAGCGGGTACGGGTTCGCGCGGTTCGCGTAGTCGAGGATGTCGCTCAGGATGCCTTGCTTCATGCCGGGTCCTCCGGAGGGCGCGCGGGTCAGGACCCGGCGGGGGTGAACGTCATCCGCCGGTCGGCCGGCGAATATCCGCTGAGGGTGATGGTCGGTCCGTGCGTGGGCACGGACGGGTCGGGAAAGTCCGCGTCCATCGGCTTCTGCCCTTCGGGGCGCCGGTCGACCGTGGGGAACGGCGGCGGGAAGGGGGCGGTGGCCTCGATCTGCTGCTGGTAGAACTGGAGCCAGCGCGAGTTGTCGAAGCTGACCGCCCCGATGACGCGGCCCTGGTAGCCGTAGACGCCGGTGAAACGGCGTTCGGCGCGCGAGCCCTGAGTGATCATGATCTCGGTGCCCATCGAGGGCACGCCGACCGACTTGATGCTCACCCCGAACTGCGAGGACCAGAAGGCCGGCACCCAGATGTGGGGGCGGCGGTCGGTGCTCTCGCTGAGCATGTTGTGGGCCGCGGTCTCCGCCTGCGAGACGGCGTTGCCCCAGTGCTCCAGGGACAGGAACTGGTAGCCGAACAGCGGGTGCGGGGAACGGGCGACGTCGCCCGCCACGAAGATGTCGTCGGTGACGATGCCGCGGATGTCGAAGGCCCGGCAGCCCGCGTCGCAGGCGATGCCGCGGGGGCCGGCGCCGAGCCCGGAGCCGTTGAGCCACTCGGTATTGCGCTGGGCGCCGAGCGAGACGACCACGACGTCGCACTCCAGCGTGGTGCCGTCGGAGAAGTGCGCGGCGCGCACCCGCCCGGTGGAGTCGCCCTCCAGGGCCGTGACCATGATGCCGGTGCGCAGGTCGACGCCGTTCTCGCGGTGGAGTTCGGCGGCGACCGCGCCGATGACCCCGCCGAGGGCGCCGACGAGGGGCGCGTCGGCGCGCTCGGCGACGGTGACCTCCAGTCCGCGCTCGCGGCAGGCGGAGGCGATCTCGGATCCGGTGAACCCGGCGCCGATGACCAGGACCCGGCGCGGGCCGGCGTCGAGCCGCCGCGCCAGGGCGGCGCCGTCGTCGCGGGTGCGCAGGACGAACACGCCCTCGAGCTCCGCCTCGGCCGTGTTGGGCCAGGGCCGGGCCCGTACGCCGGTGGCGATCAGCAGCCGGTCGTAGGGCACCTCGTCGCCGTCGGCCAGCTTGACCCGCTTGGCCGCCATGTCGAGGCCGCTGGCCGGTACGCCGAGGCGCCACTCGGCGTCGATCTCGCGGCGGCGGGGCAGCGCGGTGCGCTCGGCCGTGCCCATGCCCAGCAGGGCCTGCTTCGACAGGGGCGGGCGGTCGTACGGCTCGTGGGGCTCGTCCCCGATCATGGTCAGCGAGCCCTTGAAGCCCATGTCCCGCAGGGTCTCGGCGCCGCGCAGGCCGGCGAGCGAGGCACCGACGACGACGATCCGGCCATCCGCCTTGAGGCGGTCCAGCGTTCCGTCAGCCATCGGATGCCTCCGCGCTGCCGGCGCAGCGGGAGCCTCCGGGGGCGCCGGACGCGGCCGCTGCCATGTCCAGCTCGTCCACGAGGATCGCCTGCACGGGACAGGCGGCGACCGCCTGGGCCAGGCGCTCGCGATGGGCGTCCTGCGCCTGCGGGTCGTAGAGCAGGCCCTCGTCTCCGTGCATCGCGAAGACGTCGGGTGCGAGGAAGGCGCACTGCGCGTATCCCTGGCACCGGTTGAGATCGACGACAAGTCTCAGCAAGGTCCAGCTCCTTTCGTTGGCCCCTCCGACTCCCCGGCCAGCGTGCGGCGCGGAGGGCGGGACGGCCCGTCCGGCGAGGCCATTGGGGTGACGGCCGGGCAGGTGTCACGGGGAGCGGCGGGCGGCGCGCAGGATGTACACGCTGATGAGCAGCGCCCAGGCCGGGAAGACCAGCTCGGACCAGGGCAGGGTGGAGCCCACCACCAGCAGGACCAGCCCGGACAGGGTCCCGATCAGGATCAGGGGCCTGGGGAGGACCCCGAGCTTGCGCCCGATGGCCGAGGTCGCGAGGACGAAGACGGCGGCCATCCGCATCCCGTACGTGGTGAGCAGCGTGTAGGCGAAGTGGCGGCCGAAGCCCGCGGGGTCCTCGGCGTCCAGCACGGTCCCGGCGGCCGCGACGGCACCGAAGAGGCAGGCGACGAAGACCAGTCCGCTGCCCAGGAAGACGGTGGCGATGAACCGGTCCTCGGCCTCCCCGGTGTGCTCGCGCAGCGCGCCCATGAACCACAGGAAGGCGATACCGGCGAACGGGACGAGCTCCAGTGCCGTGGTCAGCGCACCACGCCGGCCCGGGGCGATCTCCACCTGCTCGCCGCCGGCGCCTCCGGGCAGGGCGATCCGAGCGAGCACCATCGCCGCCGCGAGCAGGACGGCGAAGACGACCCCGGCCAGCCCGGCGGCCTTCGGGGTGCTCAGGCTCTCTGCCCGGGTCGTCCCGGGTGCTCCCTGTGTCATTCCTCCAGCAAGCGGCCCGCCGGGCCCGCGTGCCAGCGGTGCGGCGCGGTCGGGTGACGAGGCGGAACCGAGCCGGAGATCGGAGTAG
>NZ_JBFAJR010000091.1:0-5898 GCF_040655295.1 Streptomyces sp. NPDC050448 | reverse complement strand
ACCGGCCGCGGCCTGGGTGTGCCCGATGTTCGACTTGACCGAGCCCAGCAGCAGCGGCCGCTCGGCCGGCCTGTCCTGCCCGTAGGTGGCCAGCAACGCCTGCGCCTCGATCGGGTCGCCGAGAGAGGTGCCCGTACCGTGCGCCTCGACCACGTCGACCTGGTCGGCGGAGAGCCGGGCGTTGGCCAGGGCCTGGCGGATGACGCGCTGCTGGGCCGGGCCGTTCGGGGCGGTCAGACCGTTGGAGGCACCGTCCTGGTTGATCGCCGAGCCCCGGACGACAGCGAGGACCGGGCGCCCGTTGCGGCGGGCGTCGGAGAGCCGCTCCAGCAGCAGGATGCCCACACCCTCGGCCGGGCCGAATCCGTCGGCTCCTGCCGCGAAGGCCTTGCAGCGGCCGTCCCGGGACAGTCCGCGCTGCTTGGTGAACTCCACGAAGAGCCCGGGTGTGGACATCACGTGTACACCGCCCGCGACGGCGAGTGAACACTCCCCGGCCCGCAGCGCCTGCACGGCGAGGTGCAGGGCGACGAGGGAGGAGGAGCAGGCGGTGTCGACGGTGACCGCCGGGCCCTCCAGGCCGAAGGTGTACGAGATGCGGCCGGACAGGACGCTGGAGGCGTTGCCGGTGCCCAGGTGGCCGGCGTAGTCCTCGGGCGCTTCCAGCAGCGGGGTGAGGTAGTCGGAGCCGTTCATGCCGACGAAGACGCCGGATTGGCTGCCGCGCAGGCCGTGCGGGTCGATCCCGGCGCGCTCGAAGGCCTCCCACGCAGTCTCCAGCAGCAGGCGCTGCTGCGGGTCCATGGCCATTGCCTCGCGCGGGGAGATCCCGAAGAAGTCGGCGTCGAAGGCGGAGGCGCCCGTCAGGAAGCCGCCCTCGCGGGTGGACGAGGTGCCCTGGTCGTACGGGTCGTCGGAGAAGAGGTGGTCCAGGTCCCAGCCCCGGTCCGTAGGGAACGCGGTGAGGGCGTCGCCGCCGGAGGACAGCAGCTCCCCGAGTTCCTCGGGGGTGCCGACACCTCCGGGAAAGCGGCAGCTCATGGCCGTGATGGCAATCGGCTCGTGGGACTGGCTCTCGATGTCGCGCAGACGTCCGTACGCCTCGTCGAGATCCGTCGTGACCTTCTTGAGGTATTCGCGGAGCTTTGCTTCGTTCGCCACTGGCGCTTCACCTATTCGCGTGGTCGAGACCGTGGAGGGACTCAAGGGAATTCAGGGGAGTTCGGGGCGGGTCATTTCGGGACGGATCAGGGGAGCCCGAGGATATTTGAGGGATTCCGGCGAGCCGGAGGCCGTACCGCCGGAACAGGGGTTCCGGCGGTACGGCCTGGGGGCGGCTGGGGTTCAGCCCTGTCCGAACTTCTTGTCGATGAGCGCGAACAGCTCGTCGTCGCTCGCGTCCTCGATCTCACCGGCCGTGGTCGCGTCCGTCGAGCGGGCGTCGTTCCACTGGGCGAGCAGGGTCTGGAGGCGTACCGCGACGCGTGCGTGGGCCGCGTCGTCGTCGGCCGCGGCGGCCAGTTCCGCCGGGTCCAGCGAGGAGAACACACTCTCCAGCCGGTCGATTTCCTCCAGTACGGACACGGTCCGTCCCGCGGCGCCGTCCTGTGCGACCTCGCTCAGCAGGTGCCGGGCGAGGGCGGCCGGGGTCGGGTGGTCGTAGATCAGCGTCGCGGGCAGCCGGAGCCCGGCGGCCGCGCCGAGCCGGTTGCGCAGCTCGACCGCGGTCAGCGAGTCGAAGCCCAGGTCCTTGAAGGCCTGCTCCTCTCCGACGTGTTCCGCCGATCGGTATCCGAGGACACCGGCCACCTGGCCGCGGACGAGGTCCAGTACGGTCCGCTCCCGCTCGGCGGCCGACAGCTCGGCCAGCCGCTGGGCCAGCGTCTCCCCCGCCGCCGCGGTGGAGCCGGGCGCCGCCGTCTTCGCCGCCGTGGTGCGCGGCGCACCGGCCTGGCCGGCCGCCCTGCGCGGCCGGGCCGGGGTGCGGACCAGGCCGCGGAAGACGGGGAGGATCCCGCCGTCCGCCGCCCGGGCCCGCAGGGTCGGGAGGTCGACCGCGACCGGCAGCAGCACCGGCTCGTCCTGTACCGCGAGGGCCAGGTCGAACAGGGCCAGGCCGTCCTGCGCCGACAGCGGTGCGACGCCGCCGCGGGCGGCCCGTTCCCGCTCCGCCCCGGTGAGGCGGCCCGCCATGCCGCGCTCCTCGGCCCACATGCCCCAGACCAGGGAGAGCGCGGTGAGACCGCGGGCCCGCCGGTGCCGGGCGAGGGCGTCGAGGAAGACGTTCGCCGCGCCGTAGTTGGCCTGGCCCGCGCCGCCGAGGGTACCGGCGGCCGCGGAGAACAGGACGAACGCCGACAGGTCGAGGTCCCGGGTCAGTTCGTGCAGGTGGAGGGCGCCGTCGACCTTGGGCCGCAGGACCCGGTCCACGCGCTCCGGGGTGAGCAGGTCCACGACGCCGTCGTCGAGGACCGCCGCCGTGTGGACGACCGCCGTCAGCGGGTGCTCGGCCGGTACGGAGGCCAGGACCGCGGCCAGCGCGTTCCGGTCGGCCACGTCGCACGCCGCCCAGGTGACCTCGGCCCCCGACTCCACCAGCTGCGCGGTGAGTTCGGCCGCGGCCTCGGTGTCGCCGCCCATGCGGCCGGTGAGCAGCAGGTGCCGCACCCCGTGTTCGGCGACCAGGTGCCGGGCCAGGAGACCCGCCAGCCCGCCACCGGCTCCGGTGATCAGGACGGTGCCGTCGGTGTCGATCCGGGCCGCTCCGGCCGGGGCCGGGGCCGCCTCCATCCGGGCGAGGCGTGGCGCGTACAGCATCCCGCCGCGCACGGCCAGTTCGGGCTCCTCGGAGGTGAGGGCGCCCGCCAGGACCCGGCCGGAGGCGTCGGCGTCGTCGAGGTCGACGAGCACGAACCGGTCGGGGTGCTCGGTCTGCGCGGAGCGCAGCAGACCCCACACCGGGGTGCCGGCCAGGTCGCCCGGTTCGGTGTCCGCGTGGGCGACCACCGCACCGCGGGTGACGACGGCGAGCCGCGCGCCGGCGAAGCGGCCGTTGTCCAGCCAGCTCTGCACCAGCGCGAGCGCACGGTACGTCATTTCCCGTACTTCATGGGCGAGTTCGGCGGTGGCCTCCCCGTCCCCGGTGGGCGTCAGGAGCGGAACGACCACGGTGTCGGGCAGCGGCTGCCGTCCGGCGCCGACGGCCGCGTCCAGGGCGGCGAGGTCGTCGTACCCGGCGACGGGAGCCCCTGCGGTGAGGGCGGTGGTGATGCTGCCGGTGGTGTCGCCGACGACCACGAGGGCCGCGGCCGCGGAGCGGGCCGGGACCGGCGTCCGCACCCAGTCCAGGCGGAACAGCGAGTCGTGGACGCCGTCGGCCGCGGGGGCCGCGGCGAACCGCTCGGTGTCGATCTCCCGCGTCACGAGGGCTTCGACGGAGGCGAGGGGCGCGCCCTGCCCGTCGGACAGGGCGACGGACACGGTGTCCGCGCCGGCGGCCGTGATCCGCAGGCGCAGTGCGTCCGCTCCGGTCGCGTGCAGCCGGATCCCGTGCCAGGCGGCCGGCTCCCGGCCGACACTGCCGGTGGCGCCCAGCGCCTGCCCGACGGTGTCGAGCAACGCGGGGTGCAGGGCGAATCCGTCTGCCGTGGCGCCGAGTTCGTCCGTGAGGCGGGCCTGCGCGAAGACCTCGTCTCCGCGCACCCAGACCCGGTCCAGGGCCTTGAGCGCCGGGCCGTGGTAGAGCCCGGCGGCCATGAGCCGCTCGTACACGTCCTCGGTGGCGACCTCCTCGGCCCCGGCGGGCGGCCACGTGCCGCCGTCGGCGGTGTCGGTGATCTCGCCGTTCTCGCAGTTCTCGCCGTTCTCGCCGTCGGCCAGGAATCCGGTGGCGTGCCGGGACCAGGAGCCCGCGTCCGGGGCGTCCGTGCCGGGCTGCTCCGAGCGGCTGTGCACGTGCACGGTGCGGCGGCCTTCGTCGTCCGCCCCGCCGACGGTGACCCGCAGCTGGACGGCCCCGTCCTCGGGGAGCACCAGCGGCGCCTCGGCCATCAGCTCGGCGATCCGGTCGCAGCCGGCCGCCTCCGCGGCCCGCAGGGCGAGTTCGACGAGGACCCCGCCGGGCACGACCACGGAATCGGCCACGACGTGCTCGGCCAGCCACGGGTGCGTACGGCGGGACAGTCGGCCGGTGAACAGGAACCCGCCCGTGTCCGGCAGTTCGACCGCCGCTCCGAGCAGCGGGTGCCCGGCCGGCTCGACGCCGAGGGAGGCGGCGTCCTCCAGCGGGGCGAAGGCGTCGACCCAGTAGCGCTCGCGCTGGAACGCGTACGTGGGCAGGTCGACGCGCTGGGCGCCGGTCTCCGCGTAGGGGGCGGTCCAGTCGACGGCGACACCCTGGACGTGGGCCCGGCCGAGGGCCGCGAGCAACGCCTCCGCCTCGGGGCGGACCTTGCGCAGGGCGGGCACGAAGACGGCGTCCTCGGCGGTGGTGCAGTCCTGGGCCAGGGCCGACAGGACCCCATCGGGACCGAGTTCGACGTACGTCGTCACGCCCGCGGCCTCCAAGGCCCGCATGCCGTCGAGGAAGCGGACCCCCTCCCGGACGTGCCGCACCCAGAAGTCGGCCGAACCCATCTCGTCGGAGACGAGGGCACCGGTCAGGTTGGAGACGACCGGGATCCGCGGGGCGGCGAAGGTCAGCTCCTCCACCACCTTGCGGAAGTCGCCCAGCATCCCGTCCATGTGCGGGGAGTGGAAGGCGTGGCTGACGGTGAGGCGCTTGGTCTTGCGGCCCTGGGCCGCGAAGGTCTGGGCGACGGCCTGAGCGGCGTCCTCGTCACCCGCCACGACCACCGACGTCGGCCCGTTGACTGCGGCGATGCCGATGCCGTCGGTCAGCAGCGCCACGACCTCGTCCTCCGACGCCTCGACCGCGATCATCACACCACCACCCGGCAGCGCCTGCATCAGCCGCCCGCGAGCGGCGACCAGCGAGCACGCGTCGTCCAGCGACAGCACCCCGGCCACGTGCGCGGCCGCGATCTCACCGATCGAGTGACCGGACAGGAAGTCCGGCCGCAGACCCCAGCTCTCCACGAGCCGGTACAGCGCCACCTCGACCGCGAACAGCGCGGGCTGCGCGTACTCGGTGCGGTCCAGCAGCTCCGCATCAGCCCCGAAGACGACTTCCTTCAGCGGCAGTTCGAGATCCGTCCGGGCGCAGACGGCGTCCAGTGCGGCCGCGAACACCGGGAAGGCGTCGTACAGCTCACGCCCCATCCCGAGCCGCTGACTGCCCTGCCCCGTGAAGAGGAAGGCCATCTGCCGGTCTCCGCTCGCCACGCCCTGCGTGACTCCCGGCGCGGACTCGCCCGCCACGAGGGCGGTCAGTGCCTCGCGGTACTCCTCCGGCGCACCCGCGACGATCACGGCGCGGTGGTCGAGGACCGCCCGGCCGGTGGCCAGCGAGTGGCCGACGTCCACCGGCCGCAGGTCGTCGCCCGCGGAGAGGTGGGCCAGCAGCCGGGACGCCTGCTCGCGCAGGGCGGCCTCGGTCCGGCCGGACAGAATCCACGGCCAGGTGCCGGGGACGTCCTGCGGCTCCTCGGCCGGGACAGCCTCGGGGGCCTGCTCCAGGATGGTGTGCGCGTTGGTGCCGCTCACACCGAAGGAGGAGATGCCCGCGCGACGCGGACGCCCCGTCTCAGGCCATTCGCGCAGCTCGGTCAGCAGCTCGATGTCACCGGCCGACCAGTCCACGTGCGGGGTCGGCTCGTCGACGTGCAGGGTCTGCGGGAGCAGCCCGTGCTGCATGGCCAGCACCATCTTGATCACACCGGCGACGCCGGCGGCGGCCTGCGTGTGACCGATGTTCGACTTCACGGAGCCGAGGAGCAG
>NZ_JBFAJR010000090.1:0-5906 GCF_040655295.1 Streptomyces sp. NPDC050448 | reverse complement strand
GCCTCGGCCTTCAACCAGGGGCCCACCGTGTTGACGAGGAAGGCCGCGGCCATCGGGCGGGCGTGGCCCGCGCCGAGTTCGTCGAGGATGTCCGCGATCCGGTCGGTCATCGTCTGTACGGCGGCCACCTGACCCTGACCCACGCGGGTAGTCCCCTTGCCCGGCCCGATCGGGTCCGGGCTGTCGGCCCGCGCGAGCGAGGGGAACAGCGGGATGGCAAGCGCGGCGGAGAAGACGCCGGCTGCGATGACGCGGCGTCGGGATGGATCCATGTCGGCCCTTCCGAGGTCTACGAGGTCCCGAACAGTGTCCGGCGCTTCGCCGCCGGGCGGCGGTGTGAGACCGGCTTCAGCGTAGGTGACCGGGCGGGCGAGCTTCCGCTCGAACGCTTCGATGATCAGTGCTCTGACCTGCGCGCGAGGCTGGTGGCCTGCGATCCATTGGGATACGGCGGGCTGGCTGTATTTGAGCGCGGTCCCAGCCTCGGCACCGATGCGGTTGATGATCGATGCGAGCTGGCTGCGAGACCATCCGGCCTGTTCAAGCAGGGCTGAAAGGCCGACGTTTGGTGTGCGTGAGTGGTGCGCCATGTGCAGCTCCCGACCGGTGCATGGCTTGCATACTTCTCCGACCCTTCAACGGTACTCGCGGGCAGGGGTGGTGGGGTTACCTCTTCATACCGAGCAGTGATCGAGCGGGAGTTCACCACCCGCTGACGACGGTAGGGAGCCCCCTGGCATGAGCCAGCCGCAGGACAACGATGACGACCGTGCAACCGAGCTGGTTGCCCGCGCTCTCACTGAATACGCGAAGCGCCCGTCCCCGGAGGATGTCGCGCGGCTTGTCGACATGCTCCTGACCCGCGGGCAGGACATCCACGACATCGTTGCCGCGCGCCCCAGGCAGGATCTGACGGCCGGAGCCAGCGACGCCCTTTACGAATGGGAGTACTTCTCCCGGGTGGGGCCTCTCGGGTCGGGCCCGCATGCGAACTGGAACCACTGCCGCGCCCTGGCCCGCATCGTCAAGCGCCTGATGCACATGGCGCATGCCCACACGACGGCAAATGCGCCGTGACCGAGCTCGGCCGGCAGGTCACGTACGTCGTGATCGTGCTCTGCGTCCTCGCCGTGATTGTCGTCGGCACCCTTTGACTCCCGCCCCGGCGCCCGCAGTCCCCCCGTGGGCGCCCGGGGCGGGTCCATCGCACCATCGGAATCTCATCGAGGAGGCACCATGCCCTGCAAGAGCCAGCCCGGAGAGCCCGCGCCGCCGCCCTGCTCCTCCCGCCCCACAGAACCTCCGGCCTCGTCCCCGAACAGTCCTCGCGGCCTGCTCACCGACGCCCAGTTCAACGATGTCCGGGCCACCGTCCTCGACAACAACCCGGGCATGGAACCGGAGATGGGGACCAGGCTCGTCATCGAGGCACTGAAGTTCGTCGCGGCCGCGTCGCTCTTCCCGATGGTACGGATCGCCCCGACCCGCGAGGTCGACGAGGGGTGGCATGCGCTCATCCTCCACACCCACCTGTATGCGTCGCTGTGCAGCCGTCTGGGGCGGACGGTCCATCACTACCCGGAGCGGCCGGACCAGTCCCGTCACGACCCGGAGGTCCTGACTCGTACGGTCGCACTGATCGAGCAGGCCGGGTACACCCCGGACGCCGAGCTGTGGACCGGGCCGGAACGGTCGCTGGTCACCGTGGCCGCTTCCTGCTCGCATACCCCGGTGCCCGGCGGCTGCGGGCCGATCAACCCCGGGGGCTGCGCGACGCATGGCGGGGGCGACGGGGAGTAGGTTCGGCGGACATCGACGAGAGGTACAGACATGACTCCCAGCGAGGCTCACGAGTTGCACGCCGCCATGAGGCGGTACGGGATCGTTGGGGCTGTGACCCCGGCGGACTCGGAAGATCTTGAGGGGGCGTGGCTGGTGGTCGACGAGGACGGTCGGAACGTAACGGCCGCGGTCCGTGCCCGAGTGTCCGCGGCGCGCGGCCGGCAGCCCGAGCGGGGCTTCGTGGTCGCGCGCTGACGTTGAGCGGTAGCCCCGGCCGAAGTCATGTTCCCGCCGGGGCTACTCGCGTACGAGGTCCGCGAGCGGGACGACGATGGCGTTGGCGATCACGCCATCGCAGTTCAGATTCGCGACTGGCCAGGACGCGCCCTTCATGACCGGGCCCCGGTAGATCCTCGCCCGGGCCCGGTCTCATGCCCGAACCCGGTCGGTACAAGAGCCCGGGAGGTGCACTACTATCCCCGGGATCTCGTAGGAATCAGTGCAAGAGTTTTGTCGGGGGCCACGGAGATCGCCCCCGGTTCGGCGACGGTGGTCGCGGACCACCCGGCCCTGCGGGCACGGCTCGCCGAGGAAGTTTCGGGCTGACCCGGAACCTCACATGTGGACAGCGCGCCCGGGCCGGCGCACTGGAACGCGGCCGGTGGCCCCTGCCTTCCCTCGCCGCGGCCACCGGACTCGGGTCTCTGGCCGTCGCCCTGTACACCCTGGTGGCGAGGTAAGAGCAACCGGTGCCGTGGCTGGCGTCGCGGCCCCCGTACGACAATGCCCCCTCTCCGGCCTGCGGGCCGGGGAGGGGGCGATTTCGCCGTTCCCGCACCGCCGTTCGGCGGTACCTTCTGGGTGTCGAGGTCAGAAGGAGTGTCCAGTATGCCCGAGCAGCACGACACCGTCCCTGCAATCCAGACGTTCGCCCACCGCGCCAGAGCAGCCCGAGACCGCGCGGGCCTGTCCCGTGCCGTCGCCGGTGGCCTCGTCGGCCGCTCGGCAGAGTGGGTCAAGGGAATCGAGACAGGCGCTATCGGAATGCCCCGCCTCCCCATGCTGATCCGCATGGCCACGGTCTACGAGTGCGACATCGCGGACCTGACCGGCGACGAGCGGATCTCCGCCGCCACCTACACAAAGGCCGTCCACGCGGACCTGCCCGCGGTGAAGCGGGCGCTGACCACCTACCGGCTTGCGCCCGGCGACACCGAGCCGGAGTCTGCCGAGGTGCTGGCCGGCCGCGTACGGCAGGCATGGCGGCTGTGGCACGGCGACGGGGACCACCGTTCCCGCGTGGCTTCGCTGCTGCCGGATCTGCTCGCGGACACTCAGCACTCGGTGCGCGCCCTGGAAGGCGTGGATCGGCGGCGGGCGCTCGCTGTACAGGCGCAGGCCTACCACCTCGCCCAGCTCTTCCTCGCGTTCCAGCCCGAGCCGGAGCTGATCACAATGGTCGGCGACCGGTCGATGACCGCCGCCCAGGACGCCGACAGCCCACGCGCGATCGCCGGAGCGGCCTGGTACATGAACCACATCTACCGCGACGCCAACACGGCCGCAGAGTCTCGTGTCGAGCTCGCCGAGCAGGCGGCCGCCCTGCTCCGGCAGGAGGACCCGGAGGGCCTGGCACGGTGGGGACTGCTCCAGCTGGCAGCCGCCCTGTCATACGCCAAAATCGGCCGGGCCGGGCTGGCGTGGCGGTACTGGGACCGAGCCGAGGACGCCGCTCGGCGGCTCGGCGAGGGCTACGCCCATCGCTGGCTGATCTTCGGACAGGGGGTCGTGGACGCCTACGCGCTGACGATCCACCTGAGCTTGGTCCAACCCGGGAAGGCGGTCGAGGCCGCGGCCGCCCTGGACCTGAGCGCGGTCCCGTCCGCGACCCGGCGCGCTGGCCACCTCGTCGAGGCGGCGCGCGCCTACGGCATGCAGAACGAGGGCGTAGCCGCGGTGGCCCTGCTGGGCAAGGCCTACAGGACGTCCCCGGAGACCGTCCGCTACAACACGCATGCGCGGATGGTCCTGCCGGAGCTGGCGAAGACCGGGCCGCGCATGGTGCGCGAGGACGCGCGGGAGTTGGCCCTCGCTCTCGGGCTCACGGCTTGATCATCTGAGGGGTAGGAACCCTACCCCTCACCGAGGGGGTAGGGACCCTACCCCGAGTCGAGTGCGCGCGCCCCTACCTTCGTCTCACCACTCGCTGACGACGGTAGGGAGCGCGGCCGTGAGAAGCCGTACAGCCTTGGCCAATTGGCTCGCAGGCAGCCATCCTGACCCCGAGCATGTCCACACTGAGTGGGCGAAGCACGGCGTTGCGGTGATCCTCGTGGGGACCTTCTTCGGTGCGATCCGGGTCCCCGAGGCGATCGTGCACGCCGCGGTCGAGTCCACGGACGCCGAGGAGATCGACTTCGTCCTCTCCGACCGCCTCGACGGACCCGTCATCCACGACGGCCGCGGCCGCAACTACTACATGCTGATCAACCCTGAGGCGCGCCTCGACTGGGGCACCTCGGCCCCCGGCGTCGAGTTCCTGCCGCCGGGCACGTACCTCGGCGTCCCCGCGGTCAACCTGTTCCACTACACGCCCCAGACGCCGGTGTACTGGACCGTCCCCGGGGTAACCCCGGGGCACTGCGACTCGGCCGCGGTCGCGCTCCTCATCCGCGTCGGAGCTGCACGTCTCGCTGAGGCGGTGGCCTGATGGCCGGCGGCCTGGAGCGTATGGAGCCGGAGTGGTTCGACCTGTCGCGGCTGACGATGAAGGCAGCGACGTCGGCCGCTCACCCCGATGGGGTGTGCACCACGGAGCATATGGCGTGCAGTGGCTGCCACATGCTGGCCCCGATCGCGACCCGGTTCGGCGGCCCAATGGCACACTGTCGTCTCTGCGGCTACGCGTGGGCCGTCACTCATCACCCGGCGCAGTGCTGGCAACGCATCAGCATCTGCGGTGGCCCGACGGCCGAGCAGGTGCGGCAGGCCACACCGGATCTGGTGGCCGCGCGCTCCGTCCTCGACGGCATCGTCGGGAGCCTTTGACTCCCGCCCGCCGCCCACAGTCCCCCCGCGGGCGCCCGGGGCGGGCACCCTGAAAGGGTCATTCGGGGCAATGTGCAAGATGCGGTCCACCTGGAGCGCGTACCCTGCCCCGCGATGACCACCGAATTCGCCGACGAAGCCCGCTCGCGGGTAGCGCGGCTCCTGCGCATGGCGGCCGACGCCGACGACCGGGTACGGGACCGGATCGTCGCGTACGCCGCTTCGACACCCGACCCGCCCCCGTACGGCCCGGACGGCATTCGCACCACGGGATGCCCGCGTTGCCTCCAGACGATGTGGATGCAGCGTGATGTCTGGGTCTGCTCCTCCTGCGGCCATGTGAGGGATGACCGAGTGACCTGTCACCGCTGCGGTACTCCGATGTACGAGCTCGACGGGTACCCGGAGAAGTGGTGGTGCCGCTGTGGGGCTTGGTGCCTCGACAGCGAGTCGCTGGCGGACATCAAGGCCCGGGAGGCGGAGACCGATCGCGTCATGGCCATGCTCGACGCGGTGATCGAGGGGCGGGGCGCCGAGGACCAGCGCCATGTAGACCGTCAGACCACCGACCGGATGGAGGCCGATATGGGCCAGACGATTCAGAGCCGCGGATGCAGCAACTGCGGCGGCACGATGTACCGCTGCGTCGAGACCGACTCACACGGAAACCCCACGAACGTGCCGGTCTTCATCTGCAACAACTGCGGCCACCAGGAGGGCTAACCAGCTCGCCCCGGCCGGATCCGTCCTGCCGGGGCTACTCGCGTACGAGGTCCGCGAGCGGAACGACGATGGCGTTGGCGATCACGCCATCGCAGTTCAGATTCGCGACTGGCCAGGACGCGCCCTTCATGACCGGGCCCCGGTAGATCCTCGCCCGGGCCCGGTCTCATGCCCGAACCCGGTCGGTACAAGAGCCCGGGAGGTGCACTACTATCCCCGGGATCTCGTAGGAATCAGTGCAAGAGTTTTGTCGGGGGCCACGGAGATCGCCCCCGGTTCGGCGACGGTGGTCGCGGACCACCCGGCCCTGCGGGCACGGCTCGCCGAGGAAGTTTCGGGCTGACCCGGAACCT
>NZ_JBFAJR010000089.1:0-5942 GCF_040655295.1 Streptomyces sp. NPDC050448 | reverse complement strand
GGGTATTTCCTCGGTGCAGGCATCGTCTGGGCTCCTCTCATGAAACCCATCTGACCCTCTGTCACTCAATCCCGCATCTCGGGGGAACCTCACGATGGCGATGAAGGAGACGCTGGCCAATCTCACCGAGGTGATCGACGTCCGCGGCATGATGTGCCTCTACGGGCCGGCTGGGCTGGGCAAGACGATGTCGGTCAACGCCGCCCTGCGCGAGCTCGCCCCCAAGGCCACGCGCCGTATCGAGTTCCGCGGCCGCCCCACCGTGCTGGACATCCGCCACAACCTGTTCAACGTGCTTGCTGTGCCCGGGAAGCCGCCGCGGCAGCCGACCGCGTTCGACACGCTGTTGAAAGATGTCCTGTCCGATGAGTTCCGGGTGCTGGTCTGTGATGAGGCTCAGTGGCTGCGGGAGGAGTCGTTCGAGTATTTCCGGCATCTGTTCGACGACCTGTACACCGACATCGCGATCGTTTTCGTCGGCGGCGGGAACACCTACGAGGTGTTGGCCGGCAAGGACATGCTGGCTTCCAGAGTGCATATCTGGCAGGAGTTTCGGCCGCTGACCCGTGCGGAGGTCCTGACCACGATCCCGGCCTACCACCCGGTGTGGCTCGGCGTGGATCCCGATGACCTGCTCTATTGCGACGACGTGGCCGCCCACGGTGTCTTCCGCACCTGGGCGAAGATCACCTACCACCTGGGGCGCGCTCTGGACGCGACCGACGGTCTTGAGGTCGACCGGGACCTGCTGCGCTGGGTCTTCAGCAAACTCGGCCGCCGCACCCTGCCGTGAGCAGTCCCGGCCCCACCCCCCGCTCTGTCCGCCGCGCCCCGGCGCCTAGCCGAGACGCCACGCCCGTGAACGACACGTCCCCTGCCGTCACCGTTGTCCTCGACCCCGGCGACGATGCCGCCATCACCCGGGCGGCGCTCGCCGCGCACGACCCGGCGGCCGGCCGCGTCACCGTGCACCCCGCTCCCGGCACGAGAAGCGACCTGTACTTTGCCCACGACGTTCTGGCGGCGCTGGGCAAGCCCGCGGATCTGCCGGGCTTCACGCTTTCCCGGGCCCCGGTGTGGGAGGCAGCCACCGCCTGGATGGCCGCGATCCCTGTCAGACGACTGACAGTGCTGCGCGCTCACCTGCTCACCCGTGAACGTCTGCGGCGCCTGCTCGACCTGCGGGCGTTCACGGGGGCGCATCTGGTCCTGGTTTGCCACCGCGCCCGGCTGACCGCCGCCCTGAACGACACCCTCACCGATGTGCCCTGCACCCTCACCCACGCCCGTGCCGGCTTCTTCGCCGAGTCCGCCGAGTCCGCCGAGTTCGCCAACTCCGTCGAGCTCGCGGCTCGCGGCCTGGACGGGCCTGCTGCGCGGCGGCGCACTGACGGCGGCTGGATCACGGTGCCGGCGCTGGACCGGCTCGCGGACTGGGATGGACAGGAACGCTGCACCGGGTGTCTGCCGCCGCCGATCAGTTGGCGATACCGGCCCCGGCCCAGTCCGTGTTCGCCGCGGACCACCGCAGAGATCGCCCACCGCATTCACACCGTGACCGCGCACCCCCGCCTGGCCGCCGCGCTGGCCGCCGCTGTGTTCACCGGGGCTGCCGGGCAGCAGTTGGGCACCGTCCGTCTGGCGGACTGGGACCGGGAAGCCTCCACCCTGGCCCTGCACGACCCGGCCGGCGAGGTCGACGGCTGCGCCACCCATCCAGTGCCGGCCTGGGCAGCGCTCTTCCTGGATGCCGCCGTCCACTTCACTCCTCTCGCCCCCGTACCCGGTCTGCCCCTGCTCATCGGGCCCGAGGAACATCCCGCTCTGCTCCGGCTCGCCGAACAGGCCCGGCTGCGCCCACCTCAACCGGACACGGACAACGCGTCCGATGCCGTTTCGGTCCGCGGGGTGGAGTGGTTCTACCGGCAGCTGAAGGAGACGGGCCTGGATAGTGAGGCGCCCCAGCCGGTCCGGCGCCCTCGACTGCGAGGGCGACGGGCAGAGAACCCATCGGCCGCCGCACCCTAAGCAGCCGCAATGGCCTGTGGCCGGCCGCCGGACCGAGCCCGGGCCGGGGTAGGAGGCCGGCGATGGCCGCCCCGGGCTGACGGGTGGATACAGCGGCGCCGCCTGGATGGCGTGCGGGGATTGCTGTGGTCCTGCGTCTGTCCTTGGTGTCAGCTCCAGCGCATGCCCAGGCCGTCTAGCGCTTCGATGCGCTGTGGTGGGAGGTTGCCTCTGCGGGAGCGCTGGTTGGAGATCCACACGCCGAGTTTGATTTCCGTGCCGTCGAGGGTTTCGATGTGCGGGCGGGGGATGTTCAGGTGTCCTTCGCGTTGGGCGTAGGCCTGTGCGGCGGCGAGGTTCCGCCGGAACTTGTCGTCCTGGGCTATCCGTTCCATGTGCCCGGTGGCTGGTGCGGTGTCGGCGCAGGGCCCCAGGCCGATTTCGCTCAGCAGTCGGCGCTGTTCGGGGTTGAGGGTGTCCCAGGCTGTGTGCTGGCGGGTGCGCCACAGCCCGATGTCTTCCCCGGCCTGCATGTGGCCGGGTGCGATGTCGGGGGATCCGCCCTCGGTGAGGTGCCGGTACAGCAGGACGTAGCGGCGCTGCCACGTCACATCCCATGGGGGGCACCAGTACGGGTCGATGGCCGTCAGGGCTTTCTTGCGGGCGGTGGTGAGCGCTCCTGGGGCATCGGCCGGGATCCGTGCTTCGCGCCGGCGGTTGGCCAGCCATGTACCGAGGGGGTAGCCGTCCAGGGATGTCTCGTGCGGAGCCGCGAGGTGCCCGTGGACCGTGTGATAGGCGCGGGCCACTGAGAGCCCTTCGTTGAACACGTGGTCGGGGTGGCTCCACACCATGCCCAGTTGTTCCAGCGCGGCGATACGCACGGGCGAGAGTCTGCCGGCCTGGTAGGAGCGGCGCTGGTCGCCGATCCACACGCCCAGAGGGAACCTGCCATCTTTCGCGACGTAGGGAACGACCAGGTGCCTGTGCTCGGCGTGGAAGCGCCGTGCGGCCGTCAGGCCGTTCAGCCACACCCGGGACTCGGGTCTGATCACGCGCAGGGTCACGAAAGCGGCGATGTCAGCGGGATCCCTGGTCTGTGAGAACAGCACCATCAAGTCTTCCCTCCGGGCCCCCGCGACCCGGTCGCTGGTGCCCGGCCCGGTGGCGAGCCGGTCCACGACCTCGGTGTCGTGAGCACGCAGCGCGGTGAGGACCCTGACCAGCGGCAGGTAGGCACCGGACCCCAGCCAGTCCCCACCGCGCTCGTCGGAGCCGAGGAAGACCGGCACCAGCAGAGAGGCGATTTTGTCCCCGCGCGGTCCCTGCCGCAGGGCACGGCCGACGGTCTGCACGGTGTCGACGATCGACTCCCTGGGATCGCTGAAGACCACCGAGTCGACGGCCGGTATATCGACGCCCTCAGCCAGGACTCTTGCGCTGGAGAGCACCGCGCGCTCCACGACCACGCCGTCTGTACGGTGGCCATCGGCGAACTCTCCCAGCACCACCCGCCGGTGGGGCATCCGGTGGCCGCCGTGCAGCCAGCCGGACCACACCGTGCGCGGGTAGAGCGCCGGATCCCGCTCGTGAAGCCGCCTTGACGACCTCTCCAGCGACTCGGCGAAGGCACGTGCGTCCGCGACACGGTGGTGGAACGTCATCACCCGCTGCAGATCATGCTCTGCAGCGGCTTTGAGTACCGCTGCCTGCAGCGCCTCCAGCCGCCATTCCTGAGCCGCCTGCGCACCCACTCCGCCCGTCACCGCCGGTTCCGGCACAGGGTCGCGGATTTCCAGCACCACTATCTGGTAGCGGGCCAGCAGCCCGCGGTCGATCGCCTCGGCCAGGGTGAGCCGGTACACCACCGGCCCGAAGACCCGCTCGTCGTCCATCGAGGCGACCAGAGCCTGCTCCCCGGCCGGTTCGATGGTCTCGGACCACGGCTCGGCCACCCGCGGAGTAGCTGTCAGATACAGCCGGCGATCCGCCGGGACCGCGGCATTGTCGTGGATGGCGGCCCACGGTTTGCCCCATGGGCCTGAGGTGCGGTGTGCCTCGTCGACGATGACCAGGTCCCACCGGCCAAGGCCGGCCGCGTGGGCCTTCACGAGCACCGGCAGCGACGTGTAGGTGGCAAAGACCGTGGCCTGCTGCGCCTTGTCGACCCATCCCAGCACCTGGCGCGAGTCGGTCGTGCAGGGCACTTTGGCGGCCTCCAACTCCGGGTCCCCGCGTAGTGAGCAGACCGCCACCATGGGCCCCCTCCGGCCTGCACCACGCCACGCGGCCACTGTCTGCACCAGCAGGTCCAGCGTGGGCAGCAAGACCAGCACCCGGCCCGGGCGGGCGACGCGCCCCGCGATCGTCGCACCCATGAGGGTCTTGCCCGTCCCGCACGCCGAAACGATCGTCGCCCGTAGCCCCATCTCAGCTGCACCTTGCGCAGGAACCCTCCCCAACGCGCGGACCGCCGCGTCCACAGCCTCGGCCTGATGCGGCCGCAACGCCCAATTACCTGTCACCGACAAACTCTCCCGACGTGTCAGGGAAAGGACCGCCCGGACCAGCCCCTTCACCCCTCGATGACGGTAACGGGCACCCTTGTTCACGCTGTCCGTGCGTGGGACCCACCTGCTCGTCATCCATCGAGGCAACCAGAGCGGGCACCCCGTCCGGTTCCCTGTCCGGCTCGTCGGCCATAGCCGGCCACCCGCGGGGATGACGGCGTCATCATGATCGAGGACCACGGCTTGCCCTAAGGCCCCGACGTGCGGTGCGCCTCGTCCACGATCTGAGGTTCCCCCGAGATGCGGGGTTGAGTGACAGAGGGTCAGATGGGTTTCATGAGAGGAGCCCAGACGATGCCTGCCCCGAGGAAATACCCGCTGGAGTTGCGTGAGCGTGCGGTGCGGATGTACCGGACTGCCGAGCCGAAGCCTGTGATCCGCCGCATGGCCGAGGAGCTCGGCGTGCACCACGAGGCCCTGCGCAACTGGATCCGTCAGGCCGAGGCCGACGCCGGCGAGCGGGACGACCTGCTCACCACTGCCGAGCGTGAGGAGCTTGCCGCCCTTCGGAAGGAGAATGCCCAGCTCAAGCGGGCGAACGAGGTCCTGCGGACGGCCTCGGCTTTTTTCGCGGCCCAGCTCGACCCGACCCGGCCCAGGTGAGAGCGCTCCTCGACGAGCACCCGCGCCTGGGGGTCGAGCCCGTACTCCGGGAACTTTCCATCCCCTCCTCCACCTACTACCGCTGGCGCCAGGCCGAGACCGAGCCGTGCGAACGGCGCCGCCGGGACGCCGAGCTGACGGGCATGATCCGCCAGGTCCACGACGAATCCGGCGGGAACTACGGCTCGCCGCGCGTGCACGCCGTCCTCAAACGTGAGGGCGTCCACGTCGGCCGCAAGCGCGTCGAACGGCTCATGCGCCAGGCAGGCCTGGCCGGGATCAGCCCACGCCGGGGCAAGAGCTTCACCCGTCGTGACCCAGACGCCGACCTCGCCCCTGACCTGGTCCAACGCGACTTCACCGCGATCGGGCCGAACCGGCTGTGGGTCACCGACCTGACCGTGATCGCGACGCTGGAGGGCCCGCTGTGGCTCTCCGCCATCCGGGACGCGTTCTCCCGCCGGGTAGTGGCCTGGGAAACCTCCGCCCGCGCCGACGCGGACCTGGTCCTGACCTCGCTGGAGTATGCCCTGGCCAGCCGTGAAGTCACCCCGGGTGAGCTCATTCATCATGCAGACCACGGCTGTCAATACACGTCCGTGAAGCTCACAACACGCCTGGTCAGGGCCGGGATCCAGGCGTCCATGGGCTCGGTCGGCGACTCGTTCGACTGTCAGTCTCTTCGCACCGGATCCCGCAAGGATCGGGTAGCCCCGGCCGAGGCGGTCTGACTCTTGCTTACGACTGACCCCACGGGTGTCC
>NZ_JBFAJR010000088.1:0-6014 GCF_040655295.1 Streptomyces sp. NPDC050448 | reverse complement strand
CGCAGAATCCAGCTCCGGTCCCACCTGATCGACGGCTGCCTCACCGCCACCGGCCTGCCCCTCGACCCACCGACCCCACACTGAAAATCTCAGTAGGTGCGGATCCAGGCGTTGTCCGACCCGCCAACAGCGCTGTTCGTCGAGGGAGGCCAGGCAGCTCGCGCAGGTGCGCGCCTCGCCCGCAGCCGCCCGCACTCACGCGACGGCGGACCCCGCGGCTGAACCAGGGCCTGCGGCAAACAGCCCCTGCTCGGCCACTGCCCACCCCCGGGCCACCAGACGCTTCGCCATCGACCGGACACACTCGATCTTCGTCGGCACCGCTTCCCGGCCCAGGGCCACCGTCAGTTCCCTGGCCTTCATCGGACCGCCGGCCGCCCCGGCCACCAGCACGGCAAGCAAACGCCCGTATTCCTCGGGCAGCACGCGGGCCGAGAGCCCCTCACGATGGCGTGGCACCACCATGACCCCCATCGGACCGCCGCCCACACACGTCTCGGTCGTCTCCAGCACCTGACCGACAGGCCCGTCCAAGACCTCGGTCACCGTCTCGCGCGCGATGACCAGCCGCGCCAGACCGGCTTCCGCCTCACCGAGCTCGGCCAGGACGCGATCAGCCTCCTCCCGAAGCCGCTCGATCACCTCCCGAGCAGCCGACTCCCTCGCCACCAGCAAACCCAACACCGACGCCATCACACGCCCCCACGAGCACTGCCCAACAGGACGACGCATCCCTGCCTCGCCGGACCGACCACCACTCCCACCAGCGGAAACTCAACAACCACGTTCGACAAGACAACGGGTTCTCCGCGACACCACACCCGAAGGCGTTCAACATCACGACTCGGCCGTCGGCCCCACGTACATCTCCGGCCGGTGCGGTGGTGTCGTCGGGGATTGAGAGTGTGCGGCGTGCGGGCTTTTGTCGAGTGTGGCGAGGGCGGCGCTTCGAGTCATGGACGCCGTTGGCGTATCGGGCGTTTGCGCCAGGGCGCATGCCGGTCGCCCAAGTCTCCCTCACCTACACATGCTTGCGCCGACCCTGAGGCTGCTCGTCTCCTCAGGTCCGCGGTCCCGGTCACTTTTGCCGCCGAATGGTGAGCAGGGCGTCAGATGATCAGCCTAAAGGGCTAACCGTCATCAACTCCACATGAATTGCGGTCACTTGACACCCCATTTGGCGACGCGGGGACGCTCGAGGTACCCCATTCGGCCCTCTGTACCCGATTTCCGGCATGTCACGATACAAAAGTCATATCGGCAGTTAGTACTTTTACTCACATACCGGCCGCACAGCCGGTTCCTCTGAGACAGGAGAAGTCGCATGATGATTACCCGCTCCACCGCTGTCACCGCGAGCATCGCGGCCGCCGCAGCCCTGGCCGCGATGGGCATCACCTACGCCTCGGCCGCCTCCCAGCCGGACCAGCCGGCCCCGGTGGTCCAGCAGGCGGCTGCGGCTACCGCGCCCTTCGGCGGCGGCGACTCGGGCAAGGGCAACAGGAGCAAGGGCGACGAGGGCCGGGAGCGCCACGAGGGCCGGATCAAGATCAACGAGCGGTCGTTCTCGTCCCACCCGGGCGACTGCATCACCGTCATCAGCGGCCTGGGCGCAAGGACCCTCAACGTCAGCAACGACACCCGAAGCACCGTCGAGGTCTTCGCCGGCGCGGTCTGCGACAACGGCTCTCCCATCGCCACGGTCGGCCCCCACAGCCAGAGCAACGGCGTGCACCCCCGCCACCACGAAAAGGACGGCATCGAGGTCGAAAACGGCGTCGTCGGCAGCTTCCGAGTGATCGAAAACCACGAGGGCAAGGACTGGTCCTAATCCCCACGGCATAACAGGGAGTCCCGGCCCGCCGGAATCGGGCCGGGTTCCTTGCTCCGGGCCCCCGCCCGGAGCAACCTCCAGGCAGGGACCCGGACTGGGACCATTCTCCGACAGCCCCTACCCCTCCGCACGCCCAGCCGAACCCCGAGAACAAGCACGACCACCACACCGGGCGGCCGCCCTCCCCCTCACCAGTCGGCCGCCCGGTGATTCCCGCCAGAACACCCCGCATTGATACCCGCCCAAAAGCAACGGCCGTCGGCTTCCTTCCCGGCGTTCCGGCACACCCGACCGAGTGACGAACACACGAACCCACCCCACACACCATCACCCCACCCACCCGCCACCGAACTGACGATCAGCCACCCGGGCAAGGATCCACCAGTCGAACGATGAACGATTTACAGTCCCACCCGGGCACACAGAACCCGGCTGCCGGCTGTCTCGAACCAGTTGCTCGGGTGGGGCTGGTAGGTGGTGATCACCAGCGTGGTACCGGGCCCGGCATTCGGGCACGGCAAGCTCCGCCAAAGCAGACATTGCACGAGACGACGATCAAGCCCTCCGGCTCGCCCGCCGCCTGCCCCTTGCGCAGCGCGGCGATCTCCCGCTCGTCGTACGTCGTGCACGCCCGGCGCCGAGACCGAACGCGACGACAACGGCGACACGGAAAGCGCAGCCGGACACAAGGAAGTGGGCGCTGCCCGCCATCACCGCGTGCTCCTTGTGGGCGCCGCCGCCACGACCCACCAGAACCCAGGACTGAGGGCGCCGCCGAGCATCACCCGGTACTCCGCCACCCCGCCGACGGCGATCACCGCCGCCAGCTGCGTCATCAGCCGGATGGACTCGTCGACCTCGCCGGTGTGGCGCAGGACTTCGTCGAAGGCAAAGTTGTCGAAGTACCCGATCAGCTCAGGATCGGTGAGCGCCGGCGTGGATGATCTTCTCGGCGCCCATGCGGCGGGAGGCCAGCACGGCGGACAGGCCCACCGCGCCGTCGCCGATGACGGTCACGGTCTTGCCGGGCTTGACCCGGCCCATGTGGGCGGCGGGTAACCGGTGAGGTAGACGTCGCTCAGGGCGAGCAGCGAGGGCAGGAGCGCCGGGTCCGCGTCCGGGGGGATTTTCACCAGGGTGCCGTCGGCCTCCGGCACGCGGATGGCCTCGGCCTGCGCGCCCCCGACGCCGCCGGCGCCGTACCAGCTGCCGTGCGGGCAGGCCGTGTGGAAGCCGTCCCGGCAGATCGGGCAGGTGTTGTCGGCGAACGCGAACGGGGAGACGACGAAGTCGCCTCGCTTCAGGCCGGTGATCTGGGAGCCGGTCTCCTCGACGACGCCGAGAAACTCATGCCCCATGGGTACGCCCTCGTCACTCTTGCCCATGGAGTGGTAAGGGTGCAGGTCGGAGCCGCAGACGCAGGCCAGGGTGATCCGGACGATCGCGTCCGTCGACTCGACGATGGACGGGCCGGGCACGTTCTCGACCCGAACGTCACCGGGGCCGTACATGAAGGTTGCACGCATGAAAGATCTTGCCTTTCGTAACTGCTGCGGTGGCTCTGTGAGCCGGAAGGGATCGCCGGTGGCCGGTCAGCGGGGTTCGAGGCGCAGGGTGGAGGCGCGGGCCGGGTCGGTCAGGACGTGCTCGACGAAGCTCGTGTAGCGCGCGTACTTCTCCCGGTAGGCGGCATCCACGCCTGGGTACTCGCCCGGGGCCGCCTGGTGGAAGGTGACGTCTTGCCGGACGTCGCCGGCTTCGATGTGTCCCTCGTGGCGGGACTGCGTTCCCCGGTACCAGGGTCCGCCCGTGCCCTTGATCGAGCGGACGTACAGCCGGTCGCCGGAGCGGACCACCCAGATCGTCACCGGGTCGCGCAGGGTGCCGTTGGACCGCCCGGGCGAACACCTCGTCATCCCGGCGCCAGTGACCGGCCTTGCCGGCACCGTCGAAGAGGATCTGCGAGCCGAGGCTGGGAGTGCAGCCGAGAGCCAGCAGGCGCAGGTACTCCGCCCATTCAGTGATGCCCGTGGCGCCGGGTTGAACACGAAGCGGAGGGTGTGGTCTCCCACTCTCGTTTTACTCTCGAGACATGAACGTGTTTGACGGCGGTGACGGTCGGTACCTGGAGATGACCAACGGCGACACGGCGGTGTTCGTGGACGTGCTGATTCTCGCCGTGTCCGCGCTGGCCCACGAGCCGTGGGACTTCCGCTTCGCCGCCCTGCTGACGCTCCAGGACCAGAACGTGATGGGGCGTGGGGTGATCGGCTTCGGCCTGGCGGAGCTCGACTGGGGGGACACGCCGCAGGAGGCGGTCGCGGCCAAGGACTTCCTGCTGCGCGTCCTCGATCTGGCGCTGTCCCACCACCGGTGGGAGGAACTGACGTACGAGCCGCCCCGGGCCGAGGGGCACCTGCGCACGTACCGGGCGATGGTGGAGGAGTTCGACCCTGCGACCGCGAGGGCTGGCACATGCGTCCTGCCCGGGCGGCAGGAGGGCGCGATGGCCTCGTGCGTACGCCACCGCGTGCTGGACGCGCTGCCGTTCTGGGAAGCGTGCGTGTTCTGCACGGCCGGGGTCTGAGGGTCTACGTCCCGCGGTCTGCCGTCAAAGTGATCTTGGATTGCGCGGATCACGGAGTGTTGATCCGCCGCCGTGAACTGTCCGATGCCGAGTGGGAAACTCATCCAGCCGTTGCCGCCCCGGCCCGAGAACGCGTGAGCCGCCGCGGCGGAAGGCCCGCGAGATCGAGCAGCGGCGTGCCGAGGGCCTGCCGGTGGAGTCGTCGACCGGGGCGATGACGCGGGCACGGCGCGAGCAGCTGGAGGACATCGACCCCTCATTGGTGCCCGGTGTGGCCGGTGACGTGGCAGCGCTGCTTCCACCCCGTCCGCCAGCACCTGGACGCGGGTGACGCGTTGCCCACCGTACCGGGTGAGGTCGTGCGCCAGGGCGAGGACCCCGGCCGGTGGGTCACCTCGGTCCGGCACGGGTGGGACCAGCTCACCGCCGTTCAGCAGTGGATGTGCGAGCAGGTCCTCGGCATCGAACCCGCCGGCGAGGACGAGAAGCCGAAGCCGCGCACCAGCCAGGCCGACAAGTGGGCGATGCACCTCGCCGCCGCAGCCCAGTACTTCGAGCGCGAGGGACACCTGACGGTGCCGCGCAAGCACACCGAGACGATCACCCTCGGCGGAGCGGCAGCGAGGACCAAGCGCAGCGGGACGTGCCGCTGAAGCTCGGCACGTGGGTCGACAACCAGCGCCGCCGGGCCGCGTCGTTGAAGCCGGAGCGGGCGGAACAGCTGTCCGCGATCGGGATGAGGTGGGCATAGCTACGCCAGTGTGACTGAGCGCTTCAGGTGGCGGGTTTCGCCAGCTGAAGCGCTCAGCGTGCCGTGCCTCCCCGGCGGGGCATAGACGGGGAGCCATGGTGCGACGGCGGGGTGCCAAACCCCTGGCAATCAGCCGCGCGCCGTGAGATCGTCCGCAGGTGACCGATGCTGCTGGTGGGGCAATGGCCTTGAGACGACCGGACGACCGCGCTGCGTCCGCCCTGCGCTTCGCGACGGAACTCGTCGCGTGGGTGGCCACCCCGTGGGCCCTGGCCAGCCACTCATGGCTGCTTGCCGCCCTGTCGGTGCTGGCCTTGATCGGCCTTCCGACGTTGTTCTCCACCCCGGGGGACAAGGCCAACGTGATCGTCGCGGTGCCGGGCTGGGCCACGATCCTGCTGGTACTGCTCCAGCTCGCCGCGGCCGTGGTCTCCTCGTGGCTGGCCTGGCCCGCCTGGGCGGCGGCCCCCGTGACCCTGCTGGCCGCCGCCACCCTCGTCACGGAGCGTCGACGTTGGCGGTGGCTGGTCTCCGCGAACCGACTCGCCAACTGAAGCACTCACCCGCCAACCAGCCAGCCTCAGCTGCCCCGACCCCCCGCTCCTGGACTTCCTCTACCTCACGGCTATCGCGTGACATAGAGGTGTCGTCTTCCAAGAAGGGCTTGCCCACATGGCCTGACCTGCAAGAACGGGCCGATCGCCGGGAAGGGGGTTCACACCCCCGGTAGTACCTCCGGTCCCCCGCCCCTCTCTGTCAGCCTTAGGCGAGACGTCCCGCTTCGGCGGGTTAGCCTGATAGGGCACCGACAGGAGAACCACCCCCCTCATGACCAGCACCAA
>NZ_JBFAJR010000087.1:0-7272 GCF_040655295.1 Streptomyces sp. NPDC050448 | reverse complement strand
CATGGATCAGCGGCTGGTGGCCGCGTTGCAGTGGGACGGCCGCCTCTCCGCGGAGCGGGCGGCCCACGTGCTGGGGCTCAGCTCCGCCACCGTGCGCCGCCGCCTGCACGCGCTCGGCGCCGACGGCACCGTGCGCGTGGTGATCTCACCGGTCGCGCGACCGCGCAACGGCGGCTCGGCAGGGGCCCTGTTCCTGCGCATCCGGGTCCTGCGGGGAAAGCTCGACACGATCGTGGCCGCTCTCGCGGCGCGCGAGGACATCCCGTTCATCGACGTCACCACCTCGGGTGACGAGATCTTCGCGGTCGCCCGCACCGAGCCGGGTTCACGCGACCCGCTGGTCTTCCGGCAGCTGCCCTCCACCCAGGCGGTGACGTCCCTGGAGAGTGCCACGATCCTGCACGTCTTCCGGCTCACCTCCGAGTGGCGTCACCAGGTGCTGACCGCGCCCGAACGCGCGGCGCTGAGCCCGGCCGAGCCGGTCCCCGAAGCGACCGCTTCCGGTTCCCCGGGCCCGTACGGCGTCGACACCGATGCCCTGGAACAGTCCCTCATCGACGCTCTCACCTTCGACGCGCGCCTGACCGCGGCGGCCCTGGCCGCGCGCACCGGCCACTCGGAGAGCACGGTGCGCCGACGCCTCGCCCAACTTACGGCCCAGGGCCGCCTGATCACCCAGGTCCTGGTCGAGCCACGCCGCCTCGGGCTGCCCATCGAGGCCAAACTCCTGCTGCACGTGGCCCCCGACCATCTGGCCGCCGCCGGGCAGGCGCTGGCCGACCACCCCTCGGTACACGGCGCGTTCGCGACGTCGGGACCCTCGAACCTGCACGCGGCCGCGTACTTCCCGGATCTGACGGCCCTCTACGGCTTCCTCTCCCGCGACCTGGTCGGCCTGGGCATCACTCACGTCGAGACGGCCATCGTCAGCCGCGCCGCCAAACGCACTCCCGCGCCGGTCCGGCCGGTCCCCTCGAGGTGACGGCACCGCCGCGCTGACGGGTCGTCGGCGGCATACTCCAGCCGGTACCAGGCGACCAGGCGGAGCGCGCCATCCGCTGGTCGACTCGTTCCCCGTGGCCGGCGATGTGCCGCTCGGTCCGGCCAAACGGCGCAGATGTCGCGGTCGCGCCGCTCACGGCCGCCTCACCGTCCCGCTCGACCACCCCGCCCTGGGGGCGCGGGATTGCCAGGCCGGGGCCCAGCGACTGGCCCTGGCCCGGATATACGACTGGCTGGACGACACGCTCGCCGACCGAGACGGTGCGTCGAGGGGGCCGCGGCCTAGTTGGTCGGGTTTTCGAGGGACTGAGCCGGAGCCCGGCCGCCGTCCTGGGGTGGCGTCGCGGGCGGGCGTTACGCTCCGCTATCCGAAGCGTGTTGCCACCTGATCGGCGAGGTCGGTGGCAGGAGTACTGCCGTCGACCGTGATGGTGTCGAGCGCGTGGGTGTCGGCCTGGCTGCGGACTGCCTCGTCCAGAGGGCATCGCACCGTCCACCCCGAAACCCGACTCCGATTTCTCGGGATCGACCGCGAGCGCAGCCGGTGGAGTGGCTGCGGAGCGTGCGGCTACTGCCGCCTGCCCGAGAGTCCCGTCCGGCTGGGGCTGAGAGAGAACTGACTCCGGTTTACGCGGAGGATCATCGTCGCCATCTGCGTCGGCGGCCGGGACGGCCCGTGCGACGGGGCCGGTCAGCCGGCCAGCGCGACGAGGCGTCGGTATTCGAGCTGGGCTGTTCGTCTGGCCGTGAGGTGTACGTGGACGTCGGTGAGGAGCTCCTTGAGGGCGGTGTAGCCGTCCGTATAGGTGGCTTCCTGGCTGATGGCGCCCGGGGGCACCCAGAGGATGAGCAGCTGTTCGTTGCGGCGCGCGCCGTCGGGGGCGGCGAAGCAGAGTTCGTGCACGACGAGGCGGGGCTCGTCCGCGGGCAGCGCGTGGATCAGCTCGTCGTGCGTCAGGTTGGCCTCCGCCGCCACTTCCAGGACGGCCGGAGCGCGGCCGTACTGGAGGATCACGGTGTTGATCTCCCGGGTCTCCTTCACATGATGGAGGGCGTCGAGACACCCCTCCGGAAGGATGGCCGTGCTGCTCACGGGGTTCTCGTCTCGATCGGGCCGCCACGTGGGATCAGCGCTGCGGAGTCTGCTGAGGATGTGCATCTCCGCGCTTCGCGTCCAAGTGATCCTTCGCGGGGGCGTCTGGTTCGGCTACACGTAGTGGGCGGTTTCTGCATCGGCTGTGAAGGTGAAAGTGAAGGGGGAGCGGGTGCCGGTGATGTCGAAGAGCTGGTGGAGGTGAGGGGCAGTCCGGCAAGGACGACGTGGTGGTCGATGCGGGCGACCGGCAGGGCATGGAGGAGTGAGCTGTCGGCGAAGGCGACGTGGCTGAGGCCGATGACGATGCGGTCCGCGGTACGCAGGGCGTCGTTGATGACGTGGATGGCGTCGAGGCCGAACTCTCCCCGGACACGGATCAGCGCCGCGCCTGGCTTCTTCTCGCACACGGCTTCGGCCACCGGCGTGGTGAGCGGGGCGGGCTGAGTACGGGGCCGGGTGGGGGCCTGTCGCGGGGTGTGGTGGTGCATGGCTGCCGTCCTTGCCGGTCGGAGCCCTCCCTTTCCGCGCGTCAGGGTGCGGGATGGAAGTGTGCGGCTTCTACGACGGCCGCACGATTGAGGAGGTCCGTAGCGGGGTGCCCCCTGGGGTGAGGGGACGCGGCGGCGCGGAGATCGCCAATGGCTACTGCCAATCTACTCCCCATCATCGCGTGCAGGATGCCCCTGACCAGCGCAGCAGCGCGGCCCGCGCCGAGGATCTCGCCGTCGACCCGGACGCGGCGGCCGCCCTCGGCGTCTGGGGGTGGACGATGACGTAGGGGTGCCAGCGGATCCGGCGGGAGAGGTGGAGGAGCTGGCGGTCGAGCTCGCCGAGGGGACGCGTGGGTGGGATGGAGAGCCGGTTGTCGGCGCGGATCACTCCACCTCGAGTCGGACCAGATCGCCCGGGAGTACTTTCCGCCATGGCTCGATTACACCAGGATATTCGAATGTGCGTGCGATTGAAGGGGGTGTGCCGTTTCGCCTTCCCGCCCGGTACAGCAGGCCCTCCAGGCCCAGCTGTACCGCGTGGGGCACGGCGGCTGCGCAAGTCCCTCGCTCAGCGCGCGAACTGCGAGCTTGCCTTTCCACTCGGGGGCGGCGCGGCCGGGTCGACGGCCACCGTGAGGACCGTTGCGGTCAGCACGCTGGCCAGGGTGAGCCCGGCGACGAGCCATCGGGACGAGGACTTCCGGTGCCGGGCGGTCGCCCGGCGGGCTCGCGGGAGCGGCCCGGACATCGGCCTGGGCAAGGGCGAGAGGTGCTTCGTCCCGTAGCGCGGGGCGGTGTCGCCCTGATGGGCGGGCTCCTGGGGTGCGGGGTGCCGGTTCATCGGAGAATCAGAGTCCTCACATCGGGGTTCTCAGTAGGTGAAGCACTCTGAGTGGATGCGTATGGAAGGGACGCCCGCCCTGATCAGTGCCGCGGTCGTCGCGTCGGCCATGCCGGGCGGCCCGCAGAGGTAGACGTCGCGGTCGGACAGGTCGGGAACGAGCGCACGCAGGGCCTGGGGAGCGAGAGGGTCGTACGCGGCGTCGGAGCGGCCCACCAGGTAGTGCAGTGCCGCCTGGCGGGCCTCTGCGATTGCCTCCAGCTCATCGCGCAGGACCAGTTGGTCGGCGTCGCCCGCCCGGTAGAGCAGAGTGAGGTCGCCGGGTCCTGCGGGCAGGGACTCGAAGAGAGCGCGCATCGGAGTGATCCCGATGCCGCCGGCAATCAGCAGTACCTTGGGTCGGGTGCGCCGCCGCTCGGTGAGCGCACCGAACGGGCCGGTCGCAAGGACCCTGGTGCCCGGCCGCAGCCCGCGGACCCTCCGGGAGTGCCTGCCGAGCGCCTTCACGGTGATACGGAGACACTCGTCGCGGGCCGGCGCGGAGAGCGAGAACGGCAGGGCGGTGTGCCACAGACCGCGCCTCAGGAATCGCCAGCGGAAGAACTGACCCGGCTCGGCTTGGAGTTCGTGCAGCCTGTCCCCTTGGATGGTGACGGAGACCACGCCGGGGCCTTCCCGTTCGACAGTGGCGACGCGCAGTCCGTGCCGCAGGGCCTGGCGGACCGGGACGATCCCGCGATACCAAGCGAGCAGTACGCCGACGACGGTGTGCAGCAGGGCCCAGAACCAGGTGGTGAGAGCGGTGACGGAGACGTCGGGGCCGGCGAGCTGGTGAGCGAAGCCCAGCGCGGCGGCGAGGTAGGTGAGCAGGTGGATGCCGCGCCATGCCTCATGCGAGACCCGGCGGCGTACGGCCCGGGCAGAGCACAAGCCCACGCCTGCCAGCAGGGCGGCGCCCGCGAACGCGGCGGCGATGGCCGGGTACCGGATCAGGGCCCCGGTGGCGGTCAGCAGGTCGGTCTCGGTCCGCAGGGCGTACGCAACGAGGGCGAACAGCCCGTGGGTGGCACACAGAACCAGAACCCACCGCCCGCCGAAGGCATGCCAGCGGGCGAGGCGGTCGGCGCCCACTCCGTGCTCGACCGCCGGCACGCGTGCCATCAGGAAGAGCATGGCGAGGATCCCGTAGCCGGCGAGGAGCCCGGTGAGGTGCGCGGCGGCCCCGATGAGATCGTCGGGCCGGGCAGAGAGATGTATCTGCGCGGCCCACAGCAGGGTGACGACGGCCACACCGGCGGCCAGGCCGGCTCGCAGCCGCTCGGGCGGGGTCTTCATCTGCGACGCGCCGTGCCAGGAGCGCACGCTCTCCCGACCCGCCTACGGGCGCGGCATATCCGGCGGGGGCCGGGGTGCGTGTGGGGGCCGGCCGCAGTCGAGCGGCCGGGAAGAGTGCGCGCGAGAGTCATGCCAGGTTTCCGTTCCGCTCGGTGATCGTCGTATCCCCCGTCTGCTGTACCGGCGCAGCACCGAAGGCGACCTGCAGGGGCGTAGCACCGGCAACTATGCGCAAACCCGCTCGGGTCAGGCAATGGCGATGCACACAGGATGACGTCCGTCACGCGCAAAGTTTTGACCCATATATCCGCATATAGGGAACGCGCGTACCCTCTCTCTGCTCGCCTGTGGCGCCACAAGGCCGCAGTCTCGCCTTTGCATTCCTGCAGTACGAAGCCGTGCAAACCGATGGCTCACGCTTGGACGCAAGCTTGGAGAACTCTTTGCACTCTCGGTGCGAGATCCATTCAAGGCGCTGCCGGGCCGTGACCGGTCCGGCGGCCTGCCGCACGGCGGCGAGGATGTGCTGGTAGTCCGGCGGGAGTGTGGCATGCTCCACGCCGGATGTGCGGTGCCGGATCAGGCGGCGCGTCCTCCAGTCCGGCAGCTGTAGCAGCCGTAGGACCTCCCGTGGGAGTGGACGGGGCGGGGGCACACAGGAGGTCGGTGTCGGCAGGCGCGAGCATGCCAGGGTGCTGCCGGGCAGGCGGAGGCGTCGGTGGGCGCACGCGACGTCCAGTGCGGCGCACGGGGAGGACTGTCGCGCCCGGGCGTGCAGGCTTGAGAGCCCCATACGCCATTGCGCCGCAGTCATCTGCCCAAACCGCCTCACCACGGAACGTGACGGCGGGTCAGTACAGATCGCCGTACGCGGGAAAGACTCCACCCGGCCCGTCGAAGCCCTCGGCCGCACGCACCGCCTTCACGATGGCCCGCATCACGGCGTCGGTAGCGCCCGCGAGGACGGCGTTCAGGGCGGCGGTGTCAGGTACCTCGTGTTCCTCGGTGGAGAGCGCGCGCCGCGGCCTCCACAGCCGCACGGCCGAGCGCCGCGTCGGGCCGGGCTGCGAAGTCGCCGCCACGCCCCAGGTCCAGCAGGGCGGCAGCGGGCACGACAGGCACCACCTGACCTGGGCGGGGACCGACCGGTACACCGCGCCCCTGCTCCTCCAGCCAGGCCATCACCCCGTGCACGGCGGCCAGACCGTAGGCACTGCCGCCGGTCAGGACGATGGCCTCCACGCGCTGGACGAGAATGCGCGGATCGAGCGCGTCGGTCTCGTGCGTACCGGGGCCCCACCTCGCACATCGACCGCGCCCACGGCACCCCCGACGGGAGCCAGCACGACGGTCGTACCGGTCAGCGCGCCGCCGCCCACAAGCTGCACGTGACCACCCGAAGTCCGTCCACGTCCGTTATCGCATCCACGCGCTCCGCGAAGTCCATGTCATCCATGGATCACGGAACATCAGTCTGGCGGCTGAAGGACGAGCCTCAGCCGTCCGGGACTCCGCCCGCCGGCAGGCCGTGGCGCGTGCGGCCACTGCTGCGGGACAGTGCGGCCCAGGCCGCCGAGAGGCGGCCGACCAGTTCTGCCGAGGTCTGCGTGGCGAAGGAGTAGGGGAGGCGGATGTAGTTGTCGTGGGCCCCGGTCGGATCCATGGCGACGCCCGGGATGACCTCCGCGCCGTGGCGCAGTGCCACTTGGGCGTAGATCCGGGCGTCCGTGCCCGGGGGCAGCCGGATCCACAGGACGGAGCCTCCCCGCGGTTCCTGCCAGCTCCAGTCCGGAAGCTGTTCGGCCAGGAGCCGGGTCATGGTGGCGAGCTGCTCGCGGCGGATGCGAGCCCGCTCGGGCGCGAGGGCCGGGAGCGCGGGGAGCAGCCGGGCGGCGAGGGCCTGGTCCAGGAGCGGGCTGCCGAGGTCGTTGAGCGCCTTGAGCCGGGCCAGGCGGGCCACGATGTCCTGGGGTGCACGGAGCCAGCCGATCCGCAGACCGCCCCATACGGCCTTGGTCAGCGAGCCCACCGTCAGCACGGTTCCCCGGGCGGAGTGCGCGGCGATCGGCGGGGGAGCCTGACCGGGGGCGAGGGCCGCCTCGTGGGCGCTGTCCTCCAGGACGGGGACGCCGTGTTCGGCGGCGAGGTCGGCCACTCGGCGACGGCGGCCGGCGGACATCAGGCTGCCCGTGGGGTTGTGGTAGGTCGGCATCAGGTAGAGCAGCGCGGGCCGGTGTTCGGCGAGCGCGGTGGCGAGCCGGTCGATCCGGACCCCGTCGGAGTCGACCGCGACGCCGACCAGCCGGGCGCCCGCGGCTCTGAAGACGTCCAGGCAGCCCGGCCAGCCCGGGGATTCCACGAGGGCGGTGGACCCGCGCCCGAGGTACAGCTGGGCGCTCAGGGCGACGGCCTGCGTGGCACCGGTGGTCACCACCACCTGCTCGGGCACGGTCGGCAGGCCGTGCCCGGTGTGGTGGGCGGCGATCGCCGCCCCCAGCGCGGGCAGC
>NZ_JBFAJR010000086.1:0-7973 GCF_040655295.1 Streptomyces sp. NPDC050448 | reverse complement strand
GGCGCCGAGGTCACCCTCGCCGCCTGCGACGTCAGCGACCGCGACGCCCTCGCCGCGCTCCTCGCCGGCATCCCCGCCGACCGGCCGCTGACCGCGGTGGTCCACGCCGCGGCCGCGGTCGACGACGGCGTCATCGAGACGCTCACCCCCGAGCAGGTGGCCGCCGTCCTGCGGGTCAAGACGGACGCCACGCTCCACCTGCACGAGCTGACCCGCGACCTCGACCTGTCGGCGTTCGTCCTCTTCTCCTCCTTCGCCGCCACCTTCGGCGCGCCCGGACAGGGCAACCAGGCCCCCGGCAACGCCTTCCTGGACGCCTTCGCCGAGTACCGGCGCGCCGCCGGGCTGCCCGCGACCTCCCTCGCCTGGGGTCCGTGGGGCAGTGCCGACGGGGACGACAGCGCGGCGGGCGACCGCATGCGCCGCCACGGCATCCTGGCGATGTCGCCCGAGCGGACCCTGGCCTCGCTCCAGCACGCGCTGGACCGCGACGAGACCACCTTGACCGTTGTCGACATGGACTGGAAGCGGTTCACGCTCGCCTTCACCGCCGACCGGGCGCGGCCCCTGCTCCTGGAGCTGCCCGAGGCCCGCCGCGTCATCGAGAGCGCGGAGCGGGAGTCCGCCGAGGACCTGGCCGGGGGAGTGCCGCTCACCCAGCAGCTCGCCGGGCTGCCCGAAGTCGAGCAGCAGCGCCTGCTGCTCGACCTGGTCCGCACCGCCGTGGCTGCCGTCCTGGGCCACGCCGACCTGACCTCCGTCGAGGCGGGCCGGGCCTTCAAGGAGCTGGGCTTCGACTCCCTCACCTCCGTGGAGCTGCGCAACCGGCTCGGCGCGGTGAGCGGGTTGAAACTGCCGGCCAGCCTCGTCTTCGACCACCCCACCCCGGCCGCTGTCGCCGCCTACCTGCGCGCCGGGATCGTGCCCGACGCGGCGGAGGGCGGGGCACCGCTGCTGGAGGAGATCGACAAGCTGGAGGCCGTGCTGGCCCGGGGGACCGGGGACAACGTCGTACGGGCCCGGGTGACGATGCGTCTGCAGGCCCTGCTGGCGAAGTGGAACGAGAGCGAGGACCCGGCCGGTGCGCAGCCCGCCGCGGCCGCGTCCACGGGCCCGGCCACGGACGCGGCGGCGGCTGCGGCCGACGCCAGCGACGAGGAACTCTTCGCGTTCATCAACGAAGGCCTCGGCCGTTATTGACGGCTTGCCGATTATTGGTGAAGATGGCCCGCCCCCTGTGAATTGACCAGGGGGAAACTGCCCCCTGCGCACTCCCCCACCCAGGGGTGTGTAGGGGGCGGTTAGGGGTTGTAGGAGAGATTGAACGGCAAATAGCCTGCCGCCGAGCAGTCGCTTCGCCCGACGTGCGAAGCGACGCCTTTCCAGATGACATTCCTCGGCTCCGCGACATAGTTTTCCGATGCCGTCTGCTGCAAATGGGTGGTTGCGTTAAATGGCGAATGAAGAGACGCTCCGGGACTACCTGAAGCTGGCGACGGCGGATCTGCAGCAGACGCGGCAGCGGCTTCGTGAGATCGAGGCGCGGAACCAGGACCCCATCGCCATCGTGGGCATGGGCTGCCGCTACCCCGGTGGCGCGACCTCCCCCGAGGAGCTTTGGCAGCTCGTCGTGGACGGCGTCGACGCCATCACCGGATTCCCCGCCGAGCGCGGCTGGGACATGGAGACGGTCTACCACCCCGACCCGGAGAACCCGGGCACGAGCTACGCCAACCAGGGCGGTTTCGTCCAGGACTTCGCCCGGTTTGACCCCTCGCTCTTCGGCATCTCCCCGCGCGAGGCCCTCGCGATGGACCCGCAGCAGCGGCTGCTGCTGGAGACCTCCTGGGAGGCCTTCGAGCGCGCCGGGATCGACCCGACCTCGATGCGCGGCAAGCAGGTCGGCGCCTTCGTCGGCACCAGCAACCACGACTACCTGACGGCGCTGCTGAGCTCCTCCGAGAACGTGGAGGGCTACCTCGGCACCGGCAACGCGGCGAGCGTCGCCTCCGGCCGCCTCTCCTACACCTTCGGCCTCGAAGGCCCCGCCGTCACCGTCGACACCGCCTGCTCCTCCTCCCTCGTCGCCCTGCACCTCGCCGTGCAGGCACTGCGCAACGGGGAGTGCTCCCTGGCCCTCGCGGGCGGCGCCACCCTGATGTCCGCGCCGGGTACGTTCATCGACTACAGCAAGCAGCGCGGCCTCGCCGCCGACGGCCGCTGCAAGGCCTTCTCCCCGGACGCGGACGGCTTCAGCCTCGCCGAGGGCGTCGGTGTCCTGCTCGTCGAGCGCCTCTCCGACGCGCGCCGCAAGGGCCACCACGTCCTCGCCGTCATCCGCGGCACCGCCGTCAACCAGGACGGCGCGAGCAACGGTCTGACCGCCCCCAACGGCCCCTCGCAGCAGCGCGTCATCCTCCAGGCGCTGTCCAACGCCCGCCTCACGCCCGACCAGGTCGACGCCGTCGAGGCGCACGGCACGGGCACCGGCCTCGGCGACCCCATCGAAGCGCAGGCGATCATCGCCACGTACGGGCAGGGCCGGCCCGAGGGGCGGCCGCTGTGGCTGGGCTCCCTCAAGACCAACATCGGCCACGCGCAGGCCGCCGCCGGTGTCGCCGGTGTCATCAAGAGCGTCATGGCGATGCGCAACGGCGTGCTGCCGAAGACCCTGCACGTCACCGAGCCGACCCCGCACGTCGACTGGTCGGCGGGCGAGGTGTCCCTGCTCACCGAGGCGCGGCCGTGGCCGCTCCACGACGGGCCGCGCCGCATCGGCGTCTCGTCCTTCGGCATGAGCGGCACCAACGCACACGTCATCCTGGAGAGCGCCGAGGACCCCGCCGGCGCGGACCGGCAGGACGGCGACGGTCCGGCCGCCGCGGAGCAGGGCGCCCCGGCCGGTGTCCTGCCCGTCGTCCTGTCCGGCAAGACGGAGGGCGCCCTGCGGGCGCAGGCCGCCGCGCTGCACGCCCACCTCACCGCCCGCCCCGGCCTCGGCCTGGCGGACGTCGCGCACGCTCAGGCGCTCACCCGGTCCGCCCTCGACCGCCGCGCCGCGGTCGTCGCGCAGGACCGCGCCGAACTCCTCGCCGGCCTCGCCGCGCTGGCCGGGGGTACCCCGTCGGCCGACGTGGTCGAGGGGAGCGCCACGGAGGGCAAGCTCGCGTTCCTCTTCACCGGTCAGGGCAGCCAGCGGCTCGGCATGGGTCGCGAACTGTACGACACCTACCCGGTGTTCGCCGGGGCCCTGGACGCGGTGTGTGCCGGGATGGACCTCGAACTGCCGCTGAAGAACGTCCTGTTCGGGGCGGACGCCGAGTTGCTGGACCGTACGGAGTACACTCAGCCGGCGCTGTTCGCGGTCGAGGTGGCCCTGTACCGGCTGGTCGAGGGCTGGGGCCTGCGGCCGGACTTCGTCTCGGGTCACTCCATCGGCGAGATCGCCGCCGCGCACGTCGCGGGTGTCCTCTCGCTGGAGGACGCGTGCACGCTGGTCGCCGTCCGTGGCCGGCTGATGCAGGCGCTGCCGTCCGGTGGTGCGATGATCGCGGTTCAGGCGTCTGAGGACGAGGTTCTGCCGCTGCTGACCGAGCGGGTCGGCATCGCGGCCGTCAACGGGCCGACGTCGGTGGTCGTGGCCGGTGACGAGGACGCCGCCCAGGCCGTCGCCGGCGCCTTCGCCGCCCAGGGCCGCAAGACCAAGCGCCTCACCGTCAGCCACGCCTTCCACTCCCCGCACATGGACGGCATGCTCGACGCCTTCCGCAAGGTGGCGCAGGGGCTGACGTACGCTGCCCCCCGCATCCCGGTCGTGTCCAACCTGACCGGCGCCCTCGTCACCGACGAGATGGGCTCCGCCGACTTCTGGGTCCGCCACGTCCGCGAAGCCGTCCGCTTCCTCGACGGCATCCGCTGGCTGGAGAGCCGCGGCGTCACCGCCTACGTCGAACTCGGCCCCGACGGCGTCCTGTCCGCCCTCGGCCAGGACTGCCAGACCGCCACCGGCCCCCGCGCCGCCGCCTTCCTGCCCGCGCTGCGCACCGGCCGCCCCGAGAACCGCACCCTGACCGCCGCCGTCGCCGGTGCCCACGTCCGCGGACTCTCCCCGGACTGGGCCACCCGCTTCGCCGCCACCGGCACCGGCCACGTCGAGCTGCCGACGTACGCCTTCCAGCGCGACCTGTACTGGCCCCGCGACCCCTTCACCGACCTCACCGGACCCGCCGACGACGGCGAACTCGGCCTGACCGACGCCAAGTTCTGGGAGGTCGTCGACAGTGAGGACCTGGCCGCCTTCGCCGACACCCTCGGCATCGACGGCGACGAACCCCTCAGCGGCGTCCTGCCCGCCCTGTCCGCATGGCACCGCCGCCACCGCGACCGCGACACCGTCACCGGCTGGCGCTACCGCGTCACCTGGACACCGCTCACCGACACCGCGCCCGTGCCCCTCGCCGGGCACTGGCTCCTCGCGGTGCCCGCCGGGCACACCGACGCCCCCTGGACCCTGGCCGCCACCCGCGCCCTGACCGCCCGCGGGGTCACCGTCACCCCCCTCACCGTCGACGCCACCGCCGACGACCGGGCCACCCTGGCCCGGCACCTCACCGCAGCCCTGGAGGCGGCGCACCACGCGCCCGCCGGGGTGCTGTCGCTGCTCGCCCTCGACGAGCGCCCGCACCCCGAGGACCCGGCGCTGCCCGCCGGGCTCGCCGCCACGCTCGCCCTCGTCCAGGCCCTGGGCGACGCGGGGGTGGAAGCCCCGCTCTGGGCCGCCACCCAGGGCGCGGTCGCCACCGGCCGCTCCGACCGGCTCACCAGCACCGCCCAGGCCGCCCTCTGGGGCTTCGGCCGGACCGCCGCCCTCGAACTGCCCGCCCGCTGGGGCGGCCTCGTCGACCTGCCCCCGGCCCCCGACGAGCGCGCCACCGGCCGCCTCGCCGACGCCCTGGGCGGACTCGGCACCGAGGACCACGTCGCCGTACGCTCCACCGGCGTCTTCGTCCGCCGCCTGGCCCGCGCCCCCCAGGACCACACCCCCGCCGCCGCTTGGACCACCTCCGGCACCGCCCTCGTCACCGGCGGCACCGGAGCCCTCGGCGGGCACGTGGCCCGCTGGCTCGTCCGCTCCGGCGCCGCACACCTGCTGCTGGTCAGCAGGCGTGGCCCCGATGCCGAGGGAGCCGCCGAACTCGTCGCGGAACTGCGCGAGATGGGCGCCGAGGTCACCCTCGCCGCCTGCGACGTCTCCGACCGCGACGCCGTGGCCCGCCTCCTCGCCACCGTCCCCGCCGAACTGCCGCTGACCACCGTCGTCCACGCCGCCGGTGTCCTCGACGACGGTGTCCTCGACGCCCAGACCCCGCAGCGCCTGGCGGGCGTCCTGCGGCCCAAGGCCCAAGCCGCCCAGGTCCTGCACGAGCTGACCCGCGACCTGGACCTGACCGCCTTCGTCCTGTTCTCCTCCGTCGCCGCCGTCTTCGGCGCCGCCGGACAGGCCAACTACGCCGCCGCGAACGCCTACCTGGACGCCCTCGCCGAGCAGCGCCGCGCCGACGGCCTGCCCGCCACCGTGATCTCCTGGGGCGCTTGGGCCGACGGCGGCATGGCCACCGACGAACTCGTCGCCGAGCGCCTGCGCTCCGCCGGACTCCCGGCTCTCGCCCCCGAACTCGCCCTGTCCGCGATGAACACGGCGCTCGCCCTCGACGAGACCTCCTCCGTCGTCGCCGACATCGACTGGGCCCGCCTCGCGCCCGGCCTCACCGCCGTCCGCCCCTGCCCGCTGATCACGGCGCTCCCCGAAGCCGTCCAGGCCCTCGCCGCCGCGGGCCAGGCCGCCGACGCCCCGGCCGAGGCCGCCGACAGCCTCGCCCGGCGGCTCGCCCAGGCACCGGCCGATGAACGCGACGCCCTCGCCCTGGAGTTCGTCCGTACGCAGATCGCCGCCGTCCTCGGCTACCCCGGTCCGGAGTCCGTCGACCCGGCCATCGCCTTCCGGGACCTCGGCTTCGACTCCCTGACCGCGGTGGAGATCCGCAACCTCCTCACCGCCCGGACCGGGCTGCGCCTGCCCGCCACCCTGATCTTCGACTACCCCAACTCCCTGGCCCTGGCCGCCTTCCTCCAGGGCGAACTCCTCGGCGCGCACCCCGCCGACCCGGCCGGCGCCACCACGACCGGGGCGGGCACCGCGACCGACGACGACCCCATCGCGATCGTCGCGATGAGCTGCCGCTTCCCCGGCGGCGTCCGCACCCCAGAGGAACTGTGGGAGCTGCTCGCCGACGGCCGCGACGCCGTTTCCGGCTTCCCCACCGACCGCGGCTGGGACCTCGACGGGCTGTACGACCCGGAGTCCCTCGCCGAGAACACCACCTATGTCCGCGAGGGAGGGTTCCTCGCCGACGCGGCCACCTTCGACCCCGCCTTCTTCGGGATCTCACCCCGTGAGGCCCTCGCCATGGACCCGCAGCAGCGTCTGCTGCTGGAGACCTCCTGGGAGGCATTCGAACGGGCCGGCATCGACCCCGCCACCGTGCGCGGCGAGCGCATCGGTGTCTTCACCGGCACCAACGGCCAGGACTACCTCGACGTCATCCTCGCCGCCCCCGACGGCACCGAGGGCTTCCTCGGCACCGGCAACGCGGCGAGCGTCGTCTCCGGCCGCGTCAGCTACGTCCTCGGCCTGGAAGGCCCCGCGGTCACCGTCGACACCGCCTGCTCCTCGTCGCTCGTCGCCCTGCACTGGGCCATCCAGGCCCTGCGGGCCGGTGAGTGCACGATGGCCCTGGCCGGTGGTGTGACCGTCATGTCCACCCCCGCCTCCTTCATCGACTTCAGCCGCCAGCGCGGCCTCGCCGAGGACGGCCGCATCAAGGCCTTCGCGGCCGCCGCCGACGGCACCGGCTGGGGCGAGGGCCTCGGCATACTCCTCGTCGAACGGCTCTCCGACGCCCGCCGCCACGGTCACCCCGTCCTCGCGCTGGTCCGCGGCTCCGCCGTCAACCAGGACGGCGCCTCCAACGGTCTGACCGCCCCGAACGGGCCCTCCCAGCAGCGCGTCATCCGCCAGGCCCTCGCGAGCGCGGGCCTGGCCGCCGCCGACGTGGACGCCGTCGAGGCCCACGGCACCGGCACGAAGCTCGGCGACCCGATCGAGGCCCAGGCGCTGCTGGCCACGTACGGCCAGGACCGCCCCGCGGACACCCCGCTGTGGCTCGGGTCCATCAAGTCGAACCTCGGCCACACCCAGGCGGCCGCCGGTGTCGCGGGCGTCATCAAGATGGTCCTGGCCATGCAGCACGGGATCCTGCCCCCGACGCTGCACGTCGACGAAGCGACCCCGCACGTCGACTGGACCGCCGGTGACGTCGCCCTGCTGACCGGTGCCGTCGCCTGGCCGGAGACCGGCCGGCCGCGCCGCGCGGGCGTCTCGTCCTTCGGCATCAGCGGCACCAACGCCCACACCATCATCGAGCAGGCCCCTGAGGCCGCTGCCCCGGCCCTTGCCCCGGTCGCGCCGGAGCCCGAGTCGGCGCCGGACGCCCCGCTGCCGTGGCTGCTGTCCGGCAAGAGCCGCGACGCCCTGCGCGACCAGGCCCGCCGCCTGCACGAGCACGCCGTCCGCCACCCGGCAGCGAGCGCCGCCGACTTCGGGTTCTCCCTGGCCGTGGGCCGCTCCGCCTTCGAGCACCGCGCCGCCGTGGTGGCCGCGGACCACGCCGGGCTCCTCTCGGGCCTGGAGACGCTGGCGGAGGACGGCTCGGCCGCCACGCTCGTGACGGGCTCCCCAGCCGCGGGCAGGACCGCGTTCCTGTTCACCGGTCAGGGCAGCCAGCGTCTCGGGGCCGGGCGTGAGCTGTACGACGCCCACCCGGTGTTCGCGGACGCGTTGGACGCGATCTGCGCCCGCATGGACGGATTGCTCGAACTTCCGTTGAAGGGGGTGCTGTTCGGGGGGGATGCGG
>NZ_JBFAJR010000085.1:0-8545 GCF_040655295.1 Streptomyces sp. NPDC050448 | reverse complement strand
GAGCGGGGGCGCCCCGGCCGGGGCCAAGGCGGGGTTCCCGGTGGAGGAGCAGCCCTGCCCGCCCCCCACCGCGAACCCGCGCCCCTCCCTGCGGGCACCGGCGGCGGGAGCGGCCCCTACGGCGAAGGAGCCGCCCTCCTGGGTGGGCCGCGTCGCCTCCGGGCAGGAGATCCTCTCCGGTACCGATGTGGTGCTGCCCGTGCTGTCCTCGGTGACCGAGGGGGACGCGCTGGTCGTCAGCATCATGCTGACCAGCTCCTGCCCCGGCCCGGTCGCAGTCACCGACACCCAGGGCGACACGTTCCGCATCGTCGGCGACGAGACCGACGCCGCCCGGCACCGGACGCTGATCCTGGCCGCCTTCGGGGCGCACCCGCTCGGCACGTTCGACTCCCTGCGCGCGACGTACCCGCACGCGAGCAAGTACCACATCGCCGTAGACGAGTTCCGCGGTATCGGTGCGGCCGTCGGATACGCGCAGGCCCACGGGGAGACCGGCGGGACGGCCTTCAGCACCGGCTCGACCCGACTGGACTGCGCCGCCGGGGACCTGCTGGTGGGCGCGGTCGGCACCAACACCGGCTCCGCACCGGTCTTCACCGCCGAGTGGACGGCGATGCCGATGCTCCAGCTCTCCTCGTACCGGCTCACCACCGCTTACCGGGTCGTCCCGGCGGCCCAGACCTGCGCCGCCACGGGGACCACCACGGCCCAGTGGGCCGCGGCGGCGGTGGTCTTCCGCTGAGCACGGGGACCGTGGGCCGGGCGGCGAGACGGGCGGGGAGACGGGCGGAAGACACCGGTGGACATGAACTCAGTGACGGGACCTCCGTGCAGGGGGAGAGGACCAATGGCTTCAGCGGGCCGTGGCCGTGACCTTGGCTGCCTTGGCTAGAGCGGGCTGCCCATGAAGCGCGACCTCCTCCGGTCCGCCGGAGACGACCGCGAGAATGGCTCCGTCGCGCACCACGGTCTGATGTGGTCCGCTGCTGACTTCGAGACGCCGAACAGCAGGGCCAGCTGCCGCAGCGTCAGGTTCGTGCGCCACGAGGCCGCCCCCGGAGCCGGCTCGCATGCCCCGGCACCGAGGGGACGTGCCCGCAGTCGTTGGTGACGACCACCGCGACGCCGGCCATCGCCCCCGGTTTCGGGGTCCTCTTCTCCAGGCAGGTGATGGCCCCGGTCTTGGGCCCGCGCAGCAGCAGGATGGTGGAGTCGCCGGCCTCGACGCGTTCGGCGTGCTCCCAGCCATCGGCAAGGAGCTCGGCGAGCTCGGCCACGACGCGGGTGCGGTCAGGCAGATGGGCCAAAGCCCGCCGCATCGTGATGACCTGGTACCCGCCGACAGGGGCAAGGGCGGCCACGTCCCGCTGGTGACGTCGAGCAGTGGTAGGAGATCCCCTCAGACGAAGCTCCGGCCGCGTGCTCGATGGCGGACTCCGCCCAGTCCACTGCGTCCAGCCGGTACCCCGCTCCGGCGAGGAATCGGGCCAGCTCGCCGATCGGATGCTGCTGATCGAGTGCCGCCACCGGGTGGGATCTCCTCCGGTTGACGTCCGGCTGCTCCGCCGGCCAGGTGACTCCCGGACTGCTGTCAAAACGCTGCTGCTCTTCGACGCGTACAGAGCGGAATTGTTCGCGCTCGTGGTCCACGGCCGGCTGATCCTGGAGCAGGCCCGCCTGACCGACCTGGACGAATCCGTGCTCGACGAGCTGTTCTCCGTGCTCGTACGCGACTTCTCCGGGCACGCAGTGGAGCTGCACGGCGAGGACCCCACGCGGGCGAGCAGCAGGCCTGGGCCCTGGGCGCCGCCCGGTCGTCGACGAGGTCCGCTCGGCGCGGCTCCGGGCGCGTGTCGAGGATCCCCGGGGCCTGCGACCGGCAGGGCGCGCCATCCTCGGCCCCACCTGAGTCGGCGGCCGTCGACGTCAGTGCGACGGGATGGTCAGGGGCCGGTGCCGAGGGGCAGTCTGGACCGGCTGCGGACCGTGGAGACCTTCCTGTCCGCGCTCCTTGCAGAGACACGCGAGCGGATCACCGTCCTTGAGCAGGCCGAGCGCGTCCGCGCGGACCCCGCCCAGCACAAGGTGCCGGTCGTGGAATGGAGGATCCAGTACGGCATCAACGCCCGGCACGGCCCGAGGCCGTACACACCGGCGACTGCCGGCTTCCGGGCGCTCCCGGCCCGCGACCCGCGCAGCAGGGCATCGAGGCCCCGCAGAGCACCACGGCGCGTGCCTGCGAGATCTGCCGTGCCGATGTGGGGGCGCCGGTCCTCGTGATGCGGACGGCAGGATCTGTGGCCAGCGGCGGCCGAGCCGCGGCCTGCGGCGGACCGCGGCGTCGGCCAGTCCGGCCGTAGACCTGCTCGATGACGAGCCTCGGTTCGGATCGCTGCGGAAGGCAGGGTCAGGAAGTGGGTGCTGCGACATCAGTTCTTGCCGGCACCGGCCACAAGGTCGGCCAGCTCGACAGGACGGCTGAGCGCGACGCAGTGGCTCGCTTTGATCTCCTCAGGGACCACTCCGAGACGTTCCAGCGCGAGCTGGCGCAAGAAGTCGGGAGGAAGGAAGCGGTCCTCGGTGCACAGCACGAACCTGGTCGGCACAACAGGCCAGGCGTCGAGCGGCCACGGCTGGGCCGACGCGGCCGGCGATGGGTGGGCCCGTTCCTTGCTCATCGCCTCCTCAGCGAGTTCGCGGGACACATCGTGGTAGAACGCGACGTAAGGGTCGTTGCTGCCGGTAAGGCCACCGTCCCGGAGAGCCTGGCGCCGCACGGCCTCGGTGTAGCCGGTGTTGTTCCACCACTGGTCCGGTGATTCGCCCGGCGCAGGGACCATCCCGGCGACCAGGATCAGCGATGCGACCGGACGGCGGGCGGCGACCAAGGGCGCGGTGAATGCGCCGAACGACTGACCCACGACCACGAGATCGTGGTGGTCGCCGACTGCCTCGACCACGGCGTCGGCGTAGTCGTCGAGCGTCAACGAGTCGTCATCGCCCGGAAGGTCGGGAGTAACCACGCCATGCCCGCGCGCCCGAAGCTCCGCCTCGACCAGATGCCAGTACCAGCCCACGTCGCCGGCCCGTGGATCAATACGAACGTACTCACGGCAAGGCTCCCATCACTCTCCGAGAGCCGGTCGGGGTGACGCGTGATCCAACCGGTTACCTGCCGGACCCTGGCGCCGGGCCCGACGACGCCGATACGACGTCGGCGTCGTGGCCGCCGGTGGTGACTGATGAGCTTGTAGCCGGGGGGGCCTACGGGTTTGGTCAAGGCCGCCTGGGTGACGGCCCGGATGCCGCCATGGCCCAACACCCGGGCCTCGGCTCCCATCGGCAGCCGACGCTGACGTTCGTCCGGATGCGGGAACAACACACCAAACTTCACCGAACCTCATGGCCAGTTGGCCACGGGGCTCATCCGGGATGCGCGTACCACACCAACGAGCCAAAGGGGCGGAAGCAACACCTTGATTCTCTGCGAGCCCTGACCACTATGCCGGTTCAGGCCGGTACAGCAAGGCCGCCGCCAGCCCGTGCACACTCCCCGCGCCGCTGAAGTCCTCCCAGCTGATGGCACCGTCCCCGTCCGAGTCGATCAGTTCGAACGCGGCCGCCGCGTCCTGCGACGGCATCCCTTTGAGGGCCCGCCACACGGTGAACTCGTGGAGGTCCATCACTCCGTCACCGTCCCGATCGGCCACATTGAACTGTGCGTGGAGCACCGCCATCACCTCCGGCGAACCCGACGGCGCGCCCGAGGAGGCTTCCGAGGCCGGCAGGGAGGCAAACCACTCTCGGTACTCCTCCCGCCTGATCCTCCCGTCCCGATCGCGGTCGACCAGCTCGGCCTGCCGTTCCCACAGGGCTTGGTTCGCCTCGATCAGGGCGCGTGCCTTCGGCGAGTTCGGCCCCGCGCCGTACGACTGGAGCAGCCGCTCGGCACTGGCCCGGTAGTCGTCCGCGGTCAGTACCCCGTCACCGTTCGTGTCCAGCCGATCGAAGATATCGTCGGCCACTGCCACCTGCTCGGCACCCATGGCGTGAGCGTACGCCGCTCATCCGCAGCCCGCGCCGATTGCCGCACCCAGGGGCGTGTCCCGAGGCGTACTGGCGGTACATGGCGTCCTCCATGCAGCGACGATCGCCGAGGCGCCGGTATCCGGACACCTGCGCGGGCCCGGTCGAGTGAGTCAAGGCCGTCGGGACACCTCGCCTGCCGGCCGGGCAAGCACGGGAAGCTGCTTCCCGCGGGTGAGGACGGTGGCGTGGGGGTGGCTGAGGAGATCGGCACTCCGCGATGGGTGGCGGTCCGCGCCGAGGTGTGACCCAATGACAGCAAAGCGTATGGCACATAGAACAGCGGGACTTGCCGGAGTTGTCCGCTGACGGCACCGGTCGTGGTGAGGAGAAGCGAGTACAGGCCAGCTACCCGCCCGGCACTGAAACGCCGGTGGTGAGGCGCTGCAGTCTGGCGTCCACGGGCACCATCGCTCGCATCGGGCCACTGGCCCAGCGGCTGGTGCCGATTCGGTTGAGGCCTCGCAGTACTGGTCCCACGCGTGAGCGGGGGTGGTAAGTCCGCCAGCGCCAGTGAACGGGAGCGGGGACAGGTCGCCCGCATGCGGGCATCGGGGATCTGCTGGCGGGTGCTGAAGGGCGGCGGCCGTGGAACGGGGGCGGTCTGTGAGCTTATGGCCGTTTCGGCTAGCAGATTGCGTTAGCCCGCAGGACACCTTGGCCCATGGTTCACCCGCCGATTTGGAAGGGCACTCCGCGATCGTTGCCCAGCGACCGTCGTATGGCGTTGACGAGTCGTATCTGTGCCTGGGCCGGTTCTTGTTTGGCCGCGTGGAACTCCTCCGGGCTCAACGGATTCCTCAGTGGATCGGTCCGCCTCGCTACTTGCTCCAGGAAGCCATCGACGGCGTGGCCGAACTCGTCAATCGCTGTCGCCACATCGTTGGGGGCTACAAGGCTCACGCGTACCAGGACCGCACTCCACTCTCCCCAGTCGTAATCCCAGCCTCGACGGTCGGCATGCGCCCGCCCAATCTCCATCGTGAACTTGGCGTAGTGGCTGAACAGCTCCTGGTAGGCGGCCAACTGTTGGTCGCGGAGCCACTGCCGGTCCTGCGCACGCCGCGTGACGATGCCCCCGACCACGACGCCGATCGTGGCGGAGAGAGCCCCGGCCGCAGTTGTCACCAGCGTATCGAGCACTGCACCCCCGCCGTTCCGCGTTAGCGACTCAACCTTCGATGGCGACCGTAGTGGTGATCAGCGTTCCGCGGCAACGATATGTGTTTTTAGCAGGGTGTTCCGTGATGGGTGTCATCAGTTTCAGTTCGAGCTGATGTCGGGTGCCGCCGACGTCGGCTGGGGCAGGGTGAACAGGACGGGTTCGGGTTCGGTGAGGATGCCGCGGTTCACCAGTCGCTTCAGCTTGGCGCGGGTGCCCTCGGTGTGCCGCGGCTCCAGCCCGATGCCGAGAGCCTGGCAGACATCCCTGGCCCGCAGGCCTTGCCCGGCCTGCTCGAAGGCCGCGAGGACCTCGCGATAGCCGGCGGCAGCGGCTCGGGCAGCGGGGCACCGTCCTCGGCCGCCAGCTCCAGCACGGGCTCGCGAGTGACCTGGAGGCGTTGCAAGGCCGCGTGTGCCGGGCTCGCGCTGGACGACCTCGACGTCGATGCTCAGCCGGGCGCCGTGCTCGACAACGGCATTCTTGAAGCCGGCGTCGACCCACGCCTTGGTCACGGTGGGTGCGCTCGCGGCGACCTTGTCCAGCAGTGCGATGCCGATGGCGTTGTCGTGCACGCTGGCGGCGACCACCACCACGGCGATGACCAGGCCGAGGACGTCGGTGGCGATACCGCGCTTGCGACCAGGGCTCTTCTTGCCGGGGTCCAGTCCGGTGGTGTCCTTGGGTGCGTTCGTCGAGGCCCGTACGGTCTGTGAGTCCAGGACGACGGCGGTGGGGTCCTCGTGCCGTCTGCGCATCTCGCGGACCTGCCAGCGCAGCAGGTCGTGGATGGCCTCGGCGGTGCCGTCGTCGCGCCACAGTGCGAAGTAGTACACCGCGCTCTTCGGCGGCAGGTCGTGGGGCAGGTAGCGCCACTGGCAGCCGGTGCGGGCCTGGTAGAGGATCGTGTTCACGATCTCCCGCATGTCGTGGCCACCCACGTGCCCACTGACCGAGGTGTGCCGGCCCTTCCAGGACACGATGACCGGCCGGATCAGCTCCCAGGCCTCATCCGACAGGTCGCTCGGGTACGCAGGACGTCCACCCACGACCACCAGCACACCGCTTTTCCGGCCGACCGTGAAGCCCCAGATCCGGACACCCCGCCATCAAGCACTACGAGAACCACCGACGCTCGCAGAACACCCTCTAAGTGTCGAGGACCACCAGGCTTGGGTCGGCCAATCGTTTCCTCTTCTCCATGACCTGCCAGTGCGGCAGGCCGCGGACGTTCTGCCCCCGTTTCCGGCAATGCAACGGGTCAGCCGACGGCGCCGAGAATGGGCGCCCAGGCGGCACCGGTGAGTGCGGCCACCGCCTGCTGATCGGAAAGCGGGGGAGCGGCACGGGTCGGCTTTGGCGCGTGGGCGCCGCTGCCGCCGCCGGTGCTGTTCCACTGCACCAGCTGAAGCTGCGCGCCGGTCGCCTTCAGGGTCACCGTCACCGTCCAGCGGCGGGCGGTGTCGGCACGAGCCGGGTGCTCGGCCGCGGTCCGCTCCGACGTCACCACGGCCCCGCCGGGAATCGCGGCACTGCTCGGCAGCTCGCTGAGCGTGCAGGTGTCACCTGCGGCACGCGCGGGCGTCCGCTCGCAGCTCAGCCCGTCGCCGTCCCTGAGCGGCAGCTTGAGCCGCACGGCCGAGACGCCGACCATGGCGGCGCCTTGCCCGTCGTCGACGACCAGTTCACCGTTGGCGACGTACCCGCCGGACGGATCCGAGGGGTTGTTGCTCTGCCCGGTCACCTGGCTGAACCGGCCCCCGGGGAACGTCATCTCCAGGGCCTGGATCATCTGGGTCCCGGTGATCGCAGAACGGGGCATCGCCAGCGCCACCGGCTCGATGTCGGATCCTGCGGAGCGGGTCCCGGCGAGCGCGCCGGGGATCACCAGGCCGGCTGCCGCGATCACGGCGCAGGCGCCGACTCCGGCGATGACGCAGGCGCTGCGCCGACGCCGACGGCTCCGCCCGCGCTCGACGGCTCCGCTCAGGAGCGCGGTGAGATCGGGTTCGAGGGAGTCGGTCGTGCGGTCCAGGGCATGTGCGAGGTCTGCTTCGAACGGCATGCTGGCGTCACCTTTCTGTCGCTGATGGGGGCTTTGCTGCGGTCTTGACCTGCGTGCACCGGCGCTCAGTGCGGAACCAGGTCGGACAGGCTGTCGCCGAGCAACGCACGCACCCTGCCGAGTGCACGGGTGCCCTGGGAGCGGACCGCACTGCTGCTCAGCCTGAGCATCTGGGCGGTCTCCTCGATGCTGCGGTCCTCCCAGTAGCGCAGCAGAAGCACCGCCCGGTCGCGGGGCGGAAGTTGGCCGAGCGCGTCCAGCAGGGTCAGCCGCAGTGCGGCGTCCGGGCCGGACGCCGCACTGTCGGGCATGTGCCCGATGAGGCGCTCGCCGGTGCTTCGCCGACGCCGCAGGCTGAGGAAGGTGCGGACCAGTATTGTCTGGGCGTAGGCCGCCGGGCTGTCCGCACCGGCCACCCGGTTCCAGTGCACGTACACCCGGCTGAGGGCTTCCTGGACCAGGTCCTCGGCAAGATGCGTGTCGCCGGCCGCGAGTACGTACGCCGAGCGATACAGCGCCTTCGCCCTCGCGGCCACGAAGTCCAGGTACTCATCCTCCTGAGCTGATTTCACTCGGTCCCCGCCTGTTCTCTTGTTTTGTGATCCCCGTGCATACCCCTCATGACTACGTGAGACGTCAGGATGTCGCGCGGGCGGGCCATCTTCTCTTCCACCGCTGCCGCGTCAACAGCGCTCCGCGGGAGCCGGAGGCACGACGCCAGGCCCGGTGGGGGCCGACCGGGGCGCGTTGTCGATACCGGATGCGTCGTCCTGCCCAGCCGCTGGGGCGTCGAACGAACCCTGGCCTGGCTCATGCACGCCCGCCGCCATGCACGCGACTACGAGAGGCTCGTACAGCACTCCGAAGTCCTGATCACCTGGGCCGCCATCAGCCTCATGACCCGCAGGACCGTCCAGAAGAAAATCTCCTGGGACGGACGCGAGGACAAGCAAAATAGCCTCGTGAACGACGCCCCTCGAACTGGCCCACAGATAAGCTGACCGCACTCCGCCTCGGCAGGAGACTGGTAGCGGAAGTCCCAGCAACGCGGACTGACGCCGGGCATTCGTGGCCGTCACCCCCAGGAAGAGCCCACGTGATTCCAGGCACATGAGCAAGGACGGGTTCGCAGCAGAGCAATAGTCAAGAGTTGTGGGTGGGGTCCTCCGACGCGGTGATCTCTGCTGCCGCGAGCCTGGCGTCTTCGCGCACCTGTGGGTCGGGGTGGC
>NZ_JBFAJR010000084.1:0-8989 GCF_040655295.1 Streptomyces sp. NPDC050448 | reverse complement strand
GACCCGGCGGACACCCGCGAAACGCTGATCAGCGCCCTCTCGATGCTCCGCAGCAAGCACGCCGACCTGCCGTCCCGCAAGCACGGCAACCCGCCACAATGACACAAGCCCCCGAAAGGCCGCTGAACACATCATGACCGCGCAACCCAACGGCGTGACCCCGCCCGTGCCCCCGACGGAGACCGACCGGACCCTGCACTTCGCCGGTCAGGCCACCTTCGGCCGCATCCCCCGCCTCGACCAGGTGGACAAGGCGGACATCGCCGTGGTCGGAGTCCCCTTCGACGGGGGCGTCACCTATCGCCCGGGCGCCCGCTTCGGCGGCAACGCCATCCGCGAGGCCTCCCGCACCCTGCGCCCCTACAACCCGGCGCAGGACGTCTACCCCTTCCACTACAGCCAGGTCGCGGACGCAGGAGACATCAGCGCCAACCCCTTCAACGCAGCCGAGGCGGTGGAGACCATTGAGGCCGCGGCCGACGAACTGCTTTCCGGCGGGGCCCGGCTGATGACGCTCGGCGGCGACCACACCATCGCGCTGCCGCTGCTGCGCTCGGTTGCCAAGAAGCACGGCCCGGTCGCGGTCCTGCACTTCGATGCGCACCTGGACACCTGGGACGACTACTTCGGCCAGCAGTACACCCACGGGATGCCCTTCCGCCGGGCCGTGGAGGAGGGCGTCATCGACACCTCGGCCCTCTGCCACGTGGGCACCCGGGGTCCGATCTACGGCAAGAAGGACCTCGACGAGGACGCCAAGCTCGGCTTCGGCATCGTCACCTCGGCCGATGTGATGCGGCGCGGGGTCGACGAAATCGCCCAGCAGCTGCGCGAGCGCGTGGGCGACCGGCCGCTCTACGTCTCCATCGACATCGACGTGCTGGACCCGGCGCACGCCCCCGGCACTGGCACCCCGGAGGCCGGCGGCATGACCTCCCGCGAACTGCTGGAGATCCTGCGGGGTCTGGCCGACTGCCAGTTGGTCTCCGCTGACATCGTGGAGGTCGCGCCGGCCTACGACCACGCTGGCATCACCTCGGTGGCGGCCTCGCACGCCGCCTACGAGCTGATCACGATCATGTCCAAGCAGATCGCCCCGGTCCGATGGGGCCTGGCGTAGTCGGCGTCGCGGGTGGAGCCGGAGCGTGAAGGCGCCGACCACGCCCGCATGCGCGAAGGAGAACGTCTGACGGCATCGGGGCTCGGGATGTGCGGGGTGGTGTGTCCCGTCGGCAGTGGGTCCAGGCCTGGTGGATCGGGTGGTGGCCGGAGAGGAAGAGCGCAGGCGAGGCGGTACCGTTCTGGATTCGTACGTCGGCGGCTCCGTCGTCTTGGTGACGCGCCCCTCCTGAGGAGGGGCTTGCCTGCTTATGGTCTGGCCTCGAACGATGCCCCGAATGTGGGCGCCCGCACCGGGGGTTCCCGCGATGTGGAGACGGCCTTCGCCTGATGTCGGAGCTTCCCCTGCAACCGACCCGCACTCCGGCTACCCGATCACAACCCCTCCCCGCGCGCGACGGTCCGTACCGCCTCTATCAGCTCCGCCGCCTCCGCGTTCTTCAGCAGGAAGCCGGAGGCGCCCGCCTGCAGCGCCCCGAAGACGTACTCGTCGAGGTCGAAGGTGGTCAGCACCAGTACGTCCGCCAGGCGCTCCTCGACCACCAGGCGGGTCGCGGACACCCCGTCGAGCCGGGGCATCTGCACGTCCATGAGGACGAGATCCGGCCGCAGCTCCCGGGCCAGGCGCACCGCCTCCTCCCCGTCGGCCGCCTCGCCCGCGACCTCGATGTCGCCCGCGCTGCGCAGGATCAGCACCAGCCCGGCCCGCACCGCGGCCTGGTCCTCGGCCACCACCACCCGGATGGTCACATCTCCACCGCCTTCTCCTCGGCGGGCAGGTCCGCCCGCACCAGCCACACCGGTCCCGACCGGCCCGCCGTGAACTCCCCGCCCAGCAGTTCCGTCCGCTCCCGCATGCCGATCAGCCCGGCCCCCGAGCCCGGCGCGCGGGGCCCGGGGCGGTCCCCGTAGGGCGAGTCCACCACTACGCTCAGCAGTCCGTCCTCGTGCGCCACACGGACCGTCACCGTGCCGGGGGCGGCGTGCTTGAGGGCGTTGGTCAGGGACTCCTGGACGATCCGGTACGCCGCCAGCTCCACCGGGGCTGCCGCAGGCTCCCCGGACGGCCGGTCGTTGTGCAGGACGAAGGCCAGGCCGCTCGCCGAGCCGTTGGTCCCGGCCTGCCCAATCAAGTCGTCGAGACCGGCCAGCGATGGCACCGCGACCGCCTCCTGGTCGCCCCCGGCGTCCCGCAGCAGCCCGATCAGGCGGCGCATCTCGGCCAGCCCCTGCACGCTGTTCTCGCGGATCACACCGAGCGCGTCGCGGCTGGTCGCCGCCGAGTCGATGGAGAGCGCGGCGGTGGAGTGGATGGCGATGGCGGACAGGTGGTTGGCCACCATGTCGTGCAGTTCGCGGGCCATCCGGGCGCGCTCGGCGACGACGGCCTGGCTGCGGTCCATCTCGGCCAGCAGCGCCGTCTGCTCGGCGCGCAGCCGGGCCGCCTCGGCGGCCTCGCGGTGGTTGCGCAGGCTGGCACCGGTCAGGGCCGGGCCGAAGCTCACGATGCCGGTGATCACGCCGATCATCAGGGACTGGGGGGTGCGCAGCCAGGCCACCGAGGCGATGGTGATCACGACGGTGATCAGGCCCGTGGTCACCGGGAGCCACCGGGCCATGGCCGGTTTTCCGTACACGACGGCGGCGTACATCAGGTCCGTGAAGATCACGACCGTGGCGAGGCTGCCGACAGTGAACTGGTCCGCGATCACCCCCACGGTGCCGACGATCAGCGTCCCCTGCGGGGCGGTGCGGCGCAGCAGCTCCATCGCACCGAGCACCACGAGGGGAATCAGGGCCGCCCAGGCCGGCAGGGAGCCGCGCCCGGGGCTGCTATAGACGCCGAGCGACCAGAACACGAGGCCCGCGGCCACGCCGAGCACCGCGAGGAGGACGTCGTCACGGTGGGGGCGCAGGCTCTTGTCGGTCACGGTCCCATGCAACAGGGTGTACGTGCCCCACACCTCGTCCGAGCGGCGGAGGCGCGGCTACATCGAAAGATGCAGACGCACATGGTCAATGGCGACGAGGAACCGGGCGGAGGGGGGCGGTGCGTCCTGCCCGCGGACACTTCCCGAGTGTGAACTGAACCGGATTTCATAGCGGCTCTGAGCTTGTCGTTCGACCTCGGCGAGCTTGGTGCTCCTTGAACGACTCGGCGGGCCCTGTTCGCTGCCCGGCTCATGCTCCCGGCCGGGGACGACTCCGCGCAACGCAAGCGGCGCCCGAGCCGCATTCCTCGTCCGGTCAGCCGGGGAAACTTCCGGGGCCGTCGAAGGTGTCGCCGTTGCTGGTCGAATCCGGAAGGGCGAACTGGGTGCCGTCCAGGGCGAGCAGTCGCAGCCCGCGCCACCACGCTCCAGGCGTGGCCGGTGTGGCGAGCGGTCCGGCCACCTCCCGGAAAACGGTCTCCAGCACGTCCTCACCCAGCCGGGTTCGCGCCCGGCATGACGACGACCGGTTCACCCGTGCGAGGGCCCGGCTGCCTGGGATGCCGCTGGTCAGTACGCGTACCACCTCCTCGTACGACTCACGGGCGAACAGACACAGGGCCAGGACGAAATGCACGACCAGCCGCGCCGACAGAAGACGACGGCGCCGCTCGGCCCCGGCCGGTGCTTGGCTATCGCCGCGTCCACCAGCTCAGCGGTGAACACCTTCGTCAGGATCCCGATCCGCACCCGCTGGCCCGCACCCCACCCCGTCACACGCGGGGCAACGATCTCCGCAGTCACTCCCGACCCGCCAGCTGCGCAAGCAGCCTGACATGTCATTGAGAGGCTACTGCTCAGCCGCTACGGTGGCGAAAGCACTTCAGAGGGGGCAGAGAATGGATACAGAGGGCGAATCTCGCGAGTCGGTCGACGCAGGGTGGGACTTTCAGGCGCGTGCCGCAGTGCAGTGGGACGACCGGTCCCGAGGCTCCACTACAACTTGGGTACCCCCGATCATGGGAGCCCTTGTTGACGCGGCTCGGAACAGCGGGCTCGGCCAGTTCTATCCCTTCACCAGCCACGCCAGGCTGTGTTTCAGTATTGGTCGGCGGCGTTGGGTGGGCGAGGGCGACGTTCTCCCCGTGTGCATCGCCCTACTCCCCAAAGGCAGCTACTCGGTGGCGCACAAACACAACCCGGACAAGGTGCTGCTCGAAACGACCAGCCCTGATGAAGCCGTGGCGACGGCTGTGGCGGCACTCCAGGAGCATCTCCAGGCATAAGGGCGAGCCACGCGCGGCCGGACCGACAGCCGGAGGCTTGACTCAGTCATTGAGACTTCTTGCCATCCGCGCTGACCATCGGCCTTCCGAACCACAGGCCCAGGGCCGCCCACACGCCTCCGCGATGACCAGGTCCCTCGATCCCGAACTCCGTCGTACCCATGGCCAATTAGGGAGAAGCCGGGATGAGGAATGACATGACGCTCAAACCACCCGAGATGGGGAAAAACGGGCTCTGGCGCCGTTGTGGGGTTACGGGAGGTACCACTGCTGGTCGGAGTTGTAGTTGGCACCCCAGATGATCAGGTCCGCGCCATCGGTGTTGCTTTGAGGTCGTAACAGGATCTTGATGAGATGTCCTGGTTGGGCGTGACGATTCGACGATTCGACGATTCGACGATTCGACGGTTCGTGGTGGTGTGAGGACTCGGCCGTGGATCGTGGACGACGACTCGTGGGCATTGATCGAGCCTCTGCTGCCGCCCTGGCCGACGAGGTCGCCAGGGCCGCGGCTGGTGGCGGACCGGCTGTGTCCGCAGGGCATCCTGTACGTCCTCTGCAACGACCTCGCCTGGCAACTCCTGCCGCCCGAGCTGGGATTCGGCTCCGGCCAGACGTGCCGGCGGAGGCTGGAGCGGTGGCAGCAGGCCGGGGTCTTCGACCAGCTGCACCGGATCCTGCTCGCCGAGCTGAACGCGGCCTGCCGGCTCGACTGGTCCAGGGCATGCGTGGACGGCTCCCACATCCGCGCCTAAAAAGAGGGGGGAGCCGACACCGGTCCGTCGCCGGTCGACCGGCGGAAGACGGGCAGCAAACACCACCTGCTCTGCGACGGACGAGGAACCCCGCTCAAAGTCATCACCACCGCGGCCTCTGCGGCGGCCTGCCGTACGTGCTGTCGGGGCACGGGGCCGCCGACCAGCTGACCGCGGCCCTGGGCACCCCGAATCCGACCCCCGGCCAGGGCCCGGCCCAGGTCACGGTGTTCGCGGTCCGGGAGATGGTGACGGCCGACTTCCTCACAGACCCCGGCGACCCAGCCCAGCCTGCCCTCCACCCGGACCAGGTGGCCGTCCTCGCCGCGCGCCCCGATCTGGCCGAGCGGCTGGCCGAGGCCGTACCGCTCGGCCCCGACCAGGCCGCCGCCCGCCTCGGTTGGGCGCGCCACGCCCAGGAAGTGCGCGTCAAGTTCGGCGCGGCCCGCGGCGGCACAGTGTGGATCCCGCTTTACCGGGCCGGGGACATCGACCAGGTTCCCGCGGACCACCCTGAGGTGGACTGGCTTGACCGGGATCGTCAGCTTCGGACTGGTCTCCCTACCGGTCGCGCTCTACACCGCGCCGACCGCCACACGATCCGCTTCCATCAGCTCCAGCGGGGCACCGCCGACCGGATCCGCAACCGCCGCGTCAACGAGCGCACCGGCGACGAAGTCGACCTCGGCGACACCGTCAAGGGCTACGACACCGGCGAGGAGTACGTGATCGTCGAGCCGTCGGAGCTCGACGACATCGCGCCCGGCCGTTCCAAGGCCATCGAGGTCGCCGGGTTTGTCGACCTCGACGCCGTCGATCCGATCTTCTTCGAGCTCACGAAGTCCGAGCTGTACAAGAAGGCCGCGGCCGCCGGGATCGAGGGCCGCTCCTCCATGACCCACGATCAGCTGGCCGACGCTCTCGCACACACCTGCGGCCGCCGACGCAAGACGTAGGTCAGCTGCACCGCGAGCTCCTGGCCCGGCTGCCGCGGAGCGTGGAGCCGGTACAGAGGTGGCCGCGGGGGAGCGCTTCTCCCACCGCAGCGACGTACCCGACAGCCCCGGCCGGGCGGAGGAGTGCGGACTTCCGTCACCCGGTTTCGGGCCTTCCGCAGCTCCTCACTGGACCAGGACAGTGTGCGGGTGGCCTCCGCTCGCCGGGCAGGCGTACAGCTGGAGGTGGTTGGCGTCCAGCACCGTGATGTCGGGAGGATTGAACCAACTGTCGTCGGATGCACCGGGGACCCGGTCCTCGTTCGGGATCCAGCTCGTGCTGTGGCGGTGCCATTCGGACGAGGAGATGGTCAGCAGCGGCGTCATCGCTGTACCGCAGGCCACACAGAACCGCGGCACGGGGTCGGTCAGTCCCCAGGGGGCCCAGCCACCGATCTTCCAGCCAGGGGCGTGGGACAGCGCCTTGTCATAGAGCTCCAGCGGTTCGGCATCGTCAACCGGAATGCCCGCCGCCCGCCAGGGCGCGGGGTCCGTGATCTGCTGCTTCACCTCCTTGGGGAGTTCCAGGAAATCGGGGTACTCGGTGACCTGCTCCGGCGCGAGCACGCACGGCTCAGGCACGTAGAGGTCCTCGTCCGCGTCGAACGGCTCGGGTGGCGCGGCCAGCACGTCGGTGACATCCGCGGCGGTCCGCCAGGACAACTCGATCGGAATGCTTGAGTCCGGCGCGTGCTCCGAAGGGCACCACAGGACCTGCAACAGGTCGGTCCGCCCAGGCGGCCGCAGCAGGGGTATGTCCCGCGCGTACAACTGGGCCACGGGTACCAGGGGGTGGAGGCCTTCATGCTCGATGCGGCAGTACCGCCAGGGTTCCTGTGCGGGCCACAGCAGCGGCCCGCCGATCGAGCTGTCGTGCACGGTGGGAGAGCCGGGACGCGGGTGCAACCGGACCGCTGGGCGGGCCAGCGGGGCCAGCGCGGGGAAGACCGCGGCGATGTCGACCGGCCGCGGCGGGGTGGTACGTGTGCCATTCATAACGATGATTTTGCCGGGCCCCTCTGACAGCGAGCCACCCCAACAGGCCCAGCTGCGTCCTTCCTGCGTGCGCCGCACCCCCTGGTGGCGCCGGTTGCGAAGCGGCACAACCGCCGCGAACGCGATGAACCAGGCCTCCCAGGAGGCTTCCTGACGCAGACGTACACGCTCCGCCTGCTCCGGCCCCGCGGGCCCCACACCGGCCCACGCGGCGGCGTACTCCGCCACCGGCTGCGAGCGGTTCGCCGTGGCACCTACTCGCAGTCACCCAGGATCGACCCGGATCCGTCGGGGGTGAACGTGGCCCACAGCGTGAACAGCTCCAGGAGGATCGCCAGCACGTTGAACCACACGACGATGTAGGCCGCGAGCCCCGGCCAGGTCTCCCAGATCCGGAGGCCGTAGCGCCGACGGATCCGCTTGGCGAGCAGTACGCAGAGGAGCACTGCCGCCACGCCGAGGGCCGGCCCCGCCCATGCAGTGACGTACTCGCTCAGCGGGCGGGCCATGAGCCGGCATGCTTCCTGCTGTTTGTCGACCCAATCCTGGTGAATGACCTGGACGTCCCAGGAAGTGACGACCCCGAGCACGGCCACGACCGGGACGAGCAGCGCCGCACACACCGTGCCGGGCGAGATGCGTGGCGCCCGCCCGGTGTCGTGGAACGCTGCGGGGGAAGGGGAGGTTTCCATCAGTACCAATTCGGATGCGGTAGGACGATGTGGATGCGCTGCTCGCCGTGGTTCTTGGTGGCGATGTGTTCCCGGCTGTCCAGACTCACGTTCTGGGACGTGCTGGTGTGCTGGTGTGCTGGCTCAGTTTGACATCGCCGTCAGGGGTCACCGAGGTGACCACGGCAGCGTGGTGGATCTCGCCCCGGGGCTCGGATGGGTCGGAAGCCACCTGCTCGTAGAAGATGACGTCGCCCGGGAGTGCTTCCGATTTCGTGACTTCGGTACCGCCGTTGCGTACGAGGGAAACGGCCGTCTTGCCGGTGGCGTCCGCCCAGTGGTCGTCGAGCGGCTTCTTGCCCTGTGCGCGGATGTCCTCGCAGGCGGAGGAGGAGCGCCGGGCGAGGTCGACCCAGTCGTCCGCCGCCTCGGCGCGCGCCTGCGGATGATGCGGGAGCTGCGCGAGTCGGACGACCGCTTCGTCTGGCTCAACCAGTACGCGAATCCGAACAACGCGCTGGCGCACTACGGGTCGACGGCGCGGGCATGCCCCCGAAGATCGCCGCCGCCAGCTTCGGCGGGCGCCGGCTGGTTCAGAACGAGTACGACAGCTGGACCTACAGCGCGGAGCAGATGGCCCGCCTGCGCGAGCCCCTGCGCACGTCCCTGGAGGAACTCACCCGCTGAGGGGCCGGTTTGCTCTGCGCTCCCCGCGGACGGCGCAGGCCCGGGCCCGGGCCGTGGACTGTCTCCCTCACGGCCCGGGCCTCCTGCGGGATTTCGTATCAGCCCCTGGCAACGCTACTCACAGTTCCTGGTCGCGGAGGCCAGGGCTGTTACCACGCTCCGGGTCCAGGAGAACTGGGCCTGATCACGCTTCGCCTGGTCGTCGGAAGCGGGATACCCAAATCCGCCTTCACCGTTTTGCTGTCCGATGAGGAACGACATGGCGTCTCGGGTGATGCGGTGCCGGCGCCATCCGTCCTGGACGAGATCACGTACGGTGGCGGCCAACTGGCCGAGCTGGTAGGTCTCTCTGGCTTCACAGAGGGAGGTGGCGGCATGAAGGGGGTATGCACGGTGGCCGCGTGGCGCGGGCTGCCGAGGAAGGGCTGTGGCACACTCGAAGAACCCGTGCGGTCACTGTCACGTCACGGCCGTTCGGCAGCCCCCGCGGAGGGGGTCTTAGCCCTCCTCCGCGCGCATTGGCCGGTCGACAAGGCGATGCTGGTCGGC
>NZ_JBFAJR010000083.1:0-9202 GCF_040655295.1 Streptomyces sp. NPDC050448 | reverse complement strand
CGCGGGCCTACTCGGAGACCTTCAAGGGATCATGCGGGAAGGTACGCCCTCCGCGTGCCTTCCCGGAACCGATCCACAGGTCCTGAGCATTGCTCCGCAGGACCCCTCGTGGGTCGCGCCGAGGCGGCTGATCGCGGCTCGCGATGCGCTGTTGCGGACGTCGGTGAGGAACTCGACGCGGTTCATGCCGAGGGCCTCGAAGGCGTGCGTCAGCATCAGCAGCTTGGCCTCGGTGTTGACGGCGGTGCGCTGCCAGGTGCGGCCCAGGAAGGTGAAGCCGATCTCCAGTCTGCGGTTGGGCAGGTTGATCGCCGTGAACCGGGTCGACCCAGCGATGCGCCTGGTGGCCAGGTCGATGGTCGCGTACGCGAGCTGCGTGCCGGCGGAGCGAGCGGCGAGTGCGTCGTCGACGAACCGGTGTACGTCGTGGGGGTGGGGGACGAGGGTCACGGGAAGATTCCACAACTCGCCGTCCCGGATTGCCTCGCACCATCGTGATGGTCGTGCGTCAGCGGTTCCAGTCGCACGTACGTGCCGGCCAGCGCCGTGGCCTTCAGCTCCCTGTCCTACCCCCACTGATCAACAACGTTGAGCGGACGCTACCGGCCCGGGCGGCGGAGCGCTGGGCGGGACCACGATGCGGGCCGTGACGCCATCCACGGGAAGGACGGCGACGTTGACATCCGGTCCAGGCACCATGCGCCCGTCAGACCCCCAACCCGGCGCTGTCACCCCCTGGCTGTAGGTTGCGCTTGCGTCTCACCCTCTGTGCAAGGAGCACCACCAGCATGTCCATCCCACCCCAGCCACCGTCGTCCCCTGAGCCGTACCCGCAGCCGGGCCCATACGGACAGCCGGGGCAGCCCGGGCCGTACGGCGGACCGCAGGGCTGGTACGCGCCACCGCAGATGCCGCTGATGCCGCAGAAGACCAATGCGTTGGCCATCGTGGCGTTCGTCATGTCGCTCGTCTGCGCGATACCGCTGGTCCCGCTGATCCTCGGCATCATCGCCCTCTCCCAGATCCGCAACCGCGGCGAGAAGGGCAAGGGCTTCGCCATCGCGGCCATCGCCATCCACGGCGCGACCATTGCGTTCTACGCGATCCTGCTGATCCTCGGATTCTCCGGAGTACTGGACGACGGCCACCCGCCGACGCGCGACACCAGTGGCCAGGTCACCACCCCGGGCTCCGTCGACGTCGAGGACATCCGCACGGGGGACTGCTTCAACACCGGCGGCAAACTGGCGGAGTACGACGACAAGAACGGCGGCGAGGCCGGCTTCTCGGTGAAGATCGTGCCCTGCGGCGAGCCTCACGAGGGGGAGGCGTACAGCGTCTTCGACCTGGAGGACGGGAGTTACCCGGGCAAGGAGAAGGTCATCTCGGTCGCCGAGGAGAAGTGCGCCGGCAAGGCGCTCACCGACTACGTGGGCGCCGACGCGAAACTCCCGGATACGCTGGAGGTGTTCTACTACTACCCGCAGCCCGCCACTTGGATCCGCGGCGACCGGGAGGTCACCTGCTTCCTGGGCCACACCAGCGGCCCCAGCACCGGCTCGGTCCGCGCCACCCGTTCCTGAGCCGCAGCCGTCGGTCGGAGCCACAGGGTGCAGTGGGCGGACTTGGGTGGACTTGGGCGGACGCGTAAGTGAAGCGGGTGCACCCCATCCCGTACGGACGGTCCGCACCGAGCAGTGCGCACCGGTCAAGGAATGCGCCGCACGCGCCCGCTCCAGGTGCTCGTCCACGCATCGTCTCCAGAGCGTCGGCGGGATCCGCATCGTCGGGGTCCGGGAGGACGTTCACGGTGAACCTGATGATGCTGCGGGCGATGCCCGGCGGTGTCGTGTCGGGGCCTGGTCCGCAACCGGGTCCGGCGCGGCAGCCACGGCCGTCGTCCTCCGGCCGTGGAACTGTCCGGGTCGGGGCTGAGGGAGCACGCGGCACGCTGAGGCGGCCGTTGGGCTCTGCCCGGCGGTCTCACCCGCTCACCCGCTCACCTGCGTTCCGCCACGGACGGGATGCCGGGGCGCAGGGCCGCGGCAGCGTAGAGGGCTGCTCCGGTGGCCAGTGCCTCTTCGTCGAAGACGACCTGGTTGGAGTGCAGGTCGGCGGCTTCCTCGGGCGGGATACCGGGCGGGCGGGCACCGAGGAAGGCCATCGCGCCCGGCACCCGCTGGAGGACGTGGGAGAAGTCCTCGGCACCCATGAACGGATGGGGCAAGTGGTGGACCCGGTCGGCTCCGAGGAGCGCGGTCGCGGTGTCGTGGAGGGCCGCGGCGCGGGCGGCGTCGTTGACGACGGGCGGGTAGCCCTCGGTCAGGGTGACCTGGGCGTGGGTTCCGTGGGCGGCGGCGACGTGGTGGGCGACGCGGGCGATGCCCTCGCGTACGAGCTGCCGCGTGGCGGGGGAGAGGGTGCGGAAGGTTCCGTCGATCTCTGCCGTTGCGGGGATGACGTTGGCCGTCGTGCCGGCGTGGACCGAGGCGACGGTCACCACCGCGGGATCGTGGACGTCGACGGTTCGGGTGACCATGGTCTGGATCGCCTGGACGATCTCGCACGCGACGGGGACCGGGTCCAGGGCGAGGTGCGGGGCGGAGGCGTGCCCGCCGCGCCCGCGGACGCTCACATGGAGCCGGTCGGAGGCCGCGAAGGTCGGGCCGGGCCGTACGTGGAGGGTGCCGCTGTCGAGGCGAGTGGTGATGTGCAGGGCGAAGGCGCAGTCCACGTTGCTTCCGTCAGCGGTCCTCAGCACACCTTCGTCGATCATGCGCAGGGCGCCCCCGCCGGATTCCTCCGCGGGTTGGAACATGAACACGACGCGCCCGGCCAGCTTCGAGCGACGGGCCGACAGCAGCCGGGCGGCCGCGACGAGCATCGCGGTGTGGGTGTCGTGTCCGCAGGCGTGCATGGCCCCCGGCACCTGGGAGGCAAAGTCCAGGCCGGTCTCCTCGTCGAGGGGCAGGGCGTCCATGTCGGCGCGTAGCAAGACCGTGGGCCCGGGCCGGGCGCCTTCGAGGGTGGCGGTGACGGAACTGAGGCGGGAGCCGGTGGCCAGGTCCAGCCCCAGCCCGGCCAGCGCGTCCAGAACAGCCCGCTGGGTGCGGGGGAGATGTGTCCCCAGCTCGGGGAAGCGGTGGATGTTCCGGCGCAGGGCCACGGTGTCGGGCAGTAGGGCGTACGCCCCGGCGAGCAGTCCTGAGAGTGCCTCCCGGGCCGCGGCGGCCGGGTCTGCCCCGGTCACCGGGCCACCCCCACCACGTCCCGCGCCGTCCGTTCCAGCAGCGTCCGCAGGATCCGCCGGCCGGCGTCGGGCAGGCCCGGGTCCGTACGTTCGTCCAGGCCGCCGGGATCGACCAGGCTCACCTCCCACGACATCTCCTTCGGCACGGGTCCTACGTCGACTGTCATCTCTGCCCTGCGCCCCCGGCCGCCACGCCGACCATCGCCCCATGCAGTCCGAGGCGGCGGGGGAGGCCGACTCCGCTTTCCACCCCGGGGCTCGGCGTTCAGCGTGGCGGGGGGTGCGTGGTGAGCCAGTGACGCGCGATCTGCTCGCGTGTGGCGACCCACGCCCCACCGCGCTGTGCGACGTGCTTCAAGAAGCCGTCGAGCGCGCGGATGCGGCCGGGTCGGCCGATGATCCGGCAGTGCATGCCGACACTCATCATGCGGGGGCGGTCGGAACCCTCGGCATGGAGCGCGTCGAACGTGTCGATGAGATACGTGAGCATGTCGTCGGCGGTCGTGAAGCCGTGGACGATCAGGAACTTGAAGTCGTTCGCATCGAGGCTGTACGGCACCACGAGGTGCGAGCGGCCCGCCGTCTCGACGTAGAACGGCAAGTCGTCCGAGTAGTCGTCGGAGTCGTAGAGGAAGCCGCCCTCCTCGACGACCAGACGCCGCGTGTTGGGGCTCGTCCGGCCGGTGTACCAGCCGACGGGCCGGCGGCCGACGAGCCGCTCGATCGTCGCGATCGAGCGCGCGATGTCGGCGCGCTCGGCGGCTTCGGGCACGTGGCGGTAGTCGATCCAGCGCCAACCGTGGCTCGCCACCTCCCAGCCGGCGGCGCCCATCGCTCGCGCCGCGTCCGAGTTGCGTTCGAGCGCCTGCGCCACGGCGTAGACGGTGAGCGGCACGCCGTGCGCCGCGAGGGTGCGATGGATGCGCCAGAAGCCGGCGCGCGAGCCGTAGGCGAACATCGACTCGACGTTCAGTTCACGCCCGCCGGCCACCGGCGGCGCGCCGACGAGCTCGTGGAGGAAGCCCTCGGAGGCGGGGTCGCCCTCCAGGACGTTCTGCTCGCCGCCCTCCTCGTAGTTGAGGACGAGGCTGACGGCGACGCGGGCGCCGCCGGGCCAGGCGGCATGCGGCGGCTCGGCGCCGTAGCCGACGAGATCGCGCTGATGCTCGGACACGGGCGGCACCCTACCGCCGATCGGTCGCCGCGTCGGAATGGCGGGGAACGCGGCAGTCGGTCTTGGCTGTTCCTGAATCTCCCCACCCCACGCAACTGTGCATGTGACGTTCAGCGGACATCTTCGGTTCGTTGACCCGGGCAAGGTTGATTCGGCTACGCGCGGAAGGCCTTCCGAAGGCGTTCGCCGAACTCGGTGGGGTGCGTGGTCAGGCCGGTGTGCCCGCCGGGGAAGTGCAGGAGTTCCGTACCGAGACGCTCGGCCAGGAGTGCGGCCGGCCGGTATGGCAGTTCGCCGCGTGAGTCCTGGCCACCAGCGAGCACGAGCCGGTCCGACAGCGTCTCCAGACGGTGGATGTCCGGGGTGTAGGACATGAAGCTGGGCACGATGCGTCCGATGAAGTACGGCAGGTTGGCCATCGTCTGCTCGGCCCGAGCCGCTGCCTGGGGCGGAAGGGTGACCTCGGCCTTCGGCTCGGTGGTGTCGCCGTCCTTCTTCAGGCCGGCGGCGAACACGGCCATCGCCGGCATGAGTCCATGGGTGCGGAACGTCTCCTGCACGCGTGCGACGAGCGCACGGTGTTCGGGGGCGTCCGGAAGGACCTCCACCAGCGGCGGTTCGTGCGCCACGACGCGTTCGACGCGTTCGGGCCAGGTGGCGAGCAGGTGTACGGCGGCGATTGCGCCGGAGCTGGCGGCGAACACCCGGGCGGGCTCATCGGGCGACAGGCGGTCCAGTATCCGCAGCGCGTCGTCGGCGTGCTCGGCTACTCGCTGCTCGGCCTCCGGGTCGTCCAGTGTGCTTCGGGACATGCCGCGCGGGTCGTAGGTGGCGACGGTGTATTCGGCGGCCAGGTCGTCGGCGATGGCGTCGAAGGAGGCCGCGCCGCCCGTCCCTCCGGGGATCAGCAGCAGGAGCGGGCCCTGGCCGCGTACTTCGTAGTGCAGGGTCGCGCCGTTCACGCGCAGGCTGCCGATGGTCGGAGCGGTCATGAGGAGTCTCCTTCTCGGGACGGGGGCCAGTGCTCCAGGAGGGTGTTCAGGGCGTCGAGGGCGCGGTCCCAGGAGCGCTGGGGCGAGCGCGCGTGCGCGAACCCGCCCGCGGCCTCCAGAGCGACGAACCCGTGGAACGTGCTGCGCAACAACCGGACCGCGTCGGTCAGGTCGGGCTCGGCCAGTCCGTAGCCGCGCAGCATGCCGTAGGTCAGCTCGACCGCGCGCCGCGGTCCGGGCGCCCGTGCGGCCAGCTCGGGGTCGATCTGGATCGGGGTCTGCGTCGCCATGTAGCGGCCGGGATACCTGTGGGCGTACTCCCTCCAGGCATGGGCAAATGCGACCAGCGCGTCCTTGCCCGCCCGCCCGGCGGTGGCCTCCGCGATGCGGATGGTCTTCTCGTCCGCCGCCAGCAGCGCGATCCGTCCGCGCAGATCCTCCAGGCTGCGGACATGCGCGTAGAGGCTTGCATCCTTCACACCGAGTCGCCGCGCCACCTGCGACATGGTCACCCGGTCGAGCCCGACGTCGTCCGCCAGTTCGGCGCCGACGATGGTCACCCGCTCTGCTGTCAGTCCTGCCCGCGCCATGCACCCTCCACTTGTTCCTAGGATCCCTAGTTATAACCTAGAGGTCCTAGGTAGCCAAATGGAAGGCTCAGTCACGCAGTTACCCGTGTGTCGTCGACGGCTCGCCGAGCGCTGGGCCGTCGCCGAACACGCGGCAGTTGCTGCCAATGCGCATGACAGCGAAGTGCAGCGCACCACACGCCTTCTGCCTGCGAGCGAACGCCCGCTCCCGGACATCGTCGAGGGCCGCGGAAGATTCGTATGCGGGGGCCGAAGCTACGGCGGGGACGGCGTGCCCGTGTCCCCGCCGTGGCATCGGCGGCCCCGAACCGGCCCTAGTCGCTTAGCGCACGCGTTCGATGCATGCGCGTCGGATCAGGTTCTTGCCCGGCTCTCGTACTGTGTCGAAGGCGGCGTTGTTCAGTAGGACGCAACTGCCGGACGGGCCGTTCACGGTCACGGTCGTCGCATGGCCGTTGTCGAGATTCGTGACCTTCAGTTTCGTTCCTACCGGGAACGTGCCACTGCTCGCCGCCGGCGCGCCCGCCTCACCCGACAGCGTCACCGTCGATCCTGGGCACACCACTTCGCCGGTGGCCGGCGGGACCTGCACACCTGCCGCGGCGGACGCATCCGTCGCAGGGGCCGGCGTGTCATTGCCACCAGCCACGCGTTCGATGCGTGCGCGTCGGATCAGGTTCTTGCCCGGCTCTCGTACTGTGTCGAAGGCGGCGTTGTTCAGTAGGACGCAACTGCCGGACGGGCCCTTCACGGTCACGGTCGTCGCATGGCCGTTGTCGAGATTCGTGACCTTCAGTTTCGTTCCCACCGGGAACGTCCCACTAGTCGCCGCCGGGGCGCCCGCCTCACCCGACAACGTCACCGTCGACCTCGGGCACACCACTTCGCCGGGGACGGCGGCATTGCCGGTCGCCATCGTGGCGACGACCCCTCCGGTCACGAGGGTTCCCGCGACGACAGAGAGCACGAGCTTCTTCTTGAGACTCATAGTCCGTTTCCTGGACACTGGCACTCCTCGATCCGATGGACGCTTTCCCACCCCACGTCCTGCATACGGCCGACATCCCACGCAGGTTCAGTCCTGTCGCCGCCTCACGAATCAAGCCTTGAGGAGGTTTGGGCCGCTGCGAGGGGCATGCCACGGGGCTCGTGGCTCACGAACTGCGTTCAAAGAAGCAGGTCACAACGCCAGCGCCCATAGGGGTCGACGAGTGCGCCGCGCTCGCACCGACGGTCTTGATCGACGCGGGGGCGAGGAGACCACAGACACCCTTAAGGTTCAGTTGATCTGCCCTTAACCAGCCCAAGGCAAGGTGGCGAGGCCGATGGGCATCAGAGCAGGTCGCCGTCCACGCGGGGCTCAACCCCGCTGCAGTCCCGAAGCACGCCGAACGCCCGGATACGGCCCCACGAACCAATGAGCCCGCATCCGGGCGCGGATCACTCGCCTCGCCCCACGCACAGGATCCGCCGGGCAGACCGCTGCGGGCGGCGTTCGAGGTGGTCAATCACCGCGCACGGCTCGCCCTGCACGGTGTGGAACTCGCCGCACGGCCTCGTGCCGTGGGCGAACTTCTTCCCGCCCCTCCACTTGCAGCCGACGGCGGAGAGCCAGCGGCCACGCGTCCGGCTCAGCCGGCGGCTGCCCGACTGCGCCGGTCCAGATGGGCCGTCACGAGTTCGACCAGGCCGGGACCGTGCTCGTAGCCGAGCGGAGCCAGCTCGGGGGGCAGCACGTACCCGTCCGGCATCTGCGCGTACACCTGCGACATGCGCTGCCGGTAAGGTACAGGGCGCGCACACGGTCGTTGTCCAATGGCCGGTAGACCGGCACATCGCCCGGGTCGACCTCCTCACACGGCAAGCCATGCTCGAGAGCGGCCGACGGCACGGCGGCGAAGGACCGCTCATCCAGCCGGGCCGAGACCGTATTCAGCAGGAGATACGTTCCGCTGCCGAAACCGTCACCCGCCCGCGCGCCGAGGTGGGCCCCCTCGCGGACCAGGGCACGCCACCGGCTCCAGCGCCCGGCCGCTTCGACCGCCATGCCCAGTCGCAACCGGCCGTGCCGTGTGTGCAGAGTGCTCGCGGTGACCTCACCAAGCACACCCAACATCGCCCCCGCCGCCCGCGAAGCCCCCGAACCCGCGCGGCTTGAGAGGACCACTCGCAGGCCCGGGTCCGCCGACGCAAGCGCGAACGCGACCGACCGGCCCACCACCCCCGCGCCCACGACCACCACATCAGCCCCGACACTGCTCACCGGCGCCCCACCTCCCCCGCCTCGACACGGCAACCAGCCAGCACTACCCCCGCCACCGCCCACGCAGACGTCGCGACCCACAGATCGTTGAGCGGGAAGTCCGACACCGGTCCAGCCCTGCCGGGCATACGGGACATGGCGTGCCGCTCTGATGACGCTCGTTGAAATCGCAAGCGCCAGCACACAGGCCACTCATCCACGAGAGCCAAAAATTTCGGACGGTGGTGTCGAGAACCCGTGCCTGGCTCCGTCCCCGCAGTGAAAGCGACGAAAATGGGTCGCACCAGCACCGAGGAGAAACACGATGGCCAAGTACCTGCTGCTCAAGCACTACCGCGGCGCCCCGGCCCCGGTCAACGACGTGCCGATGGACCAGTGGACGCCGGAGGAGATCTCGGCGCACTGCCAGTACATGAACGACTTCGCGGCCCGGCTGGAGGAGACCGGTGAGTTCGTCGACGGTCAGGCGCTCGCCCCCGAGGGGACGTGGGTCCGGTACGACGGTGAGGGGCGCCCGCCGGTCACCGACGGACCGTTCGCCGAGACCAAGGACCTCGTCGCCGGCTGGATGGTGATCGACGTCGACAGCTACGAGCGCGCACTCGAGCTGGCCGGCGAGCTGTCGGCCGCCCCCGGCGCGGGCGGGAAGCCGATCCACGAGTGGCTCGAGGTGCGCCCGTTCCTGGCCGCGCCGCCCACCATCACGGAGTGACCTCATCCATGGACGAGGCCCTGCTCCGGAGCCTCACGCCGAGCGTGCTCGCCATCCTCGTCCGCCGCGGAGCCGACTTCGCGGCAGCCGAGGACGCCGTGCAGGACGCGCTGGTCGAGGCGCTCCGCGTCTGGCCGGCCGGCCCTCCGCGGGATACGAAGGGCTGGCTGGTCACCGTGGCCTGGCGCCGGTTCCTCGACGCAACCCGGGCGGATACCGCC
>NZ_JBFAJR010000082.1:0-9292 GCF_040655295.1 Streptomyces sp. NPDC050448 | reverse complement strand
GGCCGCCCGGATCCTGCAGACCGACGCCGCCGCGGTCCTGCTCGCCCTGATCGTGGCCGGCACCGGCCCGGGCACACCTCGGACGGCCCGCTACGTGGCCGTGATCAGGATGCTGCCCGGCTCGCCCGCTCCCTCCTCCCGCTGCGGGGCCGTCCGGGGTGTGCCCGGGCCGGTGCCGGCCACGATCAGGGCGAGCAGGACCGCGGCGGCTTCGGTCTGCAGGATCCGGGCGGCCTGCGCCAGGCGGTACGGGTCCGGTGCCGGGATGGACAGGGCCAGGCATTCGGCGTTGGGGCCCGAGGTGATCGGGACGGCCGCGCAGACCGTACCCAGGGCGTACTCCTGGAGGTCCAGCAGCGCAGAGCCCGGCCGGCGGGTGTCGAGCTGCCGGAAGAGGTCCTCCTGACGGGTGATGGTGTGGGCGGTGAACATCTGCGCCCGGTGCCGCGACAGGTGGTCCTTGCGGCCGTCGGGTTCGAGCTGGGCCAGCAGGGCCTTGCCGACGGCCGAGGCATGGGCGGCGGCCCGGAAGTCGACCCACTCGTCCACGAGCGGTGTCGCCGGACCGTCGGCGTACAGGGTGATGCACACCTCGCCGTCGGTGTAGCGGGCCACGTAGACGGCGGCGCCGACCGCGTCCCGGACCCAGGCGAGGGTCTCCCGCAGGTGTCCGCGCCCGTCACCGGCCACTGTGTCGGTCAGTAAGAGCGTCCGGCCCGCGATGTACGCGCCGGGGCCGGCCGGGGCGACCAGGTTCGCCCGTACCAGCTCCTCCATGACGCGGGCCAGCACCAGTTGCGGCAGCCGCGTCTCGCGGGCGATCTGCGCGAGGCTCACACCGCCCGAGTAGCGGTTGACGACTTCCAGGACGCGCAGCGCCCGGTGGACGGATTCCATCGCGACCGGAGCCGGCCGCCCTTCGGACGGGCTGCGGCCCGGCTGGGTCACCTGCGGCTGCCGGAGCGCCTCGAGTGCCCAGGCGTTCGCCTCTTCCGTCAGGTGCAGGAGGTTCAGCCGTGCGTGCTGGGCCACCGCCACCGCGACCTGCGGGCCGAGGAGGAACACCTCCCCCAGATCGGGGTCGTCGGTCCAGCTCCGTGCCGTCACGGCCCGCCGCAGCCGGGCGGGAAGCCGGTACGGGGGCCGCCCGCCGTGCCCCCGCACCGCCGTGAGGGCGGTCAGGTCCTGGGTGGTGATCGGCGGCGAGGTCCAGATGACCGAGGCCGCGAGGGCCTCCTCCAGGTTCTCCGGGATCTCCGGCAGGTGCGGCAGACCCTCGTCCGGGGGCAGCACCTCGGCCAGCGCCCTCCAGTGCCGGGCGGTGCACACCTCGGCGCGCGCGAGGTGGTGGAGGTGGAGCAGGCGGGCCGCGGTCTTCGAGCCGGCTCCTGCCGCGTACTGGAACCAGAACTGCGCGCCCTCCATCCGGTCGGCCAGGTGCAGCAGGCAGCCGAACAGCAGCGCCGGTTCCGCACCGTGCGGCCAGGTTCCGGCGGTCAGGGCGAGCTCGGCGAAGGAACGGCTCTCCACCAGGGACCAGGCGAGGTCGTCCAGCAGCCGTGCGGCGCGCACGTGGCAGGCGGCGTCCAGTACGAGGTCGTCCACCGGTGTGGGCACGAGCGCGGGCAGGGGCGCGGGGCCGGCGAGGGAGGCCGGTGCCGGGAAGCCGCCCCGGCCGGCGGCGCCGGTCGCCGAGCGGGCCCGGTCCGCCGCGATGCGGCGGGCGATGCGCCGCCGGGCGGCGTCCTCGTCGTAGCCGGCGTACTCCTCCATCAGCACCTGTGCCTGCTCCAGTGCCGCCGCCAGCTCCTCCCCCGTCACGGCGTCGCGGTCGGCCGTCATGTCGCTCACTGGCCTTTCTCCTCTCCAGGAGCCCAGTCCGCCCCGAGTTTCTGGGACAGGATTCGGCTTGCGCCTCGAATGTGCGAACGGACCGTCGCGGGGGAGATCCCCATCATCCGGCCGACGGCGCCGTTGTCGTACCCCAGCAGGAAGTTCAGCAGCACCACGTCGTAGTGCCGCTCGGGCAGGCACGCGATCGCCGCGTACAGGCCGAGCTTGGATTCCAGCAGTTCCATGCGCTGGCGGGAGGCGCGGCGCAGGGCGGCGAACCAGGCCGTCTCCACCATGGCCCCGGGCCGGCCCAGAACCACGAGTCTTCGCGCGACGTGTTCGCGCAGCACCGCCCAGGCGAAGCCGTGCAGACTCGCCTCCTTCAGTGCCTGTCGCCACACCTTCAGCAGGAAGGTGAACACGTCGTCGACGACGTCCTCGGCGTCCTGGCGGGAGCCCAGTTGCAGGTGTGCGTAGCGCAGATAGGCGCGGTGGTGCTGGGAGTGGAACGCGCTGAACTCCACCGGCAGGACGCCGGCCAGCTCGCTGGAGACCGCCCGGTCCCCGGACGGGTCGAACTCGCCCTCACTCATACGCCCCTCCAGTGATGCCGGTCGTCGCCGGTACGGGCGGTCGCGGCCCGGGTCCTCGCAACCGGCAGCCATGGGTGTCTCCTGACAGCATCGAAAGCGACGAGTATCAGCACGGGAATGACGGTCTGGACAGGATTCACGTCGGCGGAAAGCCTTCCGGTGAAGTGAACGGAAATGGGCATGCCTGCCCCCCACATCCAGCAGCCGGACGGACCGGCTGCTCCCCCAACACCACCCCATCGGAAAAGACGCCCGGTTGTGCACGGGTGTCGATGGAAATCTTTCGGGAAATGGCGCATCTGCTCCGCTGCGCGCCCCCTTGCCGCCGTGTACGCCCCTACTCCACCACCAGGTCCGCCCGGGCCCGGCCCGCGGCGATCAGCCGGGCGTTCGCCTCGTCCGAGCGGGCCACCCACTCCTCGGCGCGAGCGGGCTCCTTGCCGTGGCGGACGTGACGGTCCACCAGCCGCCGTACGCGCACGGTGTCGTCGGGGGCGAGGAACCAGACCTCGTCGAGGAGCCCGCGTACCGCCCCCCACTCCCCCGCCTCGTACAGCAGGTAGTTCCCCTCGGTGACGACCAGGGGCACTGCGGGGTCCACCGGGATGCTCCCGGCGACCGGCTCCTCCAGTGACCGGTCGAACGCCGGAGCGTAGACCGCGGCGGCCGCGGGGACGCGCAGCCGGCTCAGGAGGGCCGCGTACCCGGCGGCGTCGAAGGTGTCCGGCGCTCCCTTGCGGCCGGCCCGTCCCAGCCGCTCCAGTTCGGCCTGGGCGAGGTGGAACCCGTCCATCGGTACGACCACGGCCAGTTCGGGCCCCAGCGCCCCCGCGAGGCGCCCGGCCAGGGTCGACTTCCCGGCCCCGGGCGGCCCGGCGATGCCGAGGATCCGACGGGTGCCCGCCGCCGCGAGCGCGCGGGCCCGCTCCTCCAGTTCGGTGAATTCCATCCCCCCATCCTGCCCGCGGGATGCGGGTGGGTGCGGTGCGGTGCGGTGCGCTCCGCTCAGCCGCCGGCGGGCGGGGGCCTGTGGGGGTTGACGCCGACGCGGGCGACGAGAAGGGCGATGTCGTCGTCCGCGGACGCCGGGACCAGGTGCGTGATCAGCGAGTCGCACAGGTGGTCCAGTGAGCGCTGGGGTTCGGTGAGCAGACGGGTGAGCTCTGTCAGGCGGTCGTCGATGTCGCTGCCGCGGGCTTCGACGAGGCCGTCGGTGTACATGACGAGGAGGCTGCCCGGGGGCAGGGTGAGGTCGGTGGTGGTGAAGGCGGTCCCGCCGACACCGAGCGGGGTGCCGGGCGGCAGGTCGACGAGGCGGGCCGTGCCGTCGGGGGCCACGATCGCGGGCGGCGGGTGCCCGGCGCGGGTGATGCGGCAGAGGCCGGTCTCCGGATCGAGCACGGCGTACAGGAAGGTGGCGATCATCGGCTCGGCGAGGTCGTCGAGGGTCGCTTCCAGCTGCTGCATGAGGTCCTCGGGAGCCAGATCGAGCCGGGCGAGGGCGCGCACGCTGGCGGAGAGCCGGCCCATGACCGCCGCGGCCGCGATGCCGTGGCCCATGACGTCCCCGATGAGGACGGCGGCCTTGCCGCCGGGGAGGTGCAGGGCGTCGTACCAGTCGCCGCCGATCTCGTTGACGTCGCTCGCGGGGAGATAGCGGTGGGCAACCTCGATGCCGGGCGGCGGAGTGATGTGCTGGGGCAGCATGCTGCGCTGCAGGATGACCGCGGTCTCGTGTTCCCGGTGGTAGAGGCGGGCGTTGTCGATGCTGATGGCGGCGCGGGTGCCGAGCTCGCCGGCGAGGGTGACGTCGTCGGGCCCGAACGGGCCGATGGGGCTGGTGCGGTAGAAGGTTGCCACGCCGAGCACCAGGTCCCGGGCGATGAGCGGGGCCATCATGAACGAGTGCACCCCGGCCGGCAGCAGCTGCGCGGCCTTGTTCGTGTGGCGGGCGGCGGAGGCGACGGCCTGCTCGTCCAAGTGTGCGATCAGGAACGGACGGCGGGCGGCGACGGCCTGGGTGTAAGGGGCGGCCGCCGGGAAGGTGAGGGTCCTGCCCAGGGGAGCGAGGATGCCGATCACGGCGGAGCCGGTCAGCGGGGCCTTGCCCAGGCGCCGCAGGGCGACGCCCCCGGCCACCCCGAGGCCGGGCTCGTCACCGCTGGCGAGGCTGTCCAGTACGTCGACGGTGACGGCGTCGGCGAGCTGCGGTACGGCGAGGTCCGCCAGCTCCTGCGCGGTGCGCTCCAGCTCCAGGCCGGCGCCGATGCGGACGCTGGCCTCGCTGAGCAGCGCCAGCCTGCGGCGGCCGGCCACGGCCTCGAGGTGGTCGTGTTGCTGCTCGGTGATGTCGAGCAGCGAGGCGATCACGCCGATCGGGCGGCCGCCCGGGTCCTCCACCCGGACGTACGAGCACGACCAGACCCGGTCGTGGGCGGGGTCGGCCGGGGTACGGCCCATGCGGCGGCGGTCCAGCACCGGCTCCCCGGTGGCCAGGACCTGCCGCATCGCGTCCTCCATCTCCTCGGCGTTCACCTCGGGCAGGACCTGCGCGAGGCGCCGTCCCACGTGCGCGGACTCCGAGAGGCCGTTCATCGCCTCCAAAGCCGGGTTGACCTGGAGGAATCGCAGTTGTGTGTCGAGGATGGCGATACCGACGGGCGAGCGGGCGAACAGCCCGTCCCAGACCGCCGACGATCCCCGGATCCGCCGGGCCGCGTGGGCGTCGGCGGCGAAGACCAGGACCGCGGAGGCGCCGTGGCGCCGGCTGGGCACCGGGCAGGCCCAGATCTCCAGCTCCAGCGGGTGCCCGTCCTGGTGCCAGGCGGTCACGGTGCCCATCACCCCGCGCCCGGTGACGGCTGTCTCCCACAGGGCGCGGCCGAGGCTGCGGTCGGCTCCGGGGTGGAGGAGGTCGGCGATGTGCCGGCCGACGATCTGCGGCGGGGTGTAGCCGAGCAGTTCCTGCGCCCCGCGGTTCCAGCGGACGATCGTGCCGTCGGCGCCGGTGGCCAGCTGCGCCACGGGCAGCGAGCCGAGCCACCCTCCGGCGTCCTGGGCGGCGCCGCTGATCAGGTCCTCGATCGGCATCTGCTCGCTCATACCGCACCCGCCCCTCGGGGGCGGGCCGGTCCGCCCCGGCCCGCCGCTCCTCGGATGCCGCGGTCAGCTCCGTACGGCCGCCCGGCAAGGGAGGCCTTCAGCTGCGCTTCCTCCACACCACCCATGGTCGCCCTGCCGGACCGGTACCGCTTCCCGGCGCGGTCAGGCGCGTGCGAGCACCGCCACGGCGTTGTGGCCGCCGAATCCGAAGGAATTGCTGACGGCGACCGGCGGGGTGCACCGCCTGGCCGTGCCCCTCACGACGTCGATGTCCATTGCGGCGTCGGTCTCGCCCGGCCCGGCCGTGGGCGGGACGGTGTCCTCGGCCAGGGCCAGGGCGGTCAGGGCCGCCTCGATGACGCCCGAGGCCCCGAGGGTGTGCCCGAGCGTGCCCTTGGCCGAGGTGACGGGCGGCCTGCGGGGGAAGACCCGGCGCAGGACGGCGGCCTCGATGCCGTCGTTCTGCCGGGTCGACGTGCCGTGCGCGTTGACGTGGCCGACGTCGTCGGGGCCGATGCCCGCGTCCGCGAGGGCGGCGCGGACGGCCTGCTCGGCGCCACGGCCTTCGGGGTGCGGTGCCACCAGGTGGTGCGCGTCCGTCGAAGCGGCGTAGCCGATCAGCCGCGCGAGGGGCCGGGCCGCCCGGGCGGCGGCGTGCTCGGCGCGCTCCAGGACCAGCGCGCCGGCGCCCTCGGCGATGACGAAGCCGTCGCGGGTGGCGTCGAAGGGGCGCGATCCCGTCCCCGACAGGGCGCCCAGCTGGGAGAAGCCCGTCACCACCAGCCGGGTGACGGCCGCCTCGGCGCCGCAGACGAGGGCGATGTCGCACTGTCCGGTCGCCAGCAGGTCCCGGGCGAGGCCGAGGGCGGTGGTGCCCGAGGCGCAGGCCGTGGAGGTGGACAGGGCGGGCCCGGTCACCCCGAAGCGCAGCGCGATGTTGGCGCACGTCATGTTGATCAGATAGCCCGGGAGGAAGTACGGGGAGACGAACTCCGGGCCCTGCTCACCGAGTCGGGCGAGTGCCGTGTCCTGGGTCCGGACGCCGCCGAGGCCGCCGCCGGTGACGACGCCGACCCGGCTGCCGTCCCACTCGCCCGGATCAAGCCCGGCGTGGTCGAGTGCCTGCGCGGCGGCCACCAGGCCGAACCGGTCGACCGGGTCCAGGTGGGCCGAGCCGCGCCGGTGCAGGACCGGGTGGTCCAGCTCCGGTACGCGGCAGCTGAGGGACACGGGCAGACCGTCCAGCACGGGGTCGGGCGCCGCGGTGGAGCGGCCCGCGCGGACGGCCGACCACGTCGCGTCCCGGCCGCACCCGGCCGCCGTGACCAGGCCGAGCCCGGTCACGACGGCCTCCGGGCGTCGGATCAACGGTCCGTCCGCCGTGCGTCGACGGATGCGGCGAACTCCGCGAGCGTGGCGGCGCGGAGCTCGTCCTCCTCGACCTTGACGCCCAGCGTCTCGTGAACGGCGATGGCCATCTCGACGATCATGAGCGAATCGGTCAGCAGGTCGCGCATGGGCGCGCTCGCCCGTACCTCGTCGGAGGGGACTTCGAACCTCTCGACGAGCAGTTCACTGATCACGTCGAGGACGGATTCCGGCGCGGAAATAGTCACGGAAGCTCTCATTTGCGGTGTCGGTGCCATTGCAGCAGGGTGGCGAGGGAAGGGCCTAGTCGTGCTCAAATAAGTACCACGGCAGGGTATTTACTCAAAACCCGCCGCCACTGCGCTTGTTGATGATTCAAAACGTGAGAGTGGGGATCATTCGTGTCGGAAAGCATGGCCGATGTGACCGATGTGATCGAGGTGGCCGGCGCCGAACTCAGGTACATGAAACGGCTGCTCGGCGATGCCGGGGAGAGCGCCTGGGACCGGCTCCTCGACTGGTTCGTCGACGACTACTTCCGGCTCGAGGTGGTGGGGTTGGAGAACATTCCACCCGAAGGGCCCGCAGTCGTCGTCGCCAATCACTCCGGCGCCTGGGGGCTCGACGCCTTCGTTCTCCAGAAGGTGTTCACCCGCAGCCTCCGGCGGCCCCTGCACGTACCGGCCGCGCCCCTGGTATTCCGGTTCCCGGTCATCGGTTCGTATGCTCGTAAGAAGGGCGCCATTCCCCTCGATCCGATGCTGGGACTGGAACATCTGACCGCCGGGGAACTCGTCGGGGTGTTTCCCGAAGGACTCGCCGGTCTGGAAAAGCCCTTTCGGAAGCGCTATCAACTCCGGCCGTTCAGCCCCGGATTCGCGCTCACGGCCGTCCGGGCCGGCGCCCCCGTCGTGCCGGTGTCCGTCATCGGCGCCGAGGAGGCATGCCCGCGGATCGGCGGGATCCCGGCCCTGGCGCGTCTCTTCGACCTGCCCTACTTCCCGATCACCACGGTCTTCCCGCTGCCCGCGAAATGGCTGGTCACCATCGGCGAGCCGATCCCCGCGCCGCACCGGCCCGCGTCCTACGCCGCCCGTTCGGCCGCGGCCCGCCTGCTGTGCGCCGAATCCCAGGCCGCCGTTCAGGCCTTGGTGGACCGGGAACGGCGCAGGCGGGCAACGCCGTTCTGGTAACGCGCTCGGAGCACGCCCGGCCCTGGGAGTGCCCCGGGCGCCGGGCGTGTTCCCGGCGCGGCGGCCGGGCGGCCGGGGACCGTGGGCCGGGGGCCGGCGGCCGGGGGCCGGCTCACCCGTCCTCGGCCACCGCCCGCACTTCGGGCCAGACCAGGGTCGTCGACCCCCAGGCCAGCCCCGCACCGTACGCGGTCAGGGCCACCCGCCGCCCCGGCGACAGCGTCCCCGCGGCGGCGGCCTGGGCCAGCAGCACGGGCACCGACGCCGCCGCGGCGTTCCCGTACGTCTCGATGTGCGACAGCACCTGCCCGGGCGCCAGCCCCAGCTCGGCGGTGAGCCCGTCCAGGATCCGCTGGTTGGCCTGGTGGGCGACCAGCAGGTCCAGGTCCCCGAGCCGCCACCCGGCCCGGTCCAGGGCGCGGGTCACGGAGTCGCACATCCCGACGACGGCCTGCTTGCGTACGACGGGCCCGTCCATCCGGAAATACGGCGAGAACTCCTCGTCCGGCGCCGCCAGTTTCCGCTTCCTCGCCCGCGCGCCGCCGCCGGGGATCTCCAGCAGATCGGCCTGCGCGCCGTCACTGCCCAGGTCGAACGGGCCGAACGCGCCGGGTGCGCCGGCCTCGCCGGCGCACAGCACCACCGCTCCCGCCCCGTCCCCGAAGATGGCCGACATCAGCCAGTCCTGCGGATCGAGGAACGCACTGAACACGTCCGAGGCGACCAGCAGGACGCGGTCGAAGGCCCCGGCGGTGATCATCGAGGAGGCCACGCCCAGGCCGTACAGAAATCCGCTGCAGCCCGACGCCAGGTCGAACGCGGGTACCGTGCCCAGCCCGAGCCGCGCCGCGACCTCCGGGGCCCCGGCCGGCAGGAGCCGGTCCGGCGAGATGGTGGCCAGGACGACCGCGTCGACGGCGGACACCCCGGCCGCCGTCAGCGCGTGCCGGCCGGCCCGTACCGCCAGGTCGACGGTGGCCTCCCCGTCCGCGATGCGCCGGCTCGCCACACCGATGCGGGTGCGGATCCACTCGTCGCCGATGGGCCGCTGCCCGCACAGCTCGGCGTTGGTGAGGACGCGCGGCGGCACGTACGCGCCGAGCCCGGCGAGGACAGCGCCACGGCCGCGCGCGGGCACGGAATCGGGGCGTGCATCACGGAACCCGCACCGAGGAAGAGGCCGGCCTTGAAGAAGCCGTGCGT
>NZ_JBFAJR010000081.1:0-10033 GCF_040655295.1 Streptomyces sp. NPDC050448 | reverse complement strand
GTCATGAGAACCTCGCACGCCAGGGGACGAGGCCGCCGACCGGGCGATTGGCGCTCATAGGCATGACTCACGCCCCCGCGACCGTGGCCGGCGGTCCCGCCCCCCGGTGGACCCCGCGCGGCACCGTCCTCATCACCGGCGGCACCGGCGCCCTCGGCCGCCACGTCGCCCGGCGCCTGGCCGAGCGGGGCGCGCAGCACCTCGTGCTCGTCAGCCGCAGCGGCGCCGACGCCCCCGGCACCGACCAGGTCCGTAGGGAACTCGAAGCACTCGGCGCGGCCGTGACCCTCGCCGCCTGCGACGTCACCGACCGGGACGCCCTGGCGGCCCTCGTCGCGGGCCTGGCGGCCGACGGCACCCCCGTCCGCGCCGTCGTGCACGCCGCGGGCGTCTCGCAGCCGCCCGGCACCGGCACCGACCTGCCCGGCTTCGCCCGGGTCGTCACCGCCAAGACCGCCGGGGCCGTCCACTTGGACGCCCTGTTCGACACGCCGGACTCCCTCGACGCGTTCGTCCTCTTCTCCTCCATCGCCGGAGTCTGGGGCGGCGGCGGACAGGGCGCCTACGCGGCGGCCAACACCTTCCTCGACGCGCTCGCCGAGCGCCGCGCGGCCCGCGGGCTCGCGGCCACCGCGGTCGCCTGGGGACCGTGGGCCGACGGCGGCATGGCCACCGAGGGCGACGCCGAGGAGCAGCTCAGCCGGCGCGGGCTGCCGCCCGTCGCCCCGGAGACCAACCTGCTCGCCCTCGAACGCGCCCTCACGGGCCGGGACGCCGCCGTCACCGCGGCCCGCGTCGACTGGACCCGCTTCGCGCCGGTCTTCGCCGCCGCCCGGCCCCGCCCGCTCATCGGCGACCTGCCCGAGGTCCGCGCGACCCTGCTCGCCCAGGACCCCACCGGTGGCGCCGCCGGAGCCGCGGCCGCCGATCCGTCCGAGGCCGTCCTGGCGCGGCTGGCCGGACTCTCCGGCGACGACCGGGACACGGCCCTGCTGGACCTCGTACGCGAACACGCCGCGGCCGCGCTCGGACACCCCTCCGCGGACGCCGTCGCCGCCGACCGAGCCTTCAAGGACCTGGGCTTCGACTCGCTGACCGCGGTCGACCTGCGCAACCGCCTCGGCGCCGCCTGCGGCCGGCGGCTGCCGTCCAGCCTGGTGTTCGACTACCCCAACCCGCAGGCCCTCACCCGGCACCTGCTGCGCACGCTCTTCCCCGAGGGCGGCGCGGGCGGCGCCGGAGCCGGGGCGTCCGGCGCGGACCTCGACACCGACCCGCAGGACGTGGAGCTGCGGCGGACCCTGGCCACGATCCCCCTCGGCCGGATCCGCGAGGCCGGGCTCCTCGACACGCTCCTGCGCCTCGCCGGACCCGGCACCCCGGCCGGAGAGTCCGGCCACGGAGCGGGCGACGGGGACGCGGCGGGCGACTCCCTCGACTCCATCGACGAGATGGACCTCCAAGACCTCCTCGACCTCGCGCTGGACGGCGGAGCCGGTCCTGACGACGACATCCCTCCCGGCAACACCACCAGCACCAGCAACTTCTGACGTGCCCGAAGTGCGGAGTAAGCGATGAGCACCCCTAACGAAAAAGTCATTGAAGCGCTGCGGGCCTCCCTCAAGGAAACCGAGCGGCTGCGCCGCCGGAACCAGGAGCTCACCGACGCCTCCCGCGAACCCATCGCGATCGTCGGCATGAGCTGCCGCTTCCCCGGAGGAATCAGCTCGCCCGAGGAGCTGTGGAAGCTCGTCGAGAGCGGCGGCGACGCCATCTCGGGCTTCCCCTCCGACCGGGGCTGGGACGTCGAGTCGCTGTACGATCCGGACCCCGACCACCCCGGCACCACCTACGCCCGCGACGGCGGATTCCTCTACGAGGCCCCCGACTTCGACCCCGCCTTCTTCGGGATCTCCCCGCGCGAGGCCCTCGCCATGGACCCACAGCAGCGCCTGCTGCTGGAGACCTCCTGGGAGGCCTTCGAGCGGGCCGGGATCGACCCGGCGACCCTGCGCGGCAGCCGGGCCGGTGTCTTCGTCGGCGCGTCCGCCAACGCCTACGGCGCCGGCTCGGGCGAGCTGCCCGAGGGCGTCGAGGGACACCTCCTCACCGGCACCGCCTCCAGCGTCGTCTCCGGCCGCCTCGCCTACGTCTTCGGCCTGGAGGGCCCGGCCGCCACCATCGACACCGCCTGCTCGTCCTCCTCCGTCGCCCTGCACATGGCCGTCCAGGCCCTGCGGCAGGGGGAGTGCTCGCTGGCCCTGGCCGCGGGCGTCACCGTCCTCGCCGGACCGGAGGTCTTCGTCGAGTTCAGCCGCCAGCGCGGCCTGTCCGCCGACGGCCGTTGCAAGTCCTTCGCCGAGGCGGCGGACGGCACCGGCTGGTCCGAGGGCGTCGGCGTCCTCCTCGTGGAGCGCCTCTCCGACGCCCGCCGCAACGGGCACCGGATCCTGGCCCTCGTGCGCGGCTCCGCCGTCAACCAGGACGGTGCCTCCAACGGCCTGACCGCCCCCAACGGCCCCGCCCAGCAGCGCGTCATCCGCCAGGCCCTCGAATCCGCCCGCCTGACCGCGGCCGACGTCGATGCCGTCGAGGCCCACGGCACCGGCACGACGCTGGGCGACCCCATCGAGGCCCAGGCGCTGCTGGCCACGTACGGGCAGGACCGCCCGGCGGACCGGCCGCTGCTCCTCGGCTCCCTGAAGTCCAACCTCGGCCACACCCAGAACGCCGCGGGCGTCGCCGGCATCATCAAGATGGTCATGGCGATGCACCACGGGGTGCTGCCCAAGACCCTGCACGTCGACGAGCCGACCTCGCACGTCGATTGGACCGCCGGAGCCGTCTCGCTGCTCACCGAGCAGCAGCCGTGGCCGCAGACCGGGCGCCCGTACCGGGTCGGCGTCTCCGCCTTCGGCGTCAGCGGCACCAACGTCCACACCATCATCGAGCAGGCCCCGGAGTCCGACCGGAGCGCGGAGCCGGCGTCGTCGTCCACGGCCGCGCCGGTCGTGCCGTGGCTGCTCTCGGCCAAGGGCGGGGACGCCCTGCGCGCGCAGGCCGAACGCCTCCTCGCCCACGCGGGCGAGCACACCGGGCAGCATCCGGTGGACGTCGCCCGGGCGCTGGCCGTGGGCCGGGCCTCCTTCGAGGACCGGGCGGCCGTGGTCGCCGCGGACCGAGAGGGCCTGCTGGCCGGACTCGCCGCACTGGCGGAGGGCGGCACCGCCGCGGGCGTGGTGAAGGGCTCGCCGGTGGGCGGGAAGACCGCCTTCCTGTTCACCGGTCAGGGCAGCCAGCGTCTCGGGGCCGGGCGTGAGCTGTACGACGCCTACCCGGTGTTCGCGGACGCGCTGGACGCGGTGTGCGAGCGGCTTGAGCTCGAAGTACCGCTGAAGGAGGTGCTGTTCGGCGGGGATGCGGCCGTTCTGGATCGTACGGAGTATGCGCAGCCCGCGCTGTTCGCGGTCGAGGTGGCGTTGTTCCGGCTGCTGGAGTCGTGGGGTGTGAAGCCGGACTTCGTCGCCGGTCATTCGATCGGTGAGATCGCTGCCGCGCATGTGGCGGGTGTGTTCTCGCTGGACGATGCGTGTGCGTTGGTTGCCGCGCGGGGTCGTCTGATGCAGGCGCTGCCGTCGGGTGGTGTGATGATCGCGGTGCAGGCGTCGGAGGACGAGGTCCTGCCGCTGCTGACCGACCGCGTTGGCATTGCTGCCGTCAACGGGCCCACGTCCGTGGTCATCGCGGGTGATGAGGATGCCGTGCTGGCCGTGGTGGCTTCGTTCGCCGACCGCAAGTGCAAGCGGCTGACGGTCAGTCATGCCTTCCACTCGCCGCACATGGACGGGATGTTGGAGGACTTCCGTGTGGTGGTGGAGGGGCTGTCGTTCGACACGCCCCACATCCCGGTCGTTTCCAACCTGACCGGTGCCCTCGTCTCGGACGAGATGGGTTCGGCCGATTTCTGGGTGCGGCACGTGCGGGAGGGCGTTCGCTTCCTGGACGGTGTGCGCGCCCTGGAGGCCGCCGGGGTCAGCAGGTACCTCGAGCTGGGTCCCGACGGGGTCCTGTCGGCCCTGGCCCAGGACTGCGTCACCGTCGAGGGCGCCGTCTTCGTGCCCGTCCTGCGCAAGGGCCGCCCCGAGGCGGAGACCCTCGTCACCGCCCTCGCCCGGGCCCACGTCCACGGCTTCCGCGTAGATTGGACCGCTTTCTACGCGGGCACCGGCGCCCGCCGCGTCGACCTGCCGACCTACGCCTTCCAGCGCCAGCGCTACTGGATCGAGCCCGGCACCCGCGCCGGAGACGTCACCGCGGCGGGCCTGGAGGAGGCCGCGCACCCGCTCCTCGGCGCGGCCGTCGCCCTCGCCGAATCCGACGGCTTCCTCTTCACCGGACTGCTGTCAGCCGCCGCCCACCCCTGGCTGGCCGACCACAAGGTCATGGGCAGCATCCTGCTGCCCGGCACCGCCTTCGTGGACCTCGCGATCCGCGCCGCCGACCAGTTCGGCTGCGGCCTCGTCGAGGAGCTGACTCTCGAAGCCCCGCTCGTCCTGCCCGAACGGGGCGGCGTACAGCTCCAGATGCACGTGAGTGCCCCCGACGCCGACGGAAGCGGCAGACGCGCCTTCACCCTCTCCTCCCGCGCGAAGGACAGCTCCTCCGACGAGCCGTGGACCCGCCACGCCGGCGGAGTCCTGGCCCCCACGGCCGCCCCCGCCCCGGCGCCCCTCGCGGCCGGGCCGTGGCCCCCGGCGGGCGCCGAACCCCTCGCCACGGACGGCCTGTACGCCGACCTCGCCGAGGTCGGCATGGGCTACGGCCCGGCCTTCCGCGGCCTCACCGCCGCCTGGCGCCACGGCGACAGTGTCTACGCCGAGGTCGCCCTCCCCGAGCAGAACGCCGCGGCGGCACGCGACTTCGGCCTCCACCCCGCCCTGCTGGACGCCGCCCTGCACACCCTCGGCCTCGGCGTCCTGGGCGGCACCGAGGGCGAGGGCCGCCTCCCCTTCGCCTGGAGCGGCGTCACCCTCCACGCCGGTGGCGCCGACGCCCTGCGCGTACGCCTCACCCCCAAGGGAGGCGATGGCGTACGGCTGGAGATCGCGGACGCCACGGGCGCGCCCGTCGCGAGCGTCGACTCCCTCGTCCTGCGGGCCGTGTCGGCCGAGCAGGTCCGGGCGGCCCGCACCGCCCACCACGACTCGGTGTTCCGCACCGTCTGGACGAAGCTCGCGCAGCCCGCAGACACGGCCCCGGCGCACGAAGACCGTTGGGCGGTCGTGGGCACCGAGGTCCCGGCGGCCCTGCGCGCCGAAAGGATCGACCGCTACGCGGACCTCGCCGAGCTGGCGGCCGCCGTCGACGCGGGAGCGCCCCTACCGGACGCCGTGTTCGTCGGCTACGGACAGGCCGGCTCGGCCTCGGAGGACCCCGCCGCGCCGGAGCTCTCCACCGAGGCCCTGCACCGGGCCGCGCACCACGCCCTCGTCCTCGCCCAGACCTGGCTCGGCGACGACGCCTTCACCGGCGACCGGTTCGCCACCAGCCGCCTGGTCGTCCTGACCCGCGGCGCGGTCGCCGCCATCGACGACACCGAGGCCGCCGACGCGGTCACCGACCCGGTGCACGCCGCCGTCCTGGGCCTGCTGCGCTCCGCCCAGGCCGAAGCCCCCGACCGGCTTCTGCTCGTCGACACCGACGGCACCGCCGCATCCGCCCGCGCGCTGCCCGCCGCCCTCGCCTCGGGAGAACCGCACCTCGCCGTACGGGCGGGCGCCCTGTACGCCCGGCGCCTCGCCCGCGTCGCCCAGGACACCGCCGACGAACCGACGACCGGCCCCGGCCACCCCGCGTACGCACCCGGGTCGACCGTACTGATCACCGGCGCGGGCGGACTCCTCGGCGGCCTCGTCGCCCGCCGCCTCGTGGCCGAGCACGGCGTGCGCCACCTGCTCCTCGTCGGCCGCCGAGGCGGAACCACCCCCGAGGCGCAGCAGCTCGCCGCCGAACTCACCGACGCGGGAGCCTCGGTGACGTGGGCCGCGTGCGACGTCGCCGACCGCGACGCGCTGGCCGCGCTCCTGGCCTCCGTACCGGCCGAGCACCCCCTCGGCGCGGTCGTCCACACCGCGGGCGTCCTCGACGACGGCGTGATCGACTCCCTCACCCCCGAGCGCCTCTCGGCCGTCCTGCTCCCCAAGGCCGACGCGGCCTGGCACCTGCACGAGCTGACCCGGGACCTCGGCCTCTCCGCGTTCCTGCTGTTCTCCTCCATCGGCGGTGTCTTCGGCGGCGCCGGCCAGGGCAACTACGCCGCCGCCAACGTCTTCCTCGACGCCCTCGCCCAGCACCGCCGCTCCCTGGGCCTTCCGGCCACCTCCCTGGCCTGGGCCCTGTGGGCCGACGGCAGCGGCATGGCCGGCAGCCTCACCGACGCCGACATCAGCCGCATGACCCGCGCCGGTCTGCCCCCGCTCACCACGGCGGAGGGCCTCGACCTCTTCGACCTCGCCCACCGGATCGACGAGCCCGCGCCCGTCCTGATGCGCATCGACCCCGCGGGCCTCCGCGGCCAGGCCCAGGCCGGAACCCTGCCGCCGCTGCTCCGCGGCCTCGTACGGGTCCCCGCGCGCCGGTCGGCGGGCGGCGCGTCCGCGGACGCCTCCGGTCTGCGGCAGCGCCTGGCCGGACTCCCGGCCGCCGAACAGGACCGCGCCGTCCTCGACCTCGTACGCAAGCAGGTCGCCGCGGCCCTCGGTTACCCGAGCGCCGCCTCCGTCGAGCCGGGCCGCTCCTTCAAGGAACTCGGCTTCGACTCCCTCACCGCCGTCGAGCTGCGCAACCTGCTCGGCGAGGCCACCGGCCGCCGCCTGCCCGCCACCCTCGTCTTCGACTACCCGACGGCGACGGCCCTCGCCCAGTACCTGCGCGAGGAGCTGATCGGCGGTCTGGCCGACGGCGCCGGCGCCGGGAACGGTGCGCTCGGCGCCGGACGTCCGGCCCTCGGGCCGGGCGCCGCGGGCGCCGGCGACGACCCGGTCGTCATCGTCTCGATGGGCTGCCGCTTCCCCGGAGGCGTCCGCGGCCCCGAGGACCTGTGGCAGGTGCTCGTCGAGGGCCGCGACGGCATCACCGCCTTCCCCGCCGACCGCGGCTGGGACCTCGACTCCCTCTACAGCGACGACCCCGACCGCGAGGGCACCAGCTACGTCCGCGAGGGCGGCTTCCTCCACGAGGCGGCCGACTTCGACGCCGCGTTCTTCGGGATCTCCCCGCGCGAGGCCCTCGCCATGGACCCCCAGCAGCGGATGCTGCTGGAGACCACCTGGGAGACCTTCGAACGGGCCGGCATCGACCCGACCGCCCTGCAGGGCAGCCGAACCGGCGTGTTCGTCGGCTCCAACGCCCAGGACTACCTCCAGCTGTGGCTGAACGACGCCGACGGCCTGGAGGGCCACCTCGGCACCGGCAACGCCGCCAGCGTCGTCTCCGGCCGCATCTCCTACACCTTCGGCCTGGAAGGGCCCGCGGTCACCCTCGACACGGCCTGCTCCTCGTCGCTCGTCACCCTGCACCTCGCCGCCCAGGCCCTGCGCCGCGGCGAGTGTTCGATGGCCCTCGCGGGCGCTGTGACGATCATGTCCACGCCCGGAGCGTTCACCGAGTTCAGCCGCCAGCGCGGCCTCGCCGAGAACGGCCGGATCAAGGCCTTCGCCGCGGCCGCCGACGGTACCGTGTGGGCCGAGGGCGTCGGCCTGCTCCTGCTGGAGCGGCTCTCGGACGCCCGCCGCAACGGGCACCCGGTCCTCGCCGTCGTCCGCGGCACCGCGATCAACCAGGACGGCGCGAGCAACGGCCTCACCGCCCCCAACGGCCCCTCCCAGCAGCGCGTCATCCGCGAGGCCCTTGCCGACGCCGGTCTGACCGCGGGGGACGTCGACGCGGTCGAGGCCCACGGCACGGGCACCAAGCTCGGCGACCCGATCGAAGCGCAGGCGCTGCTGGCCACGTACGGCCAGGACCGCCCCGCCGAGCGGCCGCTGCTGCTCGGCTCGGTCAAGTCCAACATCGGGCACACCCAGGCCGTCGCCGGTGTTGCCGGTGTCGTCAAGATGGTCATGGCCATGCGGCACGGGGTGCTCCCGCAGACCCTGCACGTCGACGAGCCGACGCCGTTCGTGGACTGGTCCGCCGGTGACATCGAGCTGCTGACCGAGCAGCGGGCCTGGCCGGAGACCGGCCGCCCGCGCCGCGCCGGCATCTCCTCCTTCGGCTACAGCGGCACCAACGCCCACGCCGTCCTCGAACAGGCACCGCGCGAGGCCGACGAGGAGACCCGGCCCGAGCCGGGCCCCGCGGGGCACCCGGTACCGGCCGTCCTCCCGTGGATCGTCTCCGGCCGCACCGCGGCCGCACTGCGTGCCCAGGCCGACCGCCTCCGTACGACCGCCGCCGACCTGGTCGCCACCGCCGGAACCCGCGGCGCTCTCGACCTCGGCCACGCCCTGGCCATGCACCGGGCCGCCCTGGAACACCGCGCGGTCCTCCTCGGCGAGCCCACGGCCCCCGAGACGCTGCTCAGCCGCCTGGAGGCCCTGGCCGCGGGCGAGCAGGTCCCGGGCCTGGTGCGGGGCGCGGTGGCGGGGGGCGCGCTGGCGTTCCTGTTCACCGGGCAGGGCAGCCAGCGCCTCGGGATGGGGCGCGAGCTGTACGCCGCCTTCCCGGCGTTCGCGGCCGCCCTGGATGCGGTGTGCGAGCATCTTGAGCTCGAAGTGCCGCTGAGGGACGTCCTGTTCGGGGACGACGCGGCCGTTCTGGACCGTACGGAGTACGCGCAGCCCGCGCTGTTCGCGGTCGAGGTCGCGCTGTGCCGGCTGATCGAGTCGTGGGGTGTGCGGCCGGACTTCGTCGCCGGTCACTCCGTGGGCGAGATCGCGGCCGCGCATGTGGCGGGCGTTCTCTCGCTGGCGGACGCGTGTGTGCTGGTTGCTGCGCGGGGTCGTCTGATGCAGGCGCTGCCGTCGGGTGGTGTGATGATCGCGGTGCAGGCGTCGGAGGACGAGGTCCTGCCGCTGCTGACCGACCGCGTGAGTATCGCGGCCGTCAACGGCCCGCAGTCGGTGGTCGTTGCCGGTGACGAGGATGCTGCGCTGGCCGTGGTGGCTTCGTTCGCCGACCGGAAGAGCAAGCGGCTGACGGTCAGTCATGCGTTCCACTCGCCGCACATGGACGGGATGCTGGATGACTTCCGTCTGGTCGTGGCGGGGCTGTCGTTCGACAAACCTCGGATTCCGGTTGTCTCCAACCTGACCGGTGCGCTGGTCTCGGATGAGATGGGTTCGGCGGAGTTCTGGGTGCGGCACGTCCGGGAGGCGGTTCGCTTCCTCGATGGTGTGCGGGCGCTTGAGGCCGCGGGTGTGACGACGTTCGTCGAGCTGGGGCCGGACGGTGTGCTGTCGGCGCTGGCCCAGGAGTGTGTGACGGGCGATGCGACTGCCGGGTTCGTGCCGGTCCTGCGCGCCGGGCGGCCGGAGGCGGAGACCGCGGTCACCGCTCTGGCCCAGGTCCACGTGCGCGGTGTGACTGTGGACTGGTCCGCCTTCTACGCCGGTACGGGCGCCCGACGGGTGGACCTGCCGACGTACGCCTTCCAGCGGCAGCGCTACTGGCCGGAGAACGTCCTCTCCCACGGCGCGAACGCCCCCGCCTTCGCGGTGAACGCGGTCGACGCCCGGTTCTGGGACGCGGTGGAGCGCGGCGATCTCGCCGCCCTGATGTCCGAACTGGAGGTGGGCGACGACGCCGGCTTCAGCGAACTCGTCCCGGCACTGTCCGCATGGCGCCGACAGGCGGAGCAGCAGTCGGAGGTCGACGGCTGGCGCTATCGGGTGTCCTGGAAGCCGCTGGCGGACGGTGGCGCGGGTGTGCGGCTGGATGGTGAGTGGCTGGTCGTGGTGCCGGCTGCGGGTGTGGATGACACGGCCGTCGTCGAGGCGCTGGGCGCTGGGGTGCGCCGGGTTGTGGTGGAGCC
>NZ_JBFAJR010000080.1:0-12250 GCF_040655295.1 Streptomyces sp. NPDC050448 | reverse complement strand
GGACACCCGTGGGGTCAGTCGTAAGCAAGAGTCAGACCGCCTCGGCCGGGGCTACCCGATCCTTGCGGGATCCGGTGCGAAGAGACTGACAGTCGTAGGCGTCGCCGACCGAGCCGATAGAGGCGGCGATGCCAGCAGCGTCCAGGTGCTCGGCGAGCCGGAAACTCGTGTATTGCGACCCGGCGTCCGAGTGATGGATCAACTCTCCCGGCTGGATCGGGTGTTGGTCGCGATCGCGTTGCCAGATCGCCATCTCCAGGGCGTCCAGCACGAAGACCGTCTCCTTCACAGTGGCCGCGGACCAGCCGACGATCCGGCGGGAGAAGGTGTCCACGACGAACGCCACGTAGACGACGCCGGACCAGGTCTTCACGTGGGTGAAGTCCGCGACCCAGCAGCGGTTCGGGGCGTCGGCGACGAAGTCCCGGTCCAAGAGGTCCGGGGCCCGGTCGGCCTGGCCGCCGGGGAGCGTGGTGATCACGCGTCTGCCGCGGACCGCTCCGGCGATGCCGAGCTCTCGCATCAGGCGTTCGACGGTGCAGCGGGCCACGGCCTGGCCTTGTCGGTTCAGCTCCCGCCAGATCTTCCTCGCCCCATAGACGCGGTAGTTGGTCTCGAAGACCTGCTGGATCAGCTCCTTCAACTCGCTGTCCCGCACGGTCCTGGCCGACGGCCGGCGATTGTGGTGGGCATAGTAGGTGGAGGGGGCGATCTTGCAGTCGTGTGCGGTGAGCACACGGCAGATCGGCTCGACACCGCCGAAGCGGCCCTTGTACTCGTCGATGAAGGCTACGAGCGTGTGTGTGGCCGGTCGAGCTCGGCCGCGAAGAAAGACGCCGCGGCCTTCAGGATCTCGTTCGCCCGCTTCAGCTCGGCGTTCTCCTTCTTCAGCCGCTTCAGTTCGGCTGATTCCTCGGTGGTCACGCCAGGACGGACGCCGGCGTCGACCTGGTCCTGCCGGACCCACTTCCGCAGCGTCTCGGTCGTGCCGATGCCCAGTTTCTGGGCGACCGCTTTCATCGCGGCCCACTCGGTGTCGTACTCCGGCCGCACCTCGGCGACCATCCGCACCGCACGACGGCGCAGCTCAAGCGGGTACTGGGAAGGACGTGCCATGACTCGATCCTCTCAAATGATCGAGTCCCTACCGAACCCGGAACGGTTCAGTGACCGTGGTGGACGCAGCCACAGAGAGACTGCTCAACTGATCAGGCAACGGGCTTCCTTGGTCGTGCTGGGTGTCGTAACCGCGTCACTACCAAGGGGCCCGTTCTTTCATGCCCACGGCCGCACCCGAACCTCCGTCCAGATGATCACCCGCTGCCGCACACCTCGAACGAAATCCGGTTTGCCACAACGCACTGAGCGTTTCAGTTGGCTCTTTAGCGCCCAAGTTGGCCCGCTGAGCGTGATGGTTGGCCCGTGGAGCGGGGCAACGAGCAGCCTGGCGGCCATGATGTAGATCACAGGGGCTGGACCTCAATCTTGGTTGAGGGGGCAGGGTTCTGGGCACCGAGGGATGCCACTTAAGGCCCCCAGGACGTGCGCTATCGAGGAGCCTTAGATGTCTGACAACCGCGTCATTGTGGTGACTGGTGCGACTGGGAGGCAGGGTGGCGCCACCGCGCGCGCACTGCTGTCTCGCGGCTGGACGGTGCACGCACTGGTCCGTGACCCGAACAAGCCCGAGGCACTGGCGCTGAAGGAGGCCGACGCCGTCCTGGTCCGCGGTGACCTGGACGATGTGGCATCGCTGGATGCGGCCCTGCGCGGCGCGTACGGCGTGTTCAGTGTGCAGACCTTTGCTGGACCGGACGGCTTCGCCGGCGAGATCCGGCAGGGTGAGGCCGTCGCGGAGGCGGCCGCCCGCGCGGGTGTCGCGCACTTCGTCTACAGCTCGGTCGATGGCGCCGACCGCCCCGGTCAGGTGCAGCACTTCGCCAGTAAGGGCGAAGTCGAGCGGCACATCACGGCGCTCGGTCTGCCCGCGACGATCCTGCGGCCAACCTTCTTCATCACCAACTTCGAGCACCTGGGCCCCCAGTGGGTGGACGGCGAGCTCACGCTGACGATGGCGCTGGCCCCGGACACGAAGCTCCAGATGATCACCCCGGGCGACATCGGAGGCATCGCCGCTGACGCATTCGACACCCCGGCCGACTACCTGGGGCGCACCGTCGAGATCGCCGCAGACGAGCTGACCGGCCCGCAGTTGGCCGAAGCCTTCGCTCGCACCGCCGCCCGTCCGGTGCGCTTCACCTCCCAGCCGATCGAGCAGGTACGCGCCCACAGCGAGGAGCTGGCCGCCATGTTCGACTGGTTCAACACGGTCGGCTTCAAGGCCGACCTGGCGACGCTGCGTGCACAGCACCCCGGGCTGACGTCCCTGGAAGCGTGGGTGGGCGAGTACTGGTCAGCGCCTGCAGTACCGGCCTTCGTGGCCTGAGACACGCGTAACCAAGATTGTACAGACTGAGCGCTTCAGTTGGCCGATCGGGCCAACTGAAGCGCTCAGTCACAGTGCACCACGGACTCCTCCGGTGGGCAAGCCTCCTCTCTCGCCCCTTCGGGGACTGGGCAAGCCTTCGGGCAAGCCGCCCTGAGGAGGGTGGGTGGAGATTCCCACCATCCGGTGGGACGCGGCCGCCCACCCGCCAGCTGCCCGCGGGCCGGTGAGCGCCACGACCTGCTTCAGGAAGGCGCGTCCATGTCCGGACGTCGAAACCCGACCCGCACCCCTGCTCGACGACAGCCAGGACGAGGACGTCGACCCGTGCGCCGTCGCAGAGGAGGGCCCGGCATCGATACCGCCGGCCTCCTGGTGGCCGCCGCGCTCGCGTCCGTCCTTGTTCCGCAGGCCCGGCAGTGGCTTCAGCTCCACGGCTCCGACATCGCCGCCGTCGCCGTCGTGGTCCTGGCCACCGGAGCGCTGATGCTGCTGCTCGTGAAGGCCGCGCGGCGTGGCGTCTCCGCGTGGACCGCCCGGCGCCGGCGACCGGACGGCTGGGACATCCGCTTCCTGGACGGCCTTCATCACAGTCAGTTCGAGGAAGCCGTACGGGACCTGATGCGCCGCGACGGGGCCCACGACGCCGTCCGGGTGGGCGGCGCCGGCGACAACGGCGCCGACGTCAAGGGGACCGACCCGGCAGGCCGCCGCTGGGTCATCCAGTGCAAGCATCGCCGCGACGGCGCGGCCGGGGCCGCAGTCGGCACTCCGGACCTTCACGTCCTCAACGGAACGGGCCGCCCCGTCCACGGCGGCGACGTCGTTCTCGTCACCAACGGCAGGATCACCGCGCCCGCAGTGAAGTTCGCGCGAAGCCAGCGGCTGCACCTGGTAGACCGGGCCACCCTCAACGCGTGGGCCAGCGGCACGTTGCCATTGTGGGAGATCCTGGCCGACCTGCCGGCGCCGCTGCGCACCTTCCCGTCATCGCGAAGTGCGCGTCGGCTTCAGCCCTGATCGACCGCGCCCTCGAAGCTTCCGGAGGCATCTCGAAGGCGGAGGAGAACCGGCTGCGGTCCAGTCGGCGAGCAGCGCGGTACCGGGCAGGCCCAGCACAGCCACACGGCGCCGAGGAGGGGGACGCGGCCGATCCGAAAAAGCGGGAAGCCGGACCGCTTGGGCGGCCCGGCTTGTCCTATCGCCGTCAGATCCTGGTGCACAGCTCCTCGACGAGTGCTACAAGTTCCTCGGCGGAGAGCGCTTGGGCGATGCTGTCGGCCTGCTCCTCCGGCGTGGCCCCGAGGTGCTGGCGCAGGCTCAGTGCGGATTCGTTGATCGGGCGAGTCAGTGACGTGCTCGTCTGGGTCATGTCCCCCTTCGTGGTGTAGCCGATCACTCGGTGGGCGCGTTGGTGGCGTTGGGTGGTGCGGGGGCGCCTTCGGGGAGCTCGGTGGGGTATATCTCGTCCATGCTTCCCTCGGGGAGGTAGCGGCGGGGAAGGCGATCCATTCGTCGTGCAGTTCGAATAGCACGGCTGTGACCAGTCGCAGGAGGGCGTCGTCGTTGGGGAAGACCTGGACGACGTCGGTGCGGCGTTTGATCTCGCGGTTGATCCGTTCGAGCGGGTTGGTGGACTGGATCTTCTTCCAGTGCCGCTCGGGGAAGGCCGCGAAGGCGGTCAGGTCGTCCTTGGCGTCCAGGAGCATCTGTTTGACCTTGGGGAACTGCTTGCCGAGCATCTCGGCGACGGTGTCGAGCTGGGCGCGGACCGCGTCCTGGGTGGGCTGGGCGAAGACCGTGCGGATGGTTGCGGCGACCATCTCGGCCGCTTCCTTCGGAATCACTGCGAAGACATTTCGCAGGAAATGAACACGGCATCTCTGCCACGCGGCGCCGAGCATGACCTTGCGGATCGCCTTGACCAGGCCGGAATGACTGTCGGACAGGACCAGGCGGACCCCGGTCAGTCCGCGTTCACGCAGGGAGCGCAGGAACTCGGCCCAGAACGCCTCGGTCTCGCTGTCGCCGACCATGACGCCCAGGACCTCGCGGCCGCCGTCCTCGGTGATCCCGGTGGCGACGACCACGGCGCGGGAGACGATCTGGTGGTTCACGCGTGCCTTGCAGTAGGTGGCGTCCAGGTACATGTAGGGGAAGCGGCTGTGGTCCAGCGGCCGGGTGCGGAAGGTCAGCGGCTCGTCCAGGTCCGCGCAGATCCGGGAGACCTCGCTCTTGGAGATCCCGGTGTCCGCGCCCAGGGCCTTGACCAGGTCGTCCACCGACCGGGTGGACACGCCATGGACGTAGGCCTCCACGATGACCGCGTACAGGGCCTGGTCGATCCGTCGTCGGCGCTCCAGCAGGCTGGGGAAGAAGCTTCCGGCGCGCAGTTTGGGGATGGCCAGCTCCAGGTCGCCGGCCTGGATGGTGAGCGTTTCTCGCGGTGCCCGTTGCGCAGGGCGGTACGGGCCTCGGTGTGCTCGTTCCAGCCGGCACCGATGCGGGCAGCGGCCTCGGCCTCGATCAGCTCCTGCAGCATCCGCTCGGCGATGCCGCGGACGAGTTCGAGTCCGTCTGCCGAGCGTAGTGACTCCAGCAGGCGTAATAGGTCAGACTGGGACAGGGCCACCTCGCACCTCCGTCATTGAACTGGCCGTTCACTACAGAGAGTTGCACGGTGGCCCACCTCATGCGCAGAGAGCGCGAGCCCTCCATGGGTGTGCGCCCGGCGAGCAAGCCCGCGCACACCTCACCCTTGATCGGCTACACCACATGGCGGGACACCATCGGGCATGAAAGAACGGGCCCCTTGGTAGTGACGCGGTTACGACACCCAGCACGACCAAGGAAGCCCGTTGCCTGATCAGTTGAGCAGTCTCTCTGTGGCTGCGTCCACCACGGTCACTCCTGGGTGTGACTGCTACGTGCACCGGTTCGGTTCGATCGCTCCGGGGCTGCGGGCAGGCTGTTATCCGAGTGACATGACAGATGCGGAGTGGGCTGAGGTCCGCTCCGCGATGCCGGTGCCGGCCTGGCTCCTCAAGCGAGGCGGGCGTCCGGAAGCGCACTGCCACCGCGAGATACTCGACGCGGTGCGCTACCTCGTCGACAACGGCGTGAAGTGGATGGCCATGCCGGTCGACTTCCCGTACTGGCGGGCGGTCTACGACTTCTTCCGCCGATGGCGGTCCTACGACTACGTGCGTGAGCTGTACGAACGTCTGCGCCGCACGGCGAGGGAACGTAAAGGCCGCAACGCCGAGCCCACTGCGGGGATCCTCGACAGTCAGTCGGTGGACGCCTCCGAGACCGTCGGTGAGGACAGTCGCGGATACGACGGCGGTAAATCACGCGACGGGCGCAAGCGCCACATCCTCACCGACACCGAGGGCCTGCTCCTGGAGGTCACCGTGACCACAGCGGACGTCCACGACTCCAAGGCCGCCCCCACGCTGCTGGAGACATTCATGGACCAGCCGGGCCGGCTGCTGAAACTGGTGTGGGTCGACAGCGCCTACCAGGGTCCGGCGCTGGCGAAGGCGTTCGCACGCCACGGAGTCCGGATCGAGGTCGTGCGCCGATCCGACGGACAATGCGGATTTGTCGTACTGGCCCGCAGGTGGGTGGTGGAGCGCACGCTGAGCTGGCTCTCCCGCTCACGCCGCCTCAACCGCGACCACGAACGCCGCCCCGATCACCACCAGCAGATGGTGTGGCGGGCCGCCACGATCAGGCTGTCGCGCCAGATGGCCGGCGATGCCCCGCGCTGGCCGGAGAAGCGTCCCGACCGACGGCCCCGGGCGCGGGCATGAACCGGCCGTTGCTCTCCCGCACCAGCCAGCCCCGCTTCTCCAGCGCGTAGGCACGGTGACGGATCTTCTCCACCTCGTTCTTGATCTCCGCATCCCGGCCCACCACGCGCGTCAACTGCACCCCGCTCACCGGCCCCGAAGCCGCCACCACCGCGGCGAACACCTCCCGATAAAGGCCGCTGAGCACCTCCTCACCCATGCCCGACCGCCACACCGGCGGCCGCTCGCCATACTCCGCGCCCAAGCCGCTCGATCCCCCAGCGGCAGCCACCTCACCACGATCGAGGACGGGTAGACAAGCACACGAAGCTCCTGGCGGACACGGGTGATCTTGGTCGAGAACCCGTCTACCAGGAGCTTCGTCGTTGCGTAAAGCCCTTGACCGCCAACAGCCCTGCATCGCGGTCAGGTTGGAAAAGGCTCAGTGAGGAGGTTCCGTGTCCGTCGCCGGCGACGTAGGACAGCTTGGTAGTGCCGGATTCGTTGGTCAGGACTGCGATTTTGACGCTGGCGATGCTGTAGGAGCGGGTGGCCCACTTCTTGGCGCCCTTGACGTGGACCTCGTTGGGTCCGCTGTAGAGCACCGTCTCGCCAGCCGGGTCCCGGCGGATCAGGAGTTCACCGTCCGCGTCGTAGACGTAGTCGGTGGCAGTGGCGCCCTCCGTAGTCTTGGTGAGCTTGCCCTCCGCACCCCAGTTCAGAGTCTGGGAGGTGGTGCTGCCCGGGGTTTCGGCACGCTTGGTGGTATTGCCGGTGGCGTCGTATGCGTACTGGGGAGTGAGGCCGAGGCAGGTGGCGCCGGTGGTGGTGGCCGCCAGAGCATGCGGGCGGGCCGGGTCGTAGCAGTACGTACGGGTTGTCGGAGTTCCGGTGTTGCTCTTCTCCGTGGCCCGCTGCCCGGAGGCGGTGTAGGTGTAGCTGTTCCAGTACGGAGCCGCGCCGTCGAGGTTGGACGCAGTGCGCCCGGTGGGATTGCAGTCTGCGGTCTGGGGCCGTGGTGCAGTCGGGGTTGCTGGCGATGGTGCGCCCGCTGGTCGGCCTCGCGCACCGGATGCGGTGCGGGGTCGCTGCTCCGGGAACTTCACGATCGAACGCGTCCTGCACGCCCGGTTCGGCGACTCCCGCCGCGTCCACGGCAACGACATCCAGGCATACTCCTGCGCCCTCGGCTGGCACCTCGCCGGGGACGAACTCAACTACACCCTGCGCGGCTGCGGCGCGTGTTCTCCAGCAGCGGTGCCGCTGCTGGAGAACACGCGTGTGGCGAGGCCCGATCACGCTCGGATCGGTCTAGCGGAACGCTGGATCACTCGCCATGCCGTTGCTTTCCATCGTGCTGCTTGCCGACGATGACGAGCCGGCCCCTGGCCGTTGCCGACTGGTGGGTCTGGTCCCCTCTGTAGGTGACGATGTATCCGTGACTGTTGATGATCGACTGCACGCCGTCCTTCGGCTTGCAGGTCGCACGCCCCCTGCGGTCGGTGGTGACGATGCACAGCACCTTCGAGCCCGCGGTGAAAGTGAGGCGCTGCCCCGAGAGCGGCCGGCCGGTGTCGACGTCGGTCAACGTGGCGGTGGGATACGGCGGCACCAGTCGCGGATGCGGGTATTTCTTGACGTATGCCGGGGTGGCCCCCAGCTTCGTCTGGTGGGTCAGGCAGCCCGGCAGGACGAAGGAGGCGATCCGGGTGTGCCAGTTGCCGAGGCCGTTGGCCGGCTGGTACTGGTTCGTGTACCACAGTGTGCAGTCGTCCGACGGGTCGACGGCCATGGAGGTGTAGTCACCCCAGCGGAACGCCGCCTCGGGGAAGTCGTCGAACTGCGAGCCTCCGCCGTTCACCAGGGTGGTCTCACCCGTCGTCAGGGTGCCCAGCGGATCGCTGGCCCGACGTCCGGCTACCCGGATCGACGGGTAGCTCGCGGCAGACGACTGCGAGTACCCGACCGCAATGTTGCCCACCCTGTCCTGGGCAATGGAGCCCATCCACCGGAAGGTGGCATCAGGGGCATATGTTCCCTGCTGGTGGACGACCGGGTTGCCACCGGACAGACGCAGCTCGTACCAGCGCACCGCGGCCGAACCGCCGACGTCCACCGAGTGGTTGACCACCAGGGACTCATGGGTTCCGAAGTTGCGGTAGGCGAGGCGGTACATCAAGCGATCGGAGAGTGACTCCAGTTGCTGGCTGGTGCCGCCTTGTGGGATGCACGCAGTGTCGGGGCCCGCGTTGGGGCAGGCGATGGTGAAGGGGGCGACGGGGAGAGTGCCAGGGCCGGTGAAGGTGGAATTGCCGGGGTTGGCCCAGTCGACGTGGAACTTCCAGTAGGCCAGCGAGTTGTTCGAGGTCCCGTTGAGCCCCATCAGCAGGTTCGGCGCACCCGCGGGAGGCGGGGTGGAGCCGTCCAGGTCGGCACCCAGGAGACTGCCATGGCCAGGGTCGGTGTAGAAGCACTGCTGAGTGGCAAGCGACCCGTCCAGCATCTGCGCGCGGTCCAAGGCACAGACCTCGGCGCCCAGGAAGTTGCCGTTGGACGGGTTGAACCTGTCGAAGGTGAGGTAATAGGCGTCAGGCCACACCGAGAGCTTCGGGTAGTCGTTGAGGTCGGCGTAGACGAAGGAGTACCGGCTGTAGGTGCCGGTCGCGTCCGGGCTCGTGGAGACGGCCACACACTGGACGAAGGGTCCCTCCAGGGTGCCGGCGAGCTGGGTGATGACCCAGCGCTGGGCTAGGTTGTCCCAGCGCACGACGGCGTCACCGGCGCTGGTGTTCTCGCAGGGCCCACCGAACGCGTCCCACAGCGCATTGGTGGGGGTCGGCGGCAGGATGGTGCTGCCGGTCTTGGAGTACACCGCGAAGGCGAGGTTGACGGTTTCGACGACCTGCGTGGCGCCGACCGAGGCGTTCGGGTCTGGCGGAACCAATGGCTCCTCGTTGCTCTCCGCGCCGATGCCATCGAAGTTGACGATGGTGGGAACCGCCGCCGCGCGGGCCCGGTGGCTCTTCTGCACGACCGGGTCCGTCACCTTGGCGGCCGACGGGTTTGGCACCTCCCTGACGGGGCGTGGGCCGGGCTTGCTCACCGGGGCCGCATGCAGGGTGCGCAGAGGCGGCGAGGTATCGTGATGTACTGCGGGACCTGAGTCGTCGGAGGGCCGCACGGCGGCGCTATTGGTGGCTGGCGCGACTGTCGCGGCCTGCGCCGCCGGGACCAAGGCGAAGCCGGTGGCCACCAGCACGGCGGCAAGCAGGGACGGAAGTTGGCCGAATCTTCGCAACGCATCTCCTTGCAGGTGATTGGCCGCCATGTGATCCAACAGGGCTGTGCTGCCCAGACAATCCGTGACGGCAAATCACCTCATACAGGACATGACATCCAGCCACTCGCCCGTGTCGCCGCGACCAGTGCGCGGATCACCCGATCGGCCGCCTTCATCGAGTTCGCGGAATGGGGCACGCGTCACCCTGCGCGAGCTCTACCCCTCGTGCTCGACCTGGTCGACAACCATCCAGTCCTCCGCAGCTGATGGCGCGCGAGGGGCGGCCGGTTCTGCCACTCTGTCATCCCGTCCATGACCTTGTCGATGATCGTCGAGATGGTTTGCTTGGACACGCTCGCGCCATAGACCTCGGCCAGGTGGGCGGAGATGTCACCGTGCGTCAGCCCCCGCGCGGACAGGGACAGCACCATCTCGTCCACCCCGGTCAGGCGCCGCTGGCGCTTCTTCACGATCTGCGGCTCGAAGCTGCCCTCGCGGTCGCGCGGCACCTCGATCTCGACCGGCCCGATCTCGACCGGCCCGATGTCGGTCAGCACGGTCTTGGGCCGGACACCGTTGCGGGAGTTCCCACTGCCAGCGCCGGCCGGGTCGTGCTTCTCGTAGCCGAGGTGGTCGGTGATCTCGCCCTCCAGGGCGGACTCCAGGACCCGCTTGGTCAGCTGCTAAAAGCAGGCCGCCCTCGCCGGTCAGCTGCAGGCCGCACGCTCGGGCCCGGTCGACCAGCTGCCCGATCAACTGGTCGTCCAGCAGGTCCGCCGCCAGCTCGGGCCGGACCTCTTCAACCGCCTCGACCGAGACAGTCACGTCGCTCATCAGGTGCTACTTCCTTGATCGGGAGTTACACCGTTGACCGGACCCGCACCGGGCCAGCCGAGGCGGTACTCGCCCACCGGTGGGCGAGTACCGCGCCGGACCCCTCACCCCTCTGCCCCACAACCGCGCCCGGCCAGCCACCGGTCCCCAACCAGGACCGCTCAACGGGCCCGGCCGCGCTCGGCCGGACAAGCGCGCGGGCGGGCACGGTGCGTCATCGACGGTCAGGAGACACGCTTGAGCGTCCAGGCGTTGTTGTTGAAACCGGAGTTCGGGAAGGCGACGCAGGCGCTGCTGTAGTACGAGGCGGTCTGGACCCAGCCGACGGGGTAGTAGGTGGAGCCGCAGGCCTGGACGACGGTGCCCACTGGCAGGCCGGTGAGCTGCTTGATCTGCTTGATGTTCGGGGCGAAGTTCTGGGTGCCGCAGCTCGGGCTGTTGCCCCAGTTGACGTCGACGTAGCCGACGGGGGTGGCGGTGCTCGCGCAGGTCGTGGTCACGTCTCCCGGGGCGGCCTGGGCGGGAGCAGCGGTGAGCGCGAACATCGCCGCGGCACCGGCGAGGGCCATGGTGGTGGTACGCAGACGGTCCACAGTGGTCTCCTTGGATCGGAAAATATGCCAGTCGGCAACTCCAGCCATTCCTACGGCTTGACCGAGGCCCACGACAGCAGGTTTCCGGCCCGGAAGATCACGCCACAATCAGGCGAAGGCGTACCCATCGAGGGACGGAGGGCGGCGAGCCGACGGCCGCAGTCATCGACTCACAACCCCTGCGGGCCCCTCGAAGAACGCCCGGACATGTGACCCCAGAGTGAGCAGGCGCGATGGCGGGGATCTGGCAAGCAGACGCCAGACACACCCGACAGACACCGCACCCCGCTGTCCAGCGACAACGCATACCGATGACACCGAACACACCGCATCAGAATGTCACCACCAGAAGCAGACCCACCCCTGACCAGCCACAACGACAACAACCCTCGGCGTCGCAACTGCACAACACTCAACCAGACTGCGCAGCCCGACCCGAAGCTAGGAACTCCGCAGGCCAGACGACTGGCAGCGCCGCTTCCTGCACAGATTCAGTCCCACCCACCGCCCATTCCCCGGGAGGATCCGGCAGCTCAAGCCAGTCGAACTGGATCTCCTCGCCCGGAGGGTGCCCGATGATCGCCACGTCACGACCCTGCGTTGAGTGGCAGGGATCGCAGTGCGGCCGCACGTCATACCGGCGAAGGGCACGCGTGAACGTCGAATAGCCGCCCCGATACCCCAGCTCCACCATCTCGTCGAACAGGGCGGTCGCCCACAGGTGCGGATCGTCAGCCAGCCGCTGGCGGCAGTACTCCAAGTACGGCACGAACTCGTCCGCGGCCAGGCGCCGCTGCCCGGCCTCCTGTTCGCCGTTCAGGTATGCGCGGATGGTCTTGCGGTCACGCCCCAGGTGCCGGGCGATCGCCGAGATCGTCCAGCCCTGACGACGCAGGGCATGTGCGTCCACGTCTTCCTCCCGCGTGAGCATCCGGGCCTCCGAACAGGCCGACCGTCAAGCTGAACCGTTCCGGGTTCGGTAGAGATCTCAGATGTTGGTTGTGACCTGGGGTTTCGTGGCTGCGAGGTAGTGGTTGTTCTCGTATTCGACGGGTGGGACGTGGCCTATCTCACCGTGGAGTCGTCGGTGGTTGTACCAGTCGACGTACTCGGCGGTGGCGAGTTCGACGTCGGGCAGCGTCTTCCATGGCCGTCGGGGTTTGATCAGCTCGGTCTTGAACAGGCCGATCGTGCTCTCCATCAGGGCGTTGACGCTCCTATAGTTGTCAACTGGCCGTATGGGGTGTCTGCGGGGCGGGTCGGAGCAGGTGGTAGACCTCGCGGATGACGTAGCGTTTGAGGC
>NZ_JBFAJR010000079.1:0-12524 GCF_040655295.1 Streptomyces sp. NPDC050448 | reverse complement strand
GGTGGCGGAGCTGAGCCCCAGCACGTGGGCCGCCCGCTCCGCGGAGAGGCGGCCGTCCCACTGCAACGCGGCCACCAGCCGCTGATCCATGAGACTCAGTACGGAATCCGCCGATGCTCGCGCCATGAAGACAAGTTTCGCCCATTCCGTCGCGCTGCGGGGCCCGTCTCGGGGAACACGAACCCACCATGGACGTCATCCACTCCGCCCCGTCCCTGACCTACGTCGGCGGATCCGAGCCACGGAAGGAGCACACGGTGATCCTCGACCCGCGCATCTGGTTCCCCAGCCTGATCGGCTGAGCGTCGCCACCTCCAGGGCTGCCACCGGCGGCCCTGCGGAGCGGGCCTGCGGTGCGACGACGCCGCAGGCCCGCGGTTTTCACAGCATCCGAGAACGACGCATCCACCACGGAGGTCCATGTGCCCGCGTCCAAGCAACGGGAAAAAGTACGCTTCGCCAGCGGCGACACCTCATGTGCCGCTTGGCACTACCCGGGGTCCAACGGCGGCTGCGTGATCATGGCCGGCGGAACCTCGGTGACGAAGGAACCGGCCTCGGACCTGTTCGCCGCACGGTTCAACGACGCCGGTTTCGCGGTCCTCGCCTTCGACCACCGACGGTTCGGAGAGAGCGGGGGCACGCCGCGCCAGATCGTCCGCTTCGACGAGCAGGTCGCCGACTGGCACGCCGCGATCGAGTATGCGGCCGGTCTGCCCGACGTCGCCCCGGACAGGGTCGCGGTCTGGGGTTTCTCGCTCGCGGGCGGCCACGTCTTCCGTGTCGCGGCCGACCACCCGCGGCTGGCCTGCGCGATCGCCCAAACCCCGCTGGTCGACGGCCGCGCGGTCGCTCCCCACGCGCTGCGCTCCATGACGCCCCTCGCGGCGCTACGTCTGTTCGGCCGGGGCGTCGCGGACACGCTCGGGGGCCTCGTCGGACGTCCGCCGCTGCTGGTCCCGACCGCCGGACCGCGGGGCGCCGTCGCCTCGCTCACCACGCCCGACGCCATGGACGCCGACCGGGCCCTCGACCCCGAACGTCGCCACACGAACTGGGAGCAGACGGTCGCCGCACGGATCGCCCTGCAGGTCGGCGGGTACCGGCCCGGCCGCCATGCCTCCCGGATACGATGCCCTCTGCTGGTGGTCGTCTGCGACCAGGACCAAAGCACGCTCCCCGGCCCCGCCGTCCGGGCGGCCCGGAACGCGCCGGAGGCCGAAGTGGTTCACCTGTCCGGCCGCCACTACGCCCCATTCCTCGCGTCGCACGAGCAGGCCGTCGAGGCGGAGATCGCGTTCCTGCAGAAGCATCTGGATCCCCGCGATCCCAGGTGAGCAGATCACCCGCCCGATCGGTCTGCCCAACGCCTGGAACGGCAGGCCGCTGCCGGGGAGCACGTCTTCTTGATCAGCCACGGACCAGCGGCGGACTGGGAACACGGCTGCACGGCACCGTTCATCTTCGTCGACGGCGTCGAAGCTGCCATCAGCGCCGCTCGCCACGGCTCGGCTCGCATCATCGTCTGCGGCGACGGCGACGGCTACGGCTACGGCTACGGCTACGGCGGCCGAAACCGGGGATCCACCGCGACTCTTCCGGGTTGTCGTCACAAACGAACCAACGAGACCCTCGCCTCATGCACCCGCACAGACCAGTGCCGGTCCGGGCGGCGATGAGGTGTCGGAGGATCCAGGGCCTGATCGAGGGTCAGGCCCTGCCAGGGGCTACGGAGCCGGAACCGCTTCTACTCCTCGACGTCAACCATGACCCAGTCGCTGATCTCTCGCCATTGGGCGATCGCGTCCTGGTGGAAGGGGTGGACGAGATACCTCTCCACCGCCTCCATGTCGTCAAGGAGTCCGTCGACCAGGAAGTCGTACGCGATGGAGCGAGTCGAGATGTTGCGCGCGTAGCGCCACTCCTTGAGTTCGGGTACCTCGTCGCCGACCCTGGCCGTGGTGCGTTCCGCATCCAGAACACGCGGATCGGTCCAGTCGAATCCCGGCTTGAATTTGAAGAGTACGACGTGGCGTATCACAGTGGTTCTCCTGTAGACCTCGGCGTGCGAGGGCGGTTCGTGTCGAGCAGTGGGGACGGAGCTCCCGTACAACGAGTACGGGCGGGCACCCCCGAGGGGTGGACGGGCGGCGCCGCGCGGGTCGGCGGGCCGTGTTCGTTCGCCGCGGTGCCAGCGGCGGACCGCAGGTTCGCACCGGACCGTCACTCGGTCGTTGCCAGCGCCGAATCCGTCGTGGGACTGACTCCACGGCAGAGCTTGAGAACGTTCATCGCGATGGGCGTGCCCGTCGCGCCGAGTCCGTCCTGGTACCGGCCGAGGACTTCCGCCTCCCGGGCCAGAACCGTGCGCGGGCCTCCGGCGCTGATGCGGGACTTCTGTATGCGCGCCGATACGCGGGCCCGCTGCCCGAGCAGCTCGATGATGCGCGCGTCGAGACCGTCGATCTCCCGGCGGTCCCCTTCAATGGCGTTGTTCATGGTGTGGGTCCCTTCTGTGTCACTCACGTGTCCTGCTGCTGCGTTCCCGGTGATTCCCGCTCGCGCGCGGTCCGGAAGTCGGCAAGGCGGCCGACGGCCTCTTGGAGTCTGTCCTCGGGCGCCAGGAGACTCACCCGTACGTATCCCTCACCGTGCTCTCCGAACCAACGGCCGGGCGCCACGGCCACCTTGGTCTTCCGAAGCAGCTCGTCGGCGAACGCTTCGGAGCTTCCCGCACCGGGTATCGGCAGCCAGGCGAAGATCGACTGCGGCACGTCGAGCTGCCATCCGGCGGCCCTCAACCCGGCCACGAAGCCGTCCCTTCGGCGTGCATAGACGTCCGACAGCTCCTGGACGCAGTCCTGGGGGCCGGTCAGCGCCGTGATGGCAGCTCTCTGAATGAACGGCGGGAGCGAGACGTAGTAGTGCTCCTGGATGAGGTTGATCGCGGAGATGACCTCGCGATTGCCCACGACGGCGCCGATCCGCCATCCCGCCATGTTGAACATCTTGGACAGCGAAATGAACTCGACACCGACCTCCTTGGCGCCGGCCGCCCGCAGGAACGAGACCGGAACGGCGCCGCCCAGGGCCAGCCCCCCGTAGGCGAAGTCGGATGCCACGATGACGTCATGTGCGGCGGCGAACCGGACGGTGCGCTCGTAGAACTCCAGCGGGGCCGTCACCGAGGTCGGATTGTTGGGGTAGTTCAGGAACATCAGCTTGGCTGCGTCGCGGACGGCCGGGTCGAGGGCGTCGTAGTCCGGGAGGAAACCGTTCTCCCGCAGGAGCGGAAGAGGATGCATGCGCGCTCTCGCCAGCACCACACCGGCCCAGTAGTCCGGAAAAGCAGGGTCCGGCATGAGGCAGACGTCACCGGGGTTCAGGAAGCACTGGCTGATCTCCACCAGGCCGGCCTTCGCACCGAACAGGATCGCGACCTCGGTCTCCGGGTCCAGGTGGACCTGGTGGTGCGCCGCGTACCACTCGGCGATGGCGACCTTGAGCTCGAGCATGCCGGAGAATGCCGGGTACCGGTGCGTGGCGGGGTCGAGCACCTCCTGGCGCAGGGCCTCGACGATGTGCGGCGGTGTAGGGAGGTCAGGGTTTCCCTGACACAGATTGACGACGTCCTCGCCTGCTTCGACGAGCTCGGCGATCTTGCCCACGGTCGTCGCGAACGAACTTCGGGGCAGGTCGAGGAGCCTGCGCGCGAATTCAGTCTTCACTTCCTGCCACCTTTGCCTCAAGAGTGCGAACCGGAGCGCCGTCGCCGCCCGTCGCCCGCTCGATGCCACGCCGCTGGGCCCATCCGCTCAGTACGAAGGCGACGAGGGTGATGCCGGCACAGACCCAGCCCAAGGCGGAGAACCCGTACTCCGTGAACAGCGGGCCGAGCAGCGCGGCGCCCAGGGCCACGGCAAGGTTGGTCGCGAGGCTGTAGAAGGCGAGGACGGTGCCGCGGTACTGCTGGGAGGATTCACTGAGAAGCGTGCTGAGCAGCGTGACGACCAGGCTCTGCATCGCGCCCCAGAAGAACAGGCAGACCACCAACAGCGGCGTCCACGCGGCCACCAGGGGGATGGCCACCAGGGCCGGGACCAGGCCGCCCAGCAGGGCGACGAGGACCCGCTCCTTGCCGAGCTTGTCGGCCCACCTACCGGTGACGAAGCTCGTCGCGAACCCGAGGCCGTACAGCAGAATCATGATGCCGGTCATGGAGCTTCCGTCGCCGAACCGATACTGCATGGCGCTGCCGAGGAAGGTGTACATGCCGTAGAAGCCGAGCATGTTCAGGAAGGTCGCCAGCACGTACAGGCCCACCTTCGGCGCCAGGAACGCCCGGGCTGCCGACTGGATCCACTTCTGCGACGAGACCGGGGCAGTGTCCTGCGCAGGCTGGGGAGCCTCGTCACCGGCAGGACCGGCGCCGGTTTTGGCCATCAGCATCACGCAGGCGACGAAGACGCCCAGCACCGAGAGCAGCCCGAAGGTCCACCGCCAGTTCGCCCATTGCCCGATGAACGACCCCACGGGCACGCCGAGCACGAGCGAGATCGACCAACTGGACACAAGGATGCCCATCGCCTTGGCGCGATGCCGGTACGAAATCTGATCACCGACGAATGCGTAGGCGGTCGGCACGAACGCTCCCGTTGCCAGGCCGGCCAGCGCTCGTCCGGTGAAGAACACCCCCGGTCCGGTGGCGAACGCGCACATCAAGGTGCCCGACACGAATGCGGCCATCCCGATCGTCAGACTGAGGCGGCGCGAGAAACGGTCGCCGAGCGGGGCGAAGAGCAGGGCGCCGATCGCCGTGCTGATGCCGTAGGCGCTGACGGACAGCGCCATCACGGCCACCGTCGTGTCGAACGACGTGGCCATGTCCACGAGCAGCGGGGAAACCACGAGTTCTTCCGAGCCGACCGCGAAGATGCCAGCCATCAGTGCGAGAACCGTCAGCACGGGGAATCCGGCCGCGCCCTCCTCGCCGGTCAATCGGTCCGACACTCCAGCCAACCTTTCTTTCGGGGGATCGTGAACAGAACGGCTAGATGGCCGTGTATCCGCCGTCTACGGTGAGCGCAGCACCGGTGATGAACGACGACTTGTCCGAGGCGAGGAACAGGATCGCGTTCGCCACGTCCTCGGGCGTGCCAAGACGCCCGATCGGATTCAGCTTCGCCTTCTCCTCCTTGACCGATGCGTCGTGGCCTATGGACGTGTCGGTCATGGGGGTGTCGATGATGCTGGGACAAACGCAGTTCGCCCTGATGTTGTACTGCGCGTAGTCGACGGCGAGCGACTTCGTCAGCATCAGTACGCCGCCCTTCGTGGCGTTGTACGCGGCGATGCCAGGCCATGCGACCAGCCCGCTGACCGAGCAGACGTTCACGATGGCGCCCTTTGTCGCCCCGACCATTTCACGCAGGGCATGCTTCGAGCACAGGAACATGCTCTTCAGGTTGGTGTCGACGAGCTTGTCCCACTCCTGCTCGGACATCTCGTGCAGGGGCGTCGAGATCTCGATTCCCGCGTTGTTGACCAGGACGTCGAGCCGGCCGTACGTGTCGGTGGCGGCGGCGATGAGGTTCTTGCAGTCCGCCTCGCTGGTGAGGTCGGTCCTGACGAAGATCGCGTCGAGCCCGTCGCTCTTCATGTCGTCGACGACGGCAGTGCCGAGCCGCTCGTCGATGTCGGCGACGACGACCTGCGCGGCCTGCCGGGCGAATTCGATCGCGGTCTGCTTCCCGATTCCGGAAGCAGCTCCGGTGACCACAACCACACGATCCTTGAACACGAGCTCTTCTTCTCCTATACGCATGTCAGTTGCCCACCATCGACCGAAATTTGCTGACCGGTGAGATACGAAGCCTCTTCGGATGCAAGGAATCCGATAAGGGCAGCCACCTCTTCTGCGTTCCCCGGCCTGGCCATGGGGATGGCCTGCTTCAAAATGTCCTCTGCCGTGGACCGCGATATCTTTCCGGCCTCGCTCATGTGCTCCACGGCACGGTCGTAGCGCTGGGTCCGGATCGTCCCGGGGTGCACACAGTTCACCGTCACGTTGTGCCGGGCGTACTGACCTGCCACATACTTGCTGGCGTTCGACACGGCCGCATTGACCAGCCCCGAAAGAAACATACCGGGAGCAGGTTCCCTGCCGATGTTCCCGACGATGTTGACAATCCGCCCGAACTCGTTGCGCACCATCACCGGAGCCACGGATTTGATCAGGTCCAGGTACGGGACGAGTTTCCGCTCCATCGCGGAGGTCACGTCTCCGGCTTCCACACTGTCGAAGGATCCCGGTGCCGGGCCGGGCGCATTGTTGATGAGCACGTCGATCCTGCCGAACCGCTGTTCCACGTAATCGACCAGCTCGGCGCGAAATGCCCGCGACGTGATGTCACCCGGAACGACATGGACGTCCCGTCCGCCGGATTCCCGCGCAACATCCTGCAGTGTGCTTTCCGTGCGCGCGGACAGCACCGTTACGTGTCCCTTGGCACGCAGGTTCAGGGCGGTTGCGCGCCCGATTCCGCTGCCGGCACCCAGGACTATCGCTACGCGCATCAGGGGGTTTCCGTTTCCTGTTCTTCGTCCTGCTGGGGCACGCGGTGGTACCGGGGCGGAATGAAGATGTTGAGGGAGCGCGCCATGCCGGTGTTGGGGTTCTCCGCGCTGTGTCCCTCCTGGCCTGCGCAGAAGTAGGTACCGCCGAACCGGAGCTCGTGACTCGTTTCTTCGACCGTCATTTCGTAACGGCCCTCGAGGCATATCCCGATCTGCTCGTGCGAGTGCTTGTGGTAGGGCATCTGACCGCCGCCGGGAATGTCGGCGATCATCAGCTCGATCCAGTCGGCCAGAAAGAACGTGACATCCATCTTGACGAACTTGCGGGACTCGAGCGGTTCCAGGAAGTATCCGACCGGCGCGGGATACTTCTCACCAGGCTTGCTGCGCGTGATGTCGAGCAGGACGGTCTCCTCCGCCGAGGAGTTCACGGCCGACCATTCGACACGAGGCGGGGCGACGTACACATCGTGCTCGGGCTGCATCACCTTCGTCACCTCTCCGACGGTCACGGAGAGTTCGCCGCGGACGATCATGCCGACCCGTGCCTTCGCGAGGTCACGGCTCGTCACGACGGCACCGGGCGGAATGAAGGAGAGCCGGACCTCGGTGTCGTCACGCCGGTAGGACTCGACGCGGACATCGTTGTCGTGGCGAGCCACGTCCGGAGCCGGGAAGTACAGTCGTTCATGCGTCTGCGCAGTCACTTGTTCACCTTTCGCGAAAAGACGGTCCACGTCATGGGGATGTGCGAGAACCTGTAGACGAACTTCAGGTTGTGCTCCCGCATCGCCTGCTCATTGGTGATGGCGATGTTGTACCGCCCGTCGGCGACGTCGCAGGCGGCCTGGCTCGTCGAGGTCGCGGTGGCCAGTTGAACGGGCCGGCCGAAGTGGTATTGCAGCAGGGGAACGGGCGCCGGGTGTGAGACGACGGTGTCACTGAAGAGCATCTCTTCGTGGAATTCGAAGTCGAGTCGCGTTGCCAGCCCGTACTCGGGAGTGTTTCCACGAAACACGATCGCCGGTTCCAGGAGCGGGTTCATATAGAAGGCGTTGATCTTTGGATAGGCGTGCGCCACCAGCGCCAGGTCGACCTGCCCGCCCGCAAGGGCCTCCATGCACCGCTCGTACGTGTTCTCCAGAACGATGCGAAAGGAGTCTCGGTCACCGATGCTGTGCACCATGGACTGGGCGATGTACTCGCTGCTCGTCCCCTTGGGGCCTAACGTGCCAAGCCTCACCGATTTTGTGGAGTCGGCGGGTATGAGCGCATCAAATGCCCGCCTCTCACTATCGGGTATCTGCAAAATTTCCACGCTTCACTCTCCTCCGATATCACTTTGACGGCGCCCTGTTTCCGATGGACCAAAAGGCGAGAGCATCGCCCTGCAACCGGTCACGAAATACCGTCTAGTGGACAGCAATGGGTTCGCCCGACTCGATTCACCGCGGGGAAATCGGCGAAGTCGGCCCCTACCGTGCCGCGCCATGCACGCACGGGGCCCTACGGGAAAACCTGGCAGGCGCGCACAATCCCTTGAGGTTCCCCACCTCTCGGGTACCTGCCGTTAAACGTGAGACGAAGGTACATGGGCTGATCAGCGCGTTCAACACCTTCTCGATCTTGGCCGAAAAACACTACATATCAGGTCTATACCAATCCTTTCCCTCGCTTCGCCCAGCGAAGTTACGCCCCTGTTTCCGCTCGATGACGTTCCTTTTGCTGCTTGTTCGCTTGGTCTGGCCGAGCGGCGCTGCGGACCGAATTGCGTCAAGCCGACACACCGCGCGTCGACCCAGTACCACCTCGGATCGCCGGACCTCCGGGCATCCGGCCGCTGCCGACGCCGGGCGAGGGTCGGAGTGAAGCGAGTGCATACGCCTGTGCAATCGGGGCGGGTTTCGTGACGCATTGGCCGAAACGCGCCCGCCCGATGCCTTCACCTGCCGTCTGGCTCCTTCAGTGACACAAACGAGCGAAGCTCCTGCCTTCCGAGCGGGCGAAGGTGGCAACCCCTGAGGGCCCCGTCGCTCCTCCGCCATCCGCCGCTCGCCTGGCCGGGGCCCGGTCGGTTCCCATGCTCGAAGGAAGCGGGGACACGGCACCAGGCAATAGAGGCGGACGGCATGGCCGAGACGGCAGACGTGCGAGCCCGGCCGCGCTGGCCGGCGGAGACGTGATCGCCTCCGACCTCACACCCGAGCTGCTGGACGTGGGACGGCAGGAGTCCGCGGCGCGCGGCGGCGAGCTGCGCCGACAGGAGGCCGACGCCGAGGCGCTGCCCTTCGCCGACGGCGCGTTCGACAGCCACAAGCTCGCCGACGCATCGGTCATGGTGTTCCGTACCCTGGCGGCATGCGCATGCGCCCCACTTTGAGCTGGACCCCCGCCGCGGACCTGCCTCCGGGCACCACGGATGTGACGCCGGTCGCCGACGTGCTGAGCGCCGGCGGGGTGCTGGTGGTGAGCGGGGCGGGCCTCTCCACGGAGTCGGGCATCCCCGACTACCGGAGCGAGGGCGGGAGCCTGAGCCGGCACACCCCGATGACCTATCAGGATTTCACCGGCAGCGCTCAGGCCCGGCGCCGGTACTGGGCGCGCAGCCACCTCGGCTGGCGCACCTTCGGCCGCGCCCGCCCGAATGCCGGACATCGGGCGGTGGCCGCGTTCCAACGGCGCGGACTGCTCGCGGGTGTGATCACCCAGAACGTCGACGGGCTGCATCAGGTGGCCGGCAGCGACGGCGTGGTGGAACTCCATGGAAGTCTGCATCGGGTCGTCTGCCTCTCCTGCGGCGCCTTCAGCCCCCGCCGCGAGCTCGCCGTACGGCTGGAGGAGACCAATCCGGTGTTCGAGCCCGTGGCGGCCGGGATCAACCCGGACGGTGACGCCGACCTCACCGATGAACAGGTCAGGGGCTTCCGGACCGTGCCCTGCACGATCTGCGGCGGCGTCCTCAAACCGGACGTGGTGTTCTTCGGCGAGGCCGTTCCGCCACGGCGGGGCGAGCACTGCCGCGAACTGGTCCGTGAAGCGACCTCGCTGCTGGTCCTCGGGTCCTCACTGACCGTGATGTCCGGGCTGCGGCTCGTCCGCCAGGCAGCCCAGGCCGGCAAACCGGTGCTGATCGTCAACCGGGACCCGACCCGGGGCGACCAGCACGCCCTCACCCGGGTCGCGCTCCCCTTGGGAACGGCCCTCACCGCCGTGGCCGACCGGCTGAACGTCCCCGTCGATGGCGAAAGGGCACCCCGGGCCTGAGGCTCAACCGTGACGCCCTCCCTGCACGGCGCCCCTGTTCGCGCGGCTGCGCCTCCTTCCTGCGGAGCGGACGTCGGCGTCCCGCCATCGGGCGGCCGGCTCCCGCACGGGGCCTGGTCCCGTGCCGGAGCTGAGTCCGGCCTGCGGTTCCTGCGTCGGGCCGCCTGTGACCGCGTTGCAGATCAGTCTCGAAGGGCCGCCCGTGCTCGTCGCGGACGACGACCCTTTCCCACCCCAGGTGGGGTCTGCCGTGCGGCCGGCCAGGCCCAGGGGACCGGCGGGAGACACACGGTGCCTCGTTCGGGCCTGGTCCGGCCGCGGTGGGATTCGGCGGCCCTCGGGCGGGGAGCGCGGGTGCCATGACCGTGACGCCGTCGTTCCCGTTGCCCCTCGCGCTGGCGCCAGTCCTGCTGGCCACCGGCAAACCTCACCGGCCCGACCGACACCGCAACACCCGCTGAGACCCGCCACCGCCGTCTGCACGGTACCGATGCGGTCCCTCCGGACGACCGCCGCGTGCCGCAGCCCACACGCCGTGCGCACATCGCGTACAGCCGTTCCCTGCGCCACAGCAGACGATCATCCATAGTAGTCGAGTGACCACACGACGCGATGGCGAGGGCACGGACGGGACCGCCGGACCGGGCAGCCGACGGGCAGGCCACCAGGACGGCGAGGAGGCTCAGGTCCTGGTGGTGGGTGCCGGCCCCGCGGGCTCCGCCGCCGCGCTGCACCTGGCCCGGGCAGGGGTGGAGGTCGTGCTGCTGGAGAAGAACGGCTTTCCCCGGGACAAGGTGTGCGGGGACGGCCTGACCCCTCGGGGCGTGCAGCAGCTGGTGCGGATGGGAATCGACGTCAACGCCCCCGGATGGATGCGCAACCGCGGCATGCGCTGGGTGTGCGCGGGCCGGCAGGTCGACATCGACTGGCCTCGCCTCGGCAGCCATCCCGACTTCGGTCTCACCCGAAGCCGCCGCGACTTCGACGACCTCCTCGCCGCTCACGCGGTCGCCGCCGGAGCGCGGCTGCGCACCGGGGTGAGGGTCACGGCACCGTTGACCGGCCGTACCGGGCGGATCATTGGTGTAACAGCTCTGGCGGGACCCGAGCAGCGTCCGGTCACCTACCGGGCGCCGCTCGTGGTCGCCGCGGACGGCGCCTCGGCCAGAACCGCCGTGATGTTGGGTCTGGAACGCGACCCCAAACGCCGCATCGCCACCGCCGCCCGCCGCTACTACCAATGCGAAGCCCGCTCCCAGGACCCCTACCTGGAGCTGTGGGCCGACCTGCTGTGCTCCAAGAGCGGACGGGATCTGCCCGGCTACGGGTGGGTCTTCCCCCTGGGCGACGGCCGGATCAACGTCGGGCTCGGCGCCATGCCGCACCGCAGCCACGGCCCGGTCGACCTGCGCGCGACCATGGACCAGTGGCTGATGCGCCTCCCGAGTGACTGGGGCGTGAGCGAGGAGAACGCCGCCTCCCCGCTGCGCAGCGCCGCCCTGCCCATGGGCTTCAACCGCCATCCGCAGTACCACCGGGGGCTGCTGCTGGTCGGGGACAGCGCCGGCATGGTCAGCCCCTGGAGCGGAGAGGGCATCGCACAGGCCATGGAAGCCGCCGAAGCCGCCGCCGATACCATCGCCCTGGCCCTGGCCCGGCCCTCAGGAGCCGGACGAGAACATGCCCTTCGCCAGTATCCGGCGGAGATCAACCGACGGTGGGGACGTCACTACCGCCTCGGCAACCTCGCCGGCGACCTCGTGCTGGGCCGCTACGGCTACCGGCCCATCCTCCACCCCCGCGTCATGGCCTCCCCCACCCTGCTACGCACCCTCGCACGCCTCCTCACCTGCGTAGCCGACGAACCCTCCCACGACACCATCGACGCCGTCCTGCACACCCTCCTGCGCGCCGTTCCCCGCACCCGGCCAACGGGCCGCCGCACACCGGCGTCGTGACCGGCGCCGCCTGACCGCCCGGGCGCATCACCGTCAGGAGTCCGCATGCGCCTGCCCGTTCCGATCCGGCGGCCGGGGCAGGATGCGGATGAGCTACGCCGCCAGCCTTCCCACCCCACAACCCTGCTGGGCGGCGTGGCGGGGGTCCTGCTGACTGCCGCACTCATGACAGTTCTGTGGTGGCCGCGGACGGAGGTGACGTACCGCAGCAGTGCTCCCTCAACCATCGTCTACGACGACCAGTCAGCCCACTTCTGACGCTGGTGCACAACCACGATCTGTCCGGACGGGACTCCTACAGGATGGTGATCGGCAGGTATCCCGGCCCGTCCTACGGCCACTGGCTGGACGTTGACACCGCTCTGGGCGCGGAGGGAATCGAATCCACCACGTGGACGGAGTCCGGTGTACGCGTCCGCTTCCCGGCCGGTCACGAAGTCTTCGTCCCGGCCCGCTACTTCCTCGGCGGCAGGTGACCCAAGAGGCCGTGAAGTACCCAGGCTGCGGACTGCGACCGGTACGGACGAAACAGGGCTGTGCCGCAGTGGACCGCAACGTGCCGCTTCACGTCTGAGAGGCATGGCCTCGCCGGCCTGCGCCCCGGCGCGTCGACCACGAAGACACCCCGATAGCTGCGAGCAGCAGCTGCTCGGGCGTCACGGCCTGCTGGTGCGCGGTCGCGTCGTACAGGGCGCGGCCGGTGCGGCGGGCCGTAGGCAGCCCGGC
>NZ_JBFAJR010000078.1:6333-12751 GCF_040655295.1 Streptomyces sp. NPDC050448 | reverse complement strand
CGATGCCACCACCGACCAGTGCGACGGAAGCTCCGGCCAGGACGATACGACGGGTCCAAAAACGCTCAGACATGAGAATTCTCCATTCGGTGTCACAAAGAGGGTTTGTATTTCCGCCCCGCGGAAAGGCCGGGGATGATATTCCGGCCTCGTGTTCTCCGGGAGTTCCCGGTGAGGGCGTACTTCAAATAAACCCTGTGCGGGGACATGCGTCACGCCACTCGAAGACGTGACTTGACACCGAGGACCAATCTTGTGAGGCCGCTGTGGAGTGGGCCGGACCGGACGGTCAATCCCAAAGGGGCACTCGTGTGGATCACTGGATAGACTTTCAGGTAGGGAAGAGCGGCCCGTCGCGTGGGCGAGCCGTCACCGGGTCGGCCGGGTGAGGGTGGTGCCTGATGGGCACGGCATCGGACTTGAGCCTGTACGCAGGCCGGCCCTCCGGCCTGATCGGGAAGCAGATCGCGGGTTACCGGGTCGAGCGCATGATCGGCCGCGGTGGCATGGCCGTCGTCTACTGTGCGCGGGACCTGAACCTGGACCGCACGGTGGCGCTCAAGCTGATCGCTCCGGAGCGCGCCCGCGACGAAACCTTCCGGCGCCGCTTCACCCGCGAATCGCGGGTCGCCGCGTCGATCGACCACCCGCACATCGTGCCGATCTTCGAAGCCGGTGAGACCGACGGCGTCCTGTACCTCGCCATGCGTTACGTCTCCGGCCTGGACCTGCGGGCGTTGCTGGACCGGGACGGCCCGCTCCCCGTGGCGACCGCCGTCCGCATCGCCGCCCAGGTGGCATCCGCACTCGACGCTGCCCATGAGCACGATCTGGTGCACCGGGACGTCAAGCCCGGCAACATCCTGATCGCCGCGGGCACCGACAGCGAGCATCCCGAACACGTCTATCTCACGGACTTCGGTCTGACGAAGAACGCGCGGTCGATCACCGGGATCACCACCACGGGCGAGTTCCTCGGCACGCTCGGCTACATGGCGCCGGAACAGATCTCCGGCCGGCCGCTGGACGGCAGGTGCGATCTCTACAGCCTCGCCTGTGTGGTGTACGAAACCCTCGCGGGCGGGCCGCCCTTCGTGCGTGACGAGGACGCGGCGCTGCTGTGGGCGCACCAGTACGACCCGCCGCCTCCGCTGACCGAGCGGCGGCCGGGGATCGCACCCGCCGCCGACGACGTACTGGCAAAGGCCCTGGCGAAGATCCCCGAGGACCGCTACGGCTCCTGCCTGGAATTCGTGGCGGCCCTGCGCGTCGCCACCGGGGCCGGCATCGCCCAGCCCGTTGATCCACCGCCCCGGGTGGGTTCCCGGCCTCCCGGGAACCCGGGGACCCTGGTGTCGCCACCGGATCCTCCGGTTTGGGCCCGGCCGGTCTTCCGCGGCCCGCCCGGCGGGCCGTAGGCCACTCCGCTCCGTACGGGCGGGCGTCGGCCGGGGGTCACAGCCCCAGGGAGATGGCCAGGCGGGTCAGTTCCGCCGTGCTGTTGATGCCCAGCTTGGCGCGGATGCGGCGGAGGTAGGCGTCGACGGTGTGCTTGGAGAGTCCCATGTGGCGGGCCGTCTGCAGGTAGGTGCGTCCTGCGGCGATGTGTCCCAGTGCCTCCTGCTCACGCGGGGCCAGGGTGAGTGCGGGGGTTTCGGCGTGCGGGGTGGTGAGGGTGAGGCTCATGGGATTCCTCCGCCGGATCGGCTCGGTCATCACTGCTCACACCCTCGGAAGCAGGTGGACATATACCTGAATGTCGCTGTATGTCCGTGTTAAAGAGCTTGGCCGCGCGACTTCATGGGAGTGTCCGCCGACTGTCACAGGCGTGTGACAGGGCCGAAGCGCCGGCGTCCTCAGTACCCGACGAGGGACTGCTCGGCCCAGATGGTCTTGCCGATGGGGGCGTGCCGGGTGCCCCAGCGCTGGGCGAGCTGGGCGACCAGCAGCAGGCCCCGCCCTCCCTCGTCGAAGGTCCGGGCCCGCCGCATGTGCGGGGCGGTACTGCTCGTGTCGGAGACTTCGCAGATCAGGGTGCTGTTCTCGTGAATCAGCCGCAGCTGGATGGGCGGCTCGCCATAGCGGATGGCATTGGTGACCAGTTCGCTGACCAGGAGCTCGGTGACGAAGGAGGCCTCCTCGAGCCCCCAGGCCGTCAGCTGGTCGGTGGTGCGCCGACGGGCGTGGGAGACGACAGAGGGGTCGGAGGGCAGGTCCCAGACGACGACCTTGTCGGCATGGAGGGCCCGGGTACGGGCGATGAGCAGGGCGACGTCGTCATCGGGCCGGTGGGTCAGCAGAGCCGTCAGTACGCGGTCGCAGACCGTCTCGAGGGTGGAGGCGGGATGGGCGAGGGCGGCGAACATGCTGTCCAGGGCCTCGTCGATGTCGTGCTCACGGGCTTGCAGCAGACCATCGGTGTACAGGGCGAGCATGCTGCCCTCGGGAAGGTCGACCTCGATGGTCTCGAAGGGGAGGCCCCCCAGCCCCAGCGGCGGGCCGGCCGGGACATCGAGGAGGTACACGGCGCCGTCCGGGGAGACCACGGCGGGCGGGGGGTGGCCGGCCCGGGCGACGGTGCAGCGGCAGGTGACCGGGTCGTAGACCACGTACAGGCAGGTGGTGCCGATGCCCCCGGCGGTTTCCCCGACGGTTCCCCCGTCGGCCTCGTCGGCGGACAGATGGATGATGAGGTCGTCGAGGTGGGTGAGCAGCTCGTCGGGCGGCAGGTCGACGTCGGCCAGGGTGCGTACCGCAGTGCGCAGCCGGCCCATGGTGGCGGCGGCACGGATGCCGTGGCCGACGACGTCTCCCACGACCAGGGCCACTCGTGCGCCGGACAGCTGGATCACGTCGAACCAGTCGCCGCCCAGGCCGGCCGCGGTACCGGCGGGCAGATAGCGGGAGGCGATCTCGAGCGCCGCCTGGGTGGGCAGCGTGTGCGGGAGCAGGCTGCGCTGCAGCGTCATGGTGGTCGTGTGCTCGCGGGTGGCACGACGCGCGTCGTGGATGCTGACGGCCGCCCTGGTCGTGAGCTCCTCGGCCAGCCGCAGGTCCTCCGGCTGGAAGGGCTCCCGGCGCTGGTGGCGGCTGAAGACGGCCAAGCCGAGCGTGACACCGTCGGCCTGCAGCGGCACCACCATCATGGAGTGGGTCCCGTACTCGCTGATCCAGGCAGCCCCGGGGTCCTGGGCCACCCATCGGGCCACGGCCGGGTCGGTCGCCCCGTACACGGCGCCGCGGCCCGCGGCCAGACATTCGGCGGGAGGCGACAGCGGCGGATAGCTGGTCGTCCCTCCGACCGAGACCTGGGACTCCGGGCTTCCTTCGAGGATCGACCGCACAGCGGTACGGCACACGGTGACCGGTCCTGCCACGGGGGCGGAGGACGGTTCGTCGCCGCGCGGGGGAGGATCCAGCAGGTCGACGACTGCGAAGTCGGCGAGCCGGGGGACGGCGACCTCGGCCAGCTCCTGCGCGGTGAGGGTGCTGTCCTGGGCGGTGCCGATGCGGGCTTCGGCGACGTCAGGCAGGGGCATCCGGCGCCGGTCACCCGCGGGTGCGGTCCTTTCGTGCGCGGCCAAGGACACGGCGCGGACCCGGCCGTCCGGGTCCAGCAACGGGGCCAGCGAGGTCGCCCAGCCGTGGTCCGTACTCGCACCCGCGGGACGGATGAAGGCATCCAGGTGCTGCGGCTCACCGGTCTCCAGCGCCAGGCGCATCCTCCGCTCGGTCTCGTCGCTCACGGGATCCGGCGCGATTTCCGGCAGCCGCAGCCCGCGCATCTCGGCTTCCGTGAGGGACAGCGTGCGCTCCATGCCGGCATTCGCCTGGATCAGCCGCAGGTCCGTATCGAAGATCGCCAGGAAACAGGGGGACTGGGCGAACGCCCATTCCTTCAGAGGTTCGCCCCAGGCCGTGCGCGGCTCGGCCGGCACGGCGGACACGACGAGCCACTGGGTGGTCCCGCCGCTGGACGTCCAGCGGTGCGCGAGCAGTCCCAGTTCCATCCGGCGGCCGTCCCGGTGGCGCAGCGCCACCGTGCCACTCCACCGCTCCTGGCCGGGCGGGATCCGCGTATCGCCGAGGCCGTCGGCGAGCAGGTCGGCAGCGGGCAGCCCCACGACCTCGGAAGGGACGTAACCGAGCAGTCGGCGGGCGTCCTCACTCCACTCCGTCACGATGCCCTGCTCGCTGATGGTGGCCGTGGCCGTGTATGCCGACGCGAGGGAGGCGCTCGTTTCCTCCGGCCGCTCACCAGGAAAGCTGGGAAGTTGCTCCATCGCCGCTCATCTCGCCCTCGCTCGTTCCTCGGCCGCCGTCCCACGGAAACCTGCACGGCCAGGCGCTCCACTGACAAGCATGATCCGGCAGGGCAAGGAGCACCAACGCAGTGCTGCCACAGGGGGCGCTCAGCCGGCCGGCCCCGAGGAGAGGGCCGCAGGGAGCCCCGGTGGCGTGGCAGGGTGCGCGAGGACGAGGGCGAGGACCGCATCTGCCTCCCGCCACACCATCGCGCGGCGCCGTCCGCTGAGTACGGGTGGCCGGAGGCCGAGGATCCGGACGCGGCGCGGAGCGGGCCCGAAGATGCCGGTCCGGTCGGCCTTGACCGCGGCTTCCTTCAGCGCCCAGGCGCCGGCCATGGCATCAGGCCGGTCCGTACCGATGAGGGCGAGCTCGGCGGGGGAGAAGGCGTGGTCCGCGACACGGCGTACCGCGGCGGCCGAGACGGTCTCGCACAGGTCCACTCCGACCGCTTCCGGTGCGAGGGCCGCGGCGATGTGGCGGGCGGTGTGGCTGATGGAGACGTTCACGGCGGGCATCGGGCTGCCGCCGACGACGACGTGAGGGCTGCCGTCGTCACGCGCGAGGATCTCCACCTCGTGCGCCGGCGCGGCGATGAATTCGCCGACCAGGCGCTTGGCGAGCAGACGGCCGGCCAGCCACTCGGCCCGCCGCCGGGCCGGCAGCGCGTGGACCGCGTGCCGTTCGGCCGGTGAGAGGAGGGGTGAGCGGAGCGGTGCCTGCCGGAGGTCGGGGCGGCGGGCCACGATGAGGCCGGCTCCGCCCCATCGGTGGATGTGGCCCGGCGTGATCGGCGGAAAGGTGGTGTACATGGCGGCGGGGGTCAGGCGGCGGGGGCCCGGTCCAGGTGCCGCAGCTCCTGCTCCAGCGCGCTCACGGCGCGACGGATCTGGTCGGGAGCGTGGTCACAGGTGATGAAGAAGCGCAGCCGGGCCATGTCCTCGGGTACGGCCGGATAGAGGATCGGGTTGACGCTGATGCCCTGCTGGAACAGGGCCTCGGCGAGTCGCAGGGTCTTCAGCGAGTCCCCGACGATGCACGGGACGATCGGCGTGTCGTGACTGTCCCCGATGCTGATGCCCGCATCGCGCGCGAGGCGGACGAACAGCGCCGCGTTCTTCGAAAGAAGCGCCACGCGCTGCGGCTCGGCACGCAGCAGTCGCAGAGCGGTCAGGGACGCGGCGGTGTCGGCCGGGGTCATGCCGGCGCTGTAGACGAAGCCCGGAACGGTGTAGCGCAGGTACTCGATGACCGAGCGGTTCCCGGCGACGTAGCCACCGCAGCTCGCCAGCGCCTTGGACAGCGTGCCCGACCACAGGTCGACGGCTGAGCGCTCGACGGCGAAGTACTCGCCGATGCCCCGCCCGGTCGCGCCGATCGTTCCGATGCTGTGCGCCTCGTCGATCATCAGCAGCGCACCGTGCCGGCGCTTGACCTCGATGAGAGCGGGCAGGTCGGCGATGTCGCCGTCCATGCTGTACACGCCCTCGATGACGACGAGGACCCGCCGGTACTGGTGGCGGACCTGCCCGAGGACGGCGTCGAGGGCGGCTGCGTCGTTGTGGCGGAACGGCCGCCGGGTCGCGCCGGAGAGCTTGCATCCCTGCAGGATGCTGTCGTGGGCCAGGGAGTCGTGGATGACGAGGTCCCCGGGTCCGACGAGGTGCCCGATCACGGTGACGTTGGTGGCGTGCCCGTTGGCCAGAGTGATCGCGGCTTCGCATCCGAGCAGGCCGGCGAGCTCCGTCTCGAGTTCCAGGTGGAGCGGACGGCTGCCGGACAGCAGCCGGCTGGCGGACACCGACGTGCCACCCCGCTCGATCGCCTCCTTGGCCGCCTCGGTCACCCGAGGGTGCGTCGCCATGCCCAGGTAGTTGTAGCTGGAGAACGAGACGAGTTCCCGGCCGTCGATGACGGTCGTGTCCGTGATGCCGCCGGCGTGGACGAGGAAGTACGGGTTGGGCAGCCCCATCCGGGCGAACGCGGCGATGCGCTCGCGGTGGGCGGCGACCTCCGGGAAGCACTCGATCCGCGTGTGCTGTCCGGGCAGCGCGGTGGCGGCGGGGGCTTCCGGCGCGGGGACCGGCCCGGCGCGGGGGCCGCGCGGGCGGGC
>NZ_JBFAJR010000078.1:0-6323 GCF_040655295.1 Streptomyces sp. NPDC050448 | reverse complement strand
GGGGGGTCGCGCTCGTTTTCGTTTCTGTTGGTCGTGTGTGGGGGGGGGGGCGGGGGGGGGGGGGGGGCGCCCGCCCCCCCCCCCCGCCCGCCCCCGCCCCCCCCCCCCCCGGACGGTGGGGCCGTGGGCAGGCCGGCGGGCGGCGATGGCGGGGCTTCGTCGCCGTGGTCGGCGCGCTGTCCGGGGACGGCTGCCGGTGCGGCGTCCGCGGAGCCGTTCGCGATCGACGCGGCGATCCTCCCCACGGTCGGCCTGTCGGCCGTCCTTTCGTCGAACGTCCACTGCGGCCACTGCCGGTGGAGGGAAGTGAACAGGTCGGTCAGCATCAGGGAGTCGAAGCCGAGATCGTCGATCAGCAGCTGGTCGCCCCGCAGATGGTCCACCGGGAACGCGCTGATCCGGGCTATGTGCGCGAGCACGGCGTCGGTGACCTCGCCGATGTCCCCGGTCGCCGAAGGCTCCTCGCCGCCCGGCGTGCGAGAAGCGGGCGAGTCGGCGGGGACAGCGGGGGCCGGGGTGGCAGGGCCGGCCGGGGAGGCGGGCACGGGTGCGGGTCCGGCCGTCGAAGGAGCGGCGGGCTGCGCGGCGGGGCCCTGCGCGGGGAGCGCCTCGGTGAGGCGGCCGAGCAGCGTCACCTGCTGCTGGACCAGTCGGCGCAGTTCGTTCACCGGGTCGTTCGTCAGTTCGTTCACCGGGTCGTCCATCGGGGCCTTCAGCGAGGTCTCCTCCTGCGGTGCGGGCTGAGGCGGGAGGGAGGTGGCGGAGCTGTACTGCTGCGCGGGGTGCCCGCCCCGCACCCAGTACGACTGGGTGTCGTCGAGCCTCGCCACCGGCAGGTCCAGCAGACGCCGGTCTTCCTCGGGAACCAGGGCGCGCGGGTCGACGGGGGCGCCCAGGACCGCGAGCCGGGCGAGGGCCCGAACGAAGCCATGTCCGCCGTCCGGCGCCGCCTCTGCGGCGGGGACGACGTGGACGTCGCCGTGGCCGGTGAGGTTGCGGCGGACCGAGGTGAGGAGCGAGCCGCCGCCGGTGACCTGGAGGAAGACGCGGGCCCCCTGGTCATAGGCGGTCCGGACGGCATCGCCGAAGCGGACCGGCGCGGACGCGTGACGGGCCCACAGCTCGCGCAGTCGGTCGGCGTCGGTGCAGACCGCCGCGTCGACGGACGAGACGAACGGCAGGACGGGGCTGCTGATGCGGCGGTCGGCGAGGTACGCGCCCAAGGTCTCGTCGGCCGAGGCGAACCGCGGCGAGTGGAAGGCGCCCGACACCTCGAGAGCCATCGTGACGACCCCGGCGCCGGCACACGCGCGCCGCAGGACGGCGAGCCCGCGCAGCGAGCCGCTGACCACGACCTGCCGCGGCTGGTTGAAGCAGGCGAGCCACACGTCGCCGATGCCGTCCATGAGCCGACGGCAGGTCTCCTCGTCACTCTGCACGGCGAGCATCCCGCCCCGGGAGCCGGTTTCGGCCTGCCGGAGGGCTGCGCCCCGGCGGGCCAGCAGCCGGACGGCGCCCTCGTCGGTGAGCGCTCCGGCCGCGGCGGCCGCGGCGAACTCTCCGGCGCTGTGGCCGAGCGCGAGGTCGGGCGTGATGCCGCAGTCGGCGAGGAGACGGGTGGCGGCGATCTGGACGGTGCCGAGCAGTGGCTGGCACACATCGGTGGCGGCGAGCCGCTGCCTGAGCGCCGCGTCGTCGCCCCGGGCGGTCGCCGCCTCGCCGTACAGCAGATCGGCGAGGTCGAAGCCGGTGTCCCGCCGGGCCACGGCGCCGAGGGCGTCGACGGCCCCCCGGAAGCCGGTGAACCGCTCGTAGAGGTCCTGCATCATGCCCGGCCGCTGACTGCCCTGACCGGGGAAGAGGAAGGCGATGCGGCGCTGCGCGGACGGCAGGGGAGCGTCGGCCGCGAAGGCGTCGTCGCCGAGGTCGCCGCGGGCGCCGTCGGCGAGCTGCCGGCGGGCGTGGCGCAGCCGGTGGGTGAATCCGTCGGTGTCAGCGGCGACGATCGCGAGCCGGGCGGTCAGCGGCTCACGTGAGCCCAGGGTGTGGGCCACGGCGGCCAGCGGCGCGCGGTCCGCCGTGTCGAGTGCGTCGAGAACGTCGCCGATGTGCTGGTCCAGCAGCTCAGGGTTGCCGGCCGAGAGCAGGACGAGCCGAGGTCCGGTGGCTTCGGCGCGTTCCGAGGGGCGGCCGGGGGCCGGGGCGGGCTGCTCCTCCAGAACCACATGGACGTTCGTGCCGCCGAAACCGAACGAGCTGACCGCGGCACGCCGAGGGGTGCCCGCGCCCGGAAAGGGCCGTGCGGTGTCGGCGAAGCGCAGGCCCGCGGCGGAGATGCCCAGGTCCGGATGCGGCGTGGACACCGGCTGCGGCACGATCGTGCGGTGGTGGACGACCAGGGCCGTCTTGATCAGCCCCGCGATGCCCGCCGCGGACAGGGAGTGCCCGATGAGGGCCTTGCCCGACGCGAGGTAGCACAGTGCGGGGTCGTCGTCGGGGTACTCGGTGCGCAGCCGGCGCAGCGCCTCCACCTCGGCACGGTCGCCGACGGCGGTGCCGGTGCCGTGGGCCTCCAGGAACCCCACGGAGGAAGGGGGAACCCCCGCGTCGTCGTAGGCCCGGAGCATGGCGCGCAGCTGGCCTTCGGCGGTCGGGGCCAGCGGCCCGGGAGACGCGCCGTCGTTGGCCGAGCCGATGCCCTTGACCACTGCGTAGACGCGGTCGCCGTCGGCGAGCGCGTCGGCAAGCGGCCGTATGACGACGGCACCGGCGCCTTCACCGAGGACGAAGCCGTCGGCCGCCTCGTCGAACGGGCGGCAGACTCCGGTGGCGGACAGCGCGCGGAGCTTGGAGAAGCCGACCAGGCTGTCGGGGGTGAGGCTGAGGTAGACGCCGCCGACGACGGCGATCCGGCAGGTGCCCTGGCGCAGGTGGGCGATCGCCTGGTCGAGGGCGACCAGTGAGCCGGAGCATGCGGAGTCGACGGCGAAACTCGGGCCGCCGAGGTCGAACTGCCGGCTGACGGTGCCGGACGCCATGTTGAGGAGGCTCCCGGGCAGGGTGAAGGAATGCATGGCGCCGAGCTGTCGTGCCTGCTCCCTGGCGGCGTCGAAGCCGCCGGGGTGGTCCGCTGCGTGCGCCGCGTCGGCCAGGGCGAGGGCCCGGAGGGGGGCTGCCATGAGGTCCTTGTAGTCGGACACCGACATTCCGATGAAGACCCCGGTGTTCTCGCGGTCGAAGTCCCCGCGGCCCAGCCCCGCGTCGTCGAGGGCCTCGCGGGCGACGTCGAGCATCAGCCGGTGCTGCGGGTCCATCGCCCGGGCGCGAGCCGGGGGCACCCCGTAGTGCAGGGCGTCGAAGCGGTCCACGGCGTCCAGGAAGGCGACCTGGTCGGTGTACGCGGCATGGGGAGCCGACGGGTCGCCGGGTGCGTGGAAGCTCTCGTGGTTCCAGCGTTCCGCCGGGACGGTGGAGAACTGGCGTTCCCCGCTCAGCAGGAGCTTCCAGTAGGCGTGGAGGTTGGGGGCGCCGGGAAAGCGGCAGCCGAGTCCGGTGATGGCGATGTCGGTCATGACGGGTCTTCTTCCTTTGCGTGGTGCCCTGCGCGGACTGCGACCAAGGCGGCGGGGACGGGGTGTGCACCGGGGTGGTCAGCGGCGCGAGGGGGCGGGGGTACGGAAGGCGGCGCGGACCGGAAGGCACCCCTCCCGGCGGTGGCCGGGGGAGGACGGGACGCCGGATGCGGCACCTTGCGCCTCAGCGGCCACGGGGCCCACCAGTTCAGGCCACCCGCCAGGCGCATGAGCGCCGGTACGAGGACGCCCCGCACGAGCGTGGCGTCGAGGAGGACGCCGAGGGCTGCGCCGATTCCGAAGAACTGCAGGAGGGAGACCTGGGAGGTGCCGAAGCTCAGGAGGGTGAACGCGAGGAGGGAACCGGCGGTCGTGACGATGCCGCCCGTGTGGGCGATGCCGGAGATGATCGAGCCGGCATTGTCCTGCCCGGCGTCGTGCGCCTCCTTGATCCGCGCGAGGACGAACACCTCGTAGTCCACCGAGAGCCCGAAGACGATGCAGAAGAGCAGCACCGGCATGGTCGTGCTCAGGGGTCCGGGCGTGAAATGGAGCAGGTGCTGCAGGTGGCCCGTCTGGAAGATCCACACCATGGCTCCGAGTACGGCCGCGAGGCTCAGTGCGTTCAGCGCGATCGCCTTCAGGGGCAGCAGCAGGCTGCGCGTGAAGCCGAGCAGCAGCACGAACGTGGTGAGGGCGATCAGGGAGAGCGCCAGCGGGATCCGCTCGCCCACCGTGGCCTTGGCGTCGACCAGTACCGCGCTCGGTCCGCCGACGAGGACGTCGGTGCCCGCCGGGGCGGGAATCGCGCGGACGTCGTGCACGAGCTGCTGGGCAGCGCGCGACTGGGGGTCCACCAGCGGCACCACGGAGAACCGGGCCGAGCCGTCGACGGCGGACCTGGCCACGGACCCGGCGGAGCCGGAGACCGCTGCCTGCGCGCCGTGCCGGAAGCTTCCGCCGGGCCCCACGACCCGGGCGACCTGCGGGAGCGCGGACAGCCGGCGGGCGTAGTCCTGCTGTGCCGGCGGTGACGCCGTACCCGTCATGACGACCGTGAGCGCGCTCGGGCCGTTCCTGTCGAACGCACCGCGCACCAGGTCCCCGGTCTGCCGGCTGGACGCGCTCACCGGCAGCGCCCGCTCGTCGGGGGTGGCGAAACCGGCATGGGCGAACGGCTCGGCGAGGACCACGAGCAGGCCGATCACCGGCAGCGCCGCGAGCAGCGGGCGGCGTACGACGATCCGCGCCAGCCCGTGCCAGAAGCGTGACTCCGAGCCGGAGTGGGCCCGGTGGCGCCACGGCACGGGCCAGGCGTTCACCCGCGTTCCGAGCAGTGTGAGCAGAGCCGGCAGTACGGTGACGGCGCTCACCGCGGCGATGGCCACCACGGCGATGCCCGCGTAGGCGAACGAGCGCAGGAAGTAAGGCGGGAAGACCAGGAGCGTCGCGAGCGCGGCAGAGACCGTCGCGGCGCTGAAGAGGATCGTGTGGCCGGCGGTGCGCACGGTCCGTACTGCGGCATCGCGCGGACTGTGTCCGTCGGCGAGCTCCTCGCGGAACCGCGACACGATCAGCAGCCCGTAGTCGATGCCCAGCCCCAGGCCGAGTGCCGTGGTGAGGTTCAGTGCGAAGACGGACACATCGGTAACGGCACCGAGGAAGCTCAGGACCAGCAGCGTCCCGGCGATGGCCAGCACCCCTATCAGCAGGGGCAGAGCAGCAGCCACCACACTGCCGAACACCAGAACCAGCAGGATCAGGGTTCCCGGCAGGACGACGGACTCGGCCCGCTTCAGGTCGGACTCCGAGATGTCCTGGAGCTCGGCGTCGATGAGCGCCGGTCCTCCCACGTGCACCCTGAGGGCCGTCGTGAAAGCCGCCGGGGTGGTCAGCTCCTCGCTCAGCCGCTTGACGCGCGCTCCGAGCTGCTCCCCCTCGCCGTCCACGTGCGCGACGAGCATGGCTGCGTGGCCGTCCCGGCTGCGCAGCTCTGCCGCGCTGCCGGTCCAGTACGAGGTCACGGCGCTCACGTGCGGTTGTGCACGGAGGCGTCCGGTCAGGGCCTCGCCCGCGCTCCGGGCTGCCGGGTCGTCGACGGAACCGCCGCGGGCCTGCGCGACGACGACCAGGTTGGGGGACGCCCCCAGGTACTCGGCCGCCACGCGGGCGGCGCGGCTGGACTCGGATCGCGGATCGTCGTATCCCTGCGTCTTCAGCCGGCCGGTCGATTCGGCACCGAACACGGCGGACAGCACGAGGAACACAAGTGCGGCGAAGAGAATGAGCCGGGGACGGCGGGTCACGAGGAACCCTGCGCGACGAGACATGAATGCCTCCGATCCGGATGGTGTTTCGCTCCTGCTCTTGAGCAGGACGGTCGATTTTCACCGTGCCGGGAGGAGGGATGGGGCCATAGCCCCGGCTATTCGTTACTTGACAGGAGCCGATACGGAAGAAGTCGGGGCGTCGGGCGTGTCGGCCCGGATCCGGTCCCGTGTCGATGTGCTGCCGGACGAGACGAACCCGCTATCAAGATCGGTTCTCGGCGTCAAGTCACGTGTTCGAGTGGCGTGACGCACGTTCTCTCGCAGGGTTTATTTGGAGTACGTCCTCACCGGGGAACTCCCGGAGACGGTTACAAGCCCCCTTCTTTTGACACCGAATGGAGAATTCTCATGTCTGAGCGTTTTTGGACCCGTCGTATCGTCCTGGCCGGAGCTTCCGTCGCACTGGTCGGTGGTGGCATCG
>NZ_JBFAJR010000077.1:0-13146 GCF_040655295.1 Streptomyces sp. NPDC050448 | reverse complement strand
CCGATCACCGCACCCGGACGAACACCGACCGAACGCCACACCTCCGCGAGCGAGACCATCACGGCGAACAACGCCGGCTGCACCACATCCACCCGGTCCAGGGAAGGGGCACCCTCCACACCCCGGAGGACATCGACCAACGACCAGTCGGTAAAGGGCTCCAGCGCCTTCGCACACGCCTCGATCCGCGCCGCGAACACAGGTGAAGCGTCCAACAGCCCCGCAGCCATGCCCACCCACTGCGAACCCTGCCCCGGGAACACGAACGCCGTCTTCCCACCGACCACCGACCCGCCCACCACACCCGCGGCCAGCGACCCCGACGCCACCGCCGCCACACCCGTCACATGGTCACCGAGAACCACCGCACGATGCTCCAGCCCCGCACGCGTCGACGCCAACGACCACGCCACATCCACCGGATCCACACCGGCCACATCCGCCGCGACCAACCGCTCCGCCTGCGCCCGCAACGCACCCGCACTCTTACCCGACAGCACCCACGGCACCACCGGCAGAACCGAACGCTCACCCTCCCCCGCCACACCCCCGGCGTCGACCACCGGAGCCTGCTCCACGATCACATGCGCATTCGTCCCACTGAAACCGAACGACGACACACCCGCACGCCGCGGACGGTTCGTCTCGGGCCAGGCGGTCCGCTCCGTGAGCAGTGCCACCGCGCCCGACTCCCAGTCCACGTGGGGCGACGGCTCGTCCACGTGCAGGGTCTGCGGGACGATGCCGTGGCGCATGGCCTCGACCATCTTGATGATGCTCGCGACACCGGCCGCGGCCTGGGTGTGCCCGATGTTCGACTTGACCGAGCCCAGCAGCAGCGGCCGCTCGGCCGGCCTGTCCTGCCCGTAGGTGGCCAGCAGCGCCTGCGCCTCGATCGGGTCGCCCAGCGTCGTGCCCGTACCGTGCGCCTCGACCACGTCCACGTCGGCGGCGGCGAGACGGGCGTTGGTGAGCGCCTGGTGGATGACCCGCTGCTGGGAGGGACCGTTGGGCGCGGTCAGGCCGTTGCTCGCACCGTCCTGGTTGATGGCCGAGCCGCGGATCACGGCGAGGACCGGGTGGCCGTTGCGCTGGGCGTCGGAGAGCTTCTCGACGAGGAGCATGCCGACGCCCTCGCCCCAGCCGGTGCCGTCGGCGGCGGCCGCGAAGGGCTTGCAGCGGCCGTCGGCGGCGAGGCCGCGCTGGCGGCTGAACTCGGTGAAGGTGGCCGGGGTCGCCATGACGGTGACGCCGCCCGCGAGGGCCATGGTGCACTCGCCCGCCCGCAGGGCCTGCACCGCGAGGTGCAGGGTGACGAGGGAGGAGGAACAGGCGGTGTCGACGGTGACGGCGGGGCCTTCGAGGCCGAAGGTGTAGGCGACGCGGCCGGAGGCGATGCTGCCGGAGCTGCCGGTGCCGAGGAAGCCCTCGACGCCCTCGGGGACGGAGTCCAGCCGGGCGGTGTAGTCGTGGTACATGACACCGGCGAAGACGGCTGTGCGGCTGCCGCGCAGCGACGTGGGGTCGATGCCCGCCCGCTCGAAGGCCTCCCACGAGGATTCGAGCAGCAGCCGCTGCTGCGGGTCCATCGCCAGGGCCTCGCGCGGCGAGATGCCGAACGGGGCGGGGTCGAAGCGGGCGGCGTCGTAGAGGAAGCCGCCTTCGCTGACGTAGCTGGATCCGGCGCTGTCGGGGTCGGCGTCGTAGAGGGTCTCCACGTCCCAGCCTCGGTCGGCGGGGAATCCGGAGATCGCGTCGTCGCCGTCGGCGACGAGCCGCCACAGGTCCTCGGGGGTGCGGACGCCGCCGGGGTAGCGGCAGCTCATCGCGACGATCGCGACGGGTTCCTGGTTCTGCTCCTCGACCTCGCGCAACCGCCTGCGGGCCTGGCGCAGATCGGCGGTCGCCCGCTTGAGGTAGTCGCGAAGCTTGTCCTCGTTCACCATGTGCGTGGGCTCCATGCCAGAGAGGCGGTCGTACGGGTCTGTCTGTCCGTGGTGGGTGCAAAAAGATGGCCGGGCGGGGCGGGGGTGCCCCGCCCGGCGGTTTCAGGCGCCGAGCTCGTCGTCGAGCAGGTCGAAGAGTTCGTCGTCGGTCGCCGTGTCGAGGTCGCCGTCGAGGTCCTCGTCGTCGGTGCGCCGGCCGGTGTCCTGGCCGGCGTTCCACTTGGCGAGGAGGGCCTGGAGGCGCATCGTGATCCGCGAGCGGGTGACGCTGTCCGCGTCCGCAGCTCCGGCCCCGCCCAACGCGGCGTCCAGCCGGTCGAGTTCACCGAAGACGGCGGGGCCGTCGGCGTCGAGGGGCAGCGCGGAGCGCAGATAGGCGCTCAGGCCCTCGGGGGTCGGGTAGTCGAAGATGAGCGTGGCCGGGAGGCGCAGGCCGGTGGCGGCGCCGAGCCGGTTGCGCAGTTCGACCGCGGTCAGCGAGTCGAAGCCGAGCTCCTTGAAGGCGATGCCGGGTTCGATGGCGGCCGCACCGCTGTGGCCCAGGACCTGGGCGACGTGGGTGCAGACGGTGTCGAGGAGCACCCGGTCCCGTTCGGCGGGCGGGAGTTGGGCGAGCCGCTCCGCCAGCGTGCCGGGGGCGTCGGCGGACGCCGCCCCGCTGCTGGTCCTGCGGCGTACGGGCGTACGGAGCAGGCCGCGCAGTATGGGTGCGACAGTCTCGGCGACCTGCGACTGGAGTCCGGCCAGGTCGATGCGGGCGGGAACCAGCAAGGCGGGGACGTCCTCGTCCGGCCCGGCCGTCGCCGCCCGCAGGGCCGCGTCGAAGAGGGCCAGGCCGTCGGCCTCGGAGAGCGCGTCCATGCTGCCGCGGCTGAGGCGGCGGCGGTCCTGCCCGTCGAGGGTGGCGGCCATGCCGGCCTCGTCGTCCCACAGGCCCCAGGCGAGCGAGAGGCCCGGCAGGCCCTGTGCCCGGCGGTGCTGGGCGAGCGCGTCGAGGAAGGTGTTGCCCGCAGCGTAGTTGGCCTGTCCGGCGTTGCCGAAGACACCGGCCGCGGAGGAGAACAGGACGAAGGCGGCGAGGCCCAGGTCCCGCGTCAGCTCGTGCAGGTTCCACGCCGCGTCGGCCTTGGGCCGCAGGACCTTCGTGACCCGTTCGCGGTCGAGCGAGGTGATGGTGGCGTCGTCGAGGACACCGGCGGTGTGCACGACGGCCGTCAGCGGGTGCCCGGCCGGTACCGAGGCCAGCAGGGCGGCCAGGGCGTCCCGGTCGGCTGCGTCGCAGGCCGCCCAGGTGACCTGGGCCCCCGCGGCGGTGAGCGCGTCGGCGAGTTCGGTGGCTCCGGCGGCCGCGGCTCCGCGACGGCTGGTCAGCAGCAGGTGCCGTACGCCGTGCTCGGCGACGAGGTGCCGGGCGAGCAGGCCGCCGAGGGTGCCGGTGGCCCCGGTGATCAGGACCGTGCCCTCGGGGTCCGGTCCGCGGTCGGCGGGGGCGCCGTCCGCGGGCGGGGTGAGGGCGGCGCGGGCCAGGCGGGGGGCCCGCACGGCTCCTGCGCGCAGGGCGAGCTGGGTCTCGTCGGTGGCGAGCGCGGCGGGCAGGGCCCGGTGCGAGGCGTCGTCCCCGTCGAGGTCGACCAGGACGAAGCGGTCCGGGTGCTCGGCCTGCGCGGAGCGCAGCAGACCCCATACGGCGGCGTGCGCGAGGTCGGTGACGTCCTCGTCGGGGCCGGTGGCGACGGCGCCGCGGGTGACGACCGCGAGCCGGGCCGCCGCGAACCGCTCGTCCGCCAGCCAGCCGTGGACCAGGTCCAGGGCGTTGCCGGTCGCGGCGTGCGCGTCCGGGGCGGTGAGGTCGGCGGCCAGCGGGACCAGCACGGTGTCGGGGGCGGGCTCACCGAGGGCCTCGGCCAGGTCGAAGGCCTCGCCGAGGGCGGTCAGGTCGGGATGGGCCGCCCCGGCCGCGTCGTCGAGGACCCCGGCCCGTTCCAGACCGGCGCCCGTCTTGAGCGGGTCGGCGCCGAGCAGGGCCCAGCCGCCGGGGATCGGCTGCGTCTGCGTGGCTTCGGTAAGTGGCAGGGCGGTCCAGCCGATCCGGAAGAGCGCCTCCCGCACGGGTCCGGAGGCGGCGGTGTCCGCGGTGAAGGGCCGCAGGACCAGCGCGTCGACGTCGAGGACGCGTTCGCCCTTCGCGTCCCACAGGGTCAGTGCCACCGCGTCGCGGCCGGCGGGGGTCATCCGCACGCGCAGCGCGGTCGCCCCGGCGGCGTACAGGCGCACGCCGTCCCAGGAGAACGGCAGCCGGGCGCCCTGCGGGCCGTCGGGGAAGAAGTCCCCGAGGCCGACGGCGTGCAGGGCCGCGTCGAGGAGGGCCGGGTGCAGGCCGTACGGGGCGGCGTCCGCGAGGCGGTCCTCGTCGAGGGAGACTTCGGCGTACACCTCGTCCCCGAGCCGGTAGGCCCGGCGCAGGTTGCGGAAGGCGGGGCCGTAGCCGAGCCCGATGGCGTCGAGGCCGGGGTACAGCTCGTCCACGGGGGATTCGACGGCCCCGGCAGGGGGCCACTCGCCCAGGGGGTCGGTGCCGGGGTCCTCGGTGGCGGGGGCCAGGGTGCCCGCGGCGTGCCGGGTCCACGGCTCGTCGGGGGCGGACTGCTCGTGGCGCGAGTAGACCTGGAAGGCCCGCCGGCCGTGCGCGTCGGCCTCGGCCACGGCGAGGCGCAGCTGCGTCCCGCCCGTCTCCGGGAGCACCAGCGGTGCTTCGAGGGTGAGGTCGTCCAGCCGGTCGCAGCCCGCGTGGTCGCCCGCCCGGACGGCCAGCTCGACCAGCGCGGCACCGGGCAGCAGGACGCTGCCCGCGACGCGGTGGCCGGCCAGCCAGGGGTGGGTGCGCAGCGAGAGCCGCCCGGTGAACAGGAACCCGTCCGTGTCGGGCAGGTCGACCGCCGCTCCGAGGAGCGGGTGCGCGGTCGCGCCGAGCCCGGCGGAGACGACGTCGCCGGCGAGGGCGTGGGCGGGGGCCTCCAGCCAGTAGCGCTGCCGCTTGAAGGCGTAGGTCGGCAGGTCGGCGCGGCGGGCGCCGGTGCCTTCGTAGTACGCGGTCCAGTCGACGGCGATCCCGCGCAGGTGCGCCTGGGCGAGGGCTGCGGCGAGGGCGGATTCCTCGGGGCGGTCGGCGCGCAGGACCGGGTGGAGGGCGGCGCCGTCGCGGGTGAGGCAGTCCTGGGCGAGGGCCGACAGGACGCCGTCGGGGCCGAGTTCGAGGTACGTGGTGACCCCGGCGGCCTCCAGGGCCCGGACGCCGTCGAGGAAGCGGACGCCTTCACGGACGTGCCGCACCCAGAACTCCGCCGAACCCATCTCGTCGGAGACGAGGGCACCCGTCAGGTTGGACACCACCGGGATGCGCGGGGCGGCGAAGGACAGGCCCTCCACGACCTGGCGGAAGTCGCCCAGCATCCGGTCCATGTGCGGGGAGTGGAAGGCATGACTGACCGTCAGCCGCTTGGTCTTGCGATCGGCGAAGGACTCGGCGACGGCGACCGCCGCGTCCTCGTCACCGGCAATGACCACCGACCGCGGTCCGTTGACGGCGGCGACGGCGACACGGTCGGTCAGGTGCGGCAGGACTTCGTCCTCCGAGGCCTGGACCGCGATCATCACGCCACCCGACGGCAGCGCCTGCATCAGCCGCCCGCGAGCGGCGACCAGCGTGCAGGCATCCTCCAGCGAGAACACACCGGCCACGTGCGCGGCCGCGATCTCACCGATGGAGTGACCGGACAGTAGGTCCGGCTTGACGCCCCACGACTCCAGCAGCCGGAACAGGGCCACCTCGACCGCGAACAGCGCGGGCTGCGCGTACTCCGTACGATCCAGAACAGCCGCGTCCTCGCCGAACAGCACGTCCTTCAGCGGCAGTTCGAGGCTCATCCCAGCGCACACGGCATCCAGTGCGGACGCGAACACCGGGAATGCGTCGTACAGCTCACGCCCCGCCCCCAGCCGCTGGCTGCCCTGGCCGGTGAACAGGAAGGCGAGCTTCCCGGCCGACGGCGTGCCCTCCAGCACTCCGGGGGGCCGGCTGCCGTCCGCGAGTGCGGCCAAGCCCGCCAGGAAGCCCTCGCGGTCCTCCGCGACCACGGCGGCCCGCCGGTCGAGGGCGGCCCGGCTCGTGGCCAGGGCGTAGCCGGTGTCCGTGAGGGACAGCTCGGGGTCCGCGGTGACGTGTGCCGCCAGGCGGGCGGCCTGTTCGCGCAGGGCCTGGGGGTCCTTCGCCGAGAGCAGCCACGGCAGGGCGCCGGGCACCCGGTCGGGTACGGGCCGCGCCGCGGGCTCCGTCGGCGCGGGAGCCTGCTCGATGACGGCGTGGGCGTTGGTGCCGCTGAAGCCGAAGGAGGAGATGCCAGCGCGGCGCGGGCGCCCCGTGTCCGGCCACGCGGTGGCCGTGTCCAAGAGGGCCACGGCTCCGGAGGCCCAGTCCACGTGCGGGGTGGGCTCGTCGACGTGGAGGCTCTTGGGCAGGACGCCGTGCCGCATCGCCATGATCATCTTGATGACGCCGGCGACACCGGCTGCGGCCTGCGTGTGCCCCATGTTCGACTTGATCGAGCCGAGGAGCAGCGGCCGGTCCTCCGGGCGGTCCTGGCCGTACGTGGCCAGCAGCGCCTGGGCTTCGATCGGGTCGCCCAGCGTCGTGCCCGTGCCGTGCGCCTCGACGGCGTCCACGTCGGCGGCCGACAGCCCGGCGTTGGCCAGGGCCTGCCGGATGACGCGCTGCTGCGAGGGTCCGTTCGGGGCGGTCAGGCCGTTGCTCGCACCGTCCTGGTTGACCGCCGTACCGCGGATCACGGCCAGGACCGGGTGGCCGTTGCGGCGGGCGTCCGAGAGCCGCTCCACGAGGAGCACACCCGCTCCCTCGGACCAGCCCGTACCGTCGGCGTCGGCGGAGAACGCCTTGCAGCGGCCGTCGGCCGCGAGGCCCCGCTGCCGGCTGAACTCCACGAACGCGGCGGGGGTCGCCATCACGGTCACGCCGCCCGCCAGCGCGAGCGAGCACTCCCCGTTGCGCAGGGCCTGCACCGCGAGGTGCAGGGCCACCAGGGAGGAGGAGCAGGCCGTGTCGACGGTGACCGCCGGGCCCTCCAGACCGAAGGTGTAGGACAGGCGGCCGGAGATGACGCTGCCCGCGTTGCCGGTGCCGAGGAAGCCCTCCACTCCCTCGGGCAGGGCGGCGAGCCGGGACGCGTAGTCCTGGTACATGACGCCCGCGAAGACACCGGTACGGCTGCCCCGCAGGGACCGCGGGTCGATCCCGGCGCGTTCGAAGGCCTCCCAGGTGGTTTCCAGCAGCAGCCGCTGCTGCGGGTCCATGGCGACGGCCTCGCGCGGGGAGATCCCGAAGAAGGCGGGGTCGAAGGCGGAGGCGTCGGTGAGGAACCCGCCCTCGCGGGCGTAGCTCGTGCCCTCCTGGCCGGGGTCGGCGTCGAAGAGGCCGTCGACGTCCCAGCCGCGGTCGTCGGGGAATCCGGAGATGACGTCCCGGCCCTCCAGGACGAGGCGCCAGAGGTCGTCGGGGCTCTCGACGCCGCCGGGGTAACGGCAGCCGAGGCCGACGACGGCGATGGGTTCGTCGTCGCGGAGTGCGGTCGCGGCCGCCGGAGCGGCGGGTGCGGCGGCGGGTGCGGCGCCGAGCAGTTCGTCGCGCAGGTGCTCGGCGAGGATCGTCGGGGTCGGGTAGTCGAAGACGAGGGTGGCGGGCAGGCGCAGCCCGGTGGCGGCGCCGATCAGGTTGCGGAGTTCCACCGCGGTCAGGGAGTCGAAGCCCAGCTCGCGGAAGGACCGGTCGGCCTCGACGGCCTCGGGCCCGGCGTGGCCGAGTACGGCAGCCACCTGGGTCCGGACCACGTCCAGGACGAGGGACTGCTGCTCGGCGACCGTCAGGCCCGCGAGCCGTATTGCCGCGGCGGGGGCGCCGGAGGCGGCGGCCCGGCGGGCGGGCATCCGGACCAGGCCGGTGAGCAGCGGCGGGAGCGTGCCGGTGCCCGCCTGGGCGCGCAGGGCGGCCAGGTCCAGCTTGACCGGCACCAGCAGCGGCTCCTCGGCGCCGCAGGCGGCGTCGAACAGCGCCACGCCTTCCGCGGCCGTGAGGGCGTCGGCGCCGCCGCGGCCGAGCCGGGAGACCTCGTCGGCGCCCAACGTGCCGCCCATGCCGTCGGCTTCGGCCCACAGGCCCCAGGCCAGGGAGGTCGCAGGCAAGCCCTGGGCCCGGCGGTGGGCCGCCATGGCGTCCAGGAAGGTATTGCCCGCGGCGTAGTTGGCCTGTCCGGCGTTGCCGAAGACACCGGCGGCGGAGGAGAAGAGGACGAACGCGGTGAGGTCGATGTCCTGGGTCAGCTCATGGAGGTTCCAGGCCGCGTCCACCTTCGGGCGCAGCACCGCCGACAGCCGTTCGGCGGTCAGCGACCCGATCACGCCGTCGTCGAGGACACCGGCCGTGTGCACGACCCCGGTCAGCGGGTGCTCCGCCGGAATCCCGGCCAGCACGGCGGCCAGGGCCTCACGGTCGGCGACGTCGCACGCCGCCCAGGTCACCTCGGCGCCCAGTTTCGTCAACTCCGCCGACAGCTCCGGGGCTTCACCCCGACGACTGGCCAGCAGCAGGCGGCGTACGCCGTGCTCGGTGACCAGGTGACGGGCGAACAGCGCGCCGAGCGAACCGCTCGCGCCGGTGACCAGCACGGTGCCGTGGGTGTCCCAACCGGCGGCCGTCTCCCCGGTCTCCCCCGTCCGCACGGCGGCGCGGACCAGCCTCGGTACCAGCGCCGAGCCTCCCCGCACCGCCACCTCGGTTTCACCCGTGGCCAGGGCGACCGCGAGCGGGCCCGCCAGCTCCCCGTCGACGTCGACGTCGACGAGGACGAAGCCGCCCGGGTTCTCCGACTGCGCGGACCGCACCAGGCCCCACACCGCGGCACGGACCGGGTCGTGGACGCCTTCTCCGGGCACGGCCTCCACCGCGCCGCGCGTCACGAACACCAGGCGTCCGTCCGCGGACGGGTCCGACAGCCAGTCCTGCACCAGACCCAGGACCCGGGCCGTTTCGGCGTGCACGGCTTCCGGCACGGCCGCGCGGCCGCGCGTACGCAGGTCGGTGACAACCAGGCCGTCGGCTTCTCCGGCCGCAACCGCCGCCGTCCGGTCGGCGGGCGGGGCCGTCCAGTCGACCCGGAAGAGGGAGTCCGGGCGTCCGTCCCTGCCGGCCGCTTCGATCTGCTCGGGCGAGATCGCCCGCAGGGCCAGCGAGTCCACCGAGGCGAGGGGGTGGCCCGCGGAGTCGGCCAGTTCGAGCGAGACCGCTCCGTGGCCCGCGGCGGCGAGGCGGACCCGCGCGGCCGCCGCGCCCGCGGCGTGCAGGCGTACGCCGGTCCACGCGAACGGCAGCCGGGCCCCGTCCGCGGTCTCGGAGTCCGGGCCCGCGGACAGGGAGGCGTCCAGAGCCAGGGCGTGGAGCGCGGAGTCGAGCAGCGCCGGATGGAGCCCGAAGGCCTCGGCGTCCGCCTGCGCGCGCCCGGCGAGGGCGAGTTCGGCGAACAGCTCGCCGTCGCGCCGCCAGGCTGCCCGCAGTCCGCGGAAGAGGGGGCCGTAGTGGAGTCCGGAGGCGTCGAGGAGTTCGTACGCGTCGTCCACGGGGACGGGGGTCGCGTCGGCCGGCGGCCAGACGCCCAGGTCGGGGGTGGCGGCGCGCACCTCGTCCGCGAGCAGACCGGCGGCGTGGCGCTGCCACGGCTCCTCGGCGTCGGCGTCCGCGGACCGGGAGTGCACGGCGACGGTACGACGGCCCGAGGGGTCCGGGGCTCCGACGGTCACCTGGATCTGGACGGCCGCGTCGGGGTCGGACAGCACCAGCGGTGCCTGGAGCGTCAGTTCCTCCAGGGCCGGGGCACCGACCCGCTCGCCGGCGTGCAGGGCCAGCTCGACGAGGGCCGCGCCCGGGACCAGGACGGAGCCCATCACGGCGTGGTCGGCGAGCCAGGGGTGCGTACGCAGCGACAGGCGGCCGGTGAGGACACACCCGTCGGCGTCGGCGAGGGACACCGCGGCGCCCAGCAGCGGGTGCCCGGCGGCCGCGAGACCGAGGCCGGTGGCGTCACCGGGCAGTGGGGCGCCGGTCTCGGGCCAGAACCGCTCGCGCTGGAAGGGGTAGGTGGGCAGGTCGACGCGCCGGGCACCGGTCCCGGCGAAGCGTGCCTGCCAGTCGGCGTCCGCACCGCGGGCGTAGGCCCGGGCGAAGGCGGCGGTGACGGTCTCCGCCTCGGGACGGTCGGCGCGGAGCGCCGGGGAGAAGACGGCGCCTTCGTCGGTGGTGCAGTCCTGGGCGAGGGCCGACAGGACGCCGCCGGGGCCGAGTTCGAGGTACGTCGTCACGCCCGCGGCCTCCAGCGCCCGGACACCGTCGAGGAACCGCACGCCTTCACGGACGTGCCGGACCCAGAACTCCGCCGAGCCCATCTCGTCGGAGACGAGGGCACCGGTCAGGTTGGAAACGACCGGGATCCGCGGAGCGGCGAACTCCAGCCCCTCCACCACCGCGCGGAACTCCTCCAACATCCCGTCCATGTACGGGGAGTGGAAGGCATGACTGACCGTCAACCGCTTCGTCTTGCGATCGGCGAAGGACTCGGCGACGGCGACCGCCGCCGCCTCGTCACCGGCAATGACCACCGACCGCGGTCCGTTGACGGCGGCGATACTCACCCGCTCGGTCAGCAGCGGCAGGACCTCGCCCTCCGACGCCTGCACCGCGATCATCACACCGCCCGACGGCAGCGCCTGCATCAGCCGACCACGTGCAGCGACCAGCGTGCAGGCATCCTCCAGCGAGAACACACCGGCCACATGAGCGGCGGTGATCTCACCGATGGAGTGACCGGACAGGAAGTCCGGCCGCACACCCCACGACTCGACGAGGCGGAACAGCGCCACCTCGACCGCGAACAGCGCGGGCTGCGCGTACTCCGTACGGTCCAGAACGGCCGCATCCCCGCCGAACAGCACGTCCTTCAGCGGTACTTCGAGGCTCACCCCAGCGCACACGGCGTCCAGCGCCTCCGCGAACACCGGGAAGGCGTCGTACAGCTCACGCCCCATCCCGAGCCGCTGACTGCCCTGCCCCGTGAACAGGAAGGCGGTGCGGCCGGTCTTCGTGACCGTGTCGCGGGTCAGCCCGGGGGCGGTACTGCCGGCCGCGAGGGCGGCGAGGGCGGTGGCGGCGGACTCGGGGTCGCGGGCCAGGACCACCGCGCGATGGTCGAAGGCGGCGCGGGTCGTGGCCAGGGAGTACGCGAGGTCCGCCAGCCCGATGCCCGGGTGCGCGGCCAGGTGCGCGCTCAGGGCGCGGGCGCGGTCGGCGAGGGCCTGGTCCGTACGGCCCGACAGCGGCAGGGGCAAGGCGCCCGGGGCGGCTTCGGTCTCGGTTTCGGCGGGAGCCGGGTCGGCGGGCGGCGCCTGCTCGATGATCGTGTGGGCATTGGTGCCGCTGATGCCGAAGGACGACACACCGGCGCGGCGGGGGCGGCCCGTCTCGGGCCACGGAACCGGCTCGGTCAGCAGGCTGACGGAGCCTTCCGACCAGTCCACGTGCGGGGACGGCTGCTCGGCGTGCAGGGTCCGGGGAAGCACCCCGTGCTGCATGGCCAGCACCATCTTCATCACACCGGCCACGCCCGCGGCGGCCTGGGTGTGGCCGAGGTTCGACTTGATGGAGCCGAGGAGCAGCGGCCGGTCCTCCGGGCGGTCCTGCCCGTACGTGGCCAGCAGCGCCTGGGCCTCGATGGGGTCGCCCAGCGTCGTGCCGGTGCCGTGGGCCTCGATCGCGTCGACGTCGGCGGTGGTGAGTCCCGCGCTCGCGAGGGCGGCGCGGATGACGCGCTGCTGCGAGGGGCCGTTCGGGGCGGTGAGCCCGTTGCTGGCACCGTCCTGGTTGATCGCGGAACCGCGGACTACGGCGAGGACCGGGTGGCCGTTCCTGCGGGCGTCGGACAGCCGCTCCACGAGCAGCATGCCCACGCCCTCGCCCCAGCCCGTGCCGTCGGCGTCGGCCGAGAAGGCCCGGCAGCGGCCGTCGGCGGAGAGGCCGCGCTGGCGGCTGAAGCCGACGAAGGTGCCCGGGGTGGCCATGACGGTGACACCGCCGGCCAGGGCCAGGTCGCACTCGTGGCTGCGCAGGGCCTGGATCGCCATGTGGAGGGCGACCAACGAGGACGAGCAGGCGGTGTCGACGGTGATGGCGGGGCCTTCGAGGCCGAAGGTGTACGAGACGCGTCCCGAGGCGATACTGCCCGTGCTGCCGGAGCCGAGCGACCCGTCCGCGCCGTCGGCCGAGCGTTCCAGCAGGGCGGCGTAGTCGTGATACATGACACCGGCGAAGACACCGGTGCGGCTCCCCCGGACGGACGCCGGGGCGATGCCGGCCCGTTCGAAGGCCTCCCAGGTGGTCTCCAGGAGCAGGCGCTGCTGCGGGTCGGTACCGACGGCCTCGCGCGGGCTGATCCCGAAGAAGGCGGGGTCGAATCCGGCGGCGTCGTGCAGGAAGCCGCCGTGGCGGGTGTACGAGGTGCCCGCGTGGTCGGGGTCGGGGTGGTAGAGGGAGGCGAGGTCCCAGCCGCGGTCGGCGGGGAAGCCGGTGATGGCGTCGCCGCCGCTCTCCAGCAGCCGCCAGAGCTCCTCGGGGGTGGTCACGCCGCCGGGGTAGCGGCAGCTCATGGCGACGATGGCGATCGGGTCGTCACCGGCGCTGCCCGGCTCGGGGGCGGCGTGTGCCGTCCGCGCGGGGGCCGCGTGCTCCGCGCCGAGTTCGGCGGCGAGGTGGCGGGCGAGGGTGAGGGAGGTCGGGTAGTCGAAGACCAGGGTGGCGGGCAGGCGGCGGCCGACGGCCGCGCCGAGCCGGTTGCGGAGCTCGACGGCGGTGAGGGAGTCGAAGCCCAGGTCGTTGAAGGCCTGTCCGGGCTCGATGGCGTCCGGGGTGCCGTGGCCGAGGACATCGGCGACGTGGCTGCGGACGAGGTCGAGCAGGAGCCGTTCCCGGGCGGCCTCGTCGAGGCCGGCGAGGCTCCGTTCGAGCGCGGAGGGCTCGGCCCCGGCGCGCCCGCCGCGGCCGGCCCCGGGCGCGGCGGCGCGTCGTTCGGGCGTACGGTCGAGCGCGCGCAGG
>NZ_JBFAJR010000076.1:0-13593 GCF_040655295.1 Streptomyces sp. NPDC050448 | reverse complement strand
CCGTCGAGGGCGCCGTCTTCGTGCCCGTCCTGCGCAAGGGCCGCCCCGAGGCGGAGACCCTCGTCACCGCCCTCGCCCGGGCCCACGTCCACGGCGTCCGCGTAGATTGGACCGCTTTCTACGCGGGCACCGGCGCCCGCCGCGTCGACCTGCCGACCTACGCCTTCCAGCGCCAGCGCTACTGGCCCGCCCTCTCCTCGTACTACCTCGGGGACGTCGAGGCGATCGGCCTCGACGACACCGCCCACCCGCTCCTCACCGCCGGTGTCGCCCTGCCCGACTCCGACGGCATGGTCTTCGCCGGACGCCTCGCCCTGTCCACCCACCCCTGGCTGGCCGACCACGCCATCCTCGGCAGCGTCCTGCTGCCCGGCACGGCCTTCGTGGAGCTCGCGACCCGCGCCGGTGACCAGCTCGGCTGCGACCACCTCGAAGAGCTGACCCTCGAAGCGCCGCTCGTCCTGCCCGAGCGCGGCGGCGTCCAGCTGCGCGTCCGGGTCGGTGCCGACGACGGGACCGGCCGCCGCGCGTTCGCCCTGCACTCCCGCGCCGAGGGCGTCGCCGCCGAGGAGCCCTGGACCCGGCACGCCGCCGGTGTCCTCGCCGAGGACGCCCGCCCCGCCGCGGACTTCGACCTGACCGCCTGGCCCCCGGCCGGCGCCACCGAGGTCCCGCTCGATGGCCGCTACGACGCCCTCGACAGCATCGGCTTCGCCTACGGACCCACCTTCCGGGGCCTGCGTACGGCCTGGCAGCTCGGCGGAGCCGTCTACGCCGAGGTCGCCCTGCCCAAGGGCACAGAGGACCAGGCCGGCCGCTTCGGCCTGCACCCCGCACTGCTCGACGCGGCCCTGCACGCCATCGGGCTCGGCGGCATCGGCGCCGATGACGGCCAGGGGCGGCTGCCCTTCGCCTGGTCCGGGGTGTCGCTGTACGCGGGCGGGGCGAGCGCGCTGCGCGTCCGCCTCACCCCCGCCGGGGCCGAGGGCGTCCGGCTGGAGATCGCCGACGCCTCCGGCGCGCCCGTCGCGGCCGTCGAGTCGCTCGGACTGCGCCCGGTGACCACCGACCAGTTGCGGGCCGCCCGCGCCACCTACCACGAGTCGGTGTTCCGCCAGCAGTGGACCGAGCTCGCCGGCCTGACCGCTCCGGACCCGGCAGCCCCGGCCCCGTACGTCCTCCTCGGCGGGACCGAGCCGGGACACGGCGCGGACGGCGACCGTTACGCCGACCTGGCCGCGCTGGCCGCGGCGGCCGACTCTGGGACCGCCGTACCGGAGGAGGTCTTCTTCCACCTCGCCCCGGCACCCGCCCCGGTCACCCCCGAGGCCGTGCACGGTGTCGCACACCGGGTGCTGGCACTGGCTCAGGAATGGCTGGCCGACGACCGGTTCGCCGCCGCCCGGCTGGTCGTCGTCACCCGCGGTGCGGTCGCCGCGGCACCGGGCGAGGACGTGACGGACCTGGCCGGCGCCACCGCCTGGGGTCTGCTGCGGTCCGCCCAGACCGAGAACCCGGGCCGGATCGCCCTCGTCGACGCAGGTCCGGCCGAGGACCGTGCCGCGCTGCGCCGCGCGCTCGCCGCCGCGGAGGAGGAGCGCTTCGCCCTGCGCGAGGGCGCCATCCTCGTCCCGCGCCTCGCCCGCGTCGAGACCGGCCAGGCCGGCGACACCGCCTCCGGAGCCATCGACGGCGCCGACGCCTCCGGCCGGGCCGCTGCCTTCGGGCCCGAGGGCACCGTGCTGATCACCGGCGCCACCGGTGGGCTCGGCCGCCTGGTCGCCCGGCACCTGACCACCGTCCACGGGGTCCGCCGTCTGCTCCTCGTCGGCCGCCGCGGCGCCGACGCACCCGGCGCGGCCGAACTGGCGGCCGAACTCGCCGAGTCCGGTGCCACCGCCACCTGGGCCGCCTGCGACGTGGCCGACCGGGACGCCCTGGCCGCGCTGCTCGCCGGGATTCCGGCCGACCAGCCCCTGACCGCGGTCGTCCACACCGCCGGTGTCCTCGACGACGGCATCGTCTCCTCGCTGACCCCCGAGCGGCTGTCCGCGGTGCTCCGCCCCAAGGTGGACGCCGCCTGGCACCTGCACGAGCTGACCCGCGGCCTGGACCTGTCCGCCTTCGTGCTCTTCTCCTCCACCTCCGGCCTCTTCGGCGGCCCCGGCCAGGCCAACTACGCGGCCGCGAACTCCTTCCTGGACGCCCTCGCCCAGCACCGCCGCGCCCAGGGCCTGCCCGCCGCGGCCCTCGCCTGGGGCCTGTGGTCCGCCGCCGACGGCATGGCGGGCTCCCTCGACGCCGCCGACGTCAACCGGATGCGCCGGGCCGGAATGCCCCCGCTGACGGTCGCCGAGGGCCTGGAGCTGTTCGACACCGCGACCGGCCTCGACGACGCGGCCGTCGCCCTCATGCGGGTCGACACCGACGCCCTGCGCCCGCAGGCCGCCGCGGGCACCATCGCCCCGCTGCTGCGCGGGCTGGTCCGCGGCGTCGCCCGCCGCTCCGCCGCCGCCGGTGCCGTCGCCGCCGGGGCCGAGCCGGAGCTGCGGGCCCGCCTGGCCGGGCTGGCCCCGGCCGAACGGGACCGGGCCCTGCTGGACCTGGTCCGTACGCAGGTCGCGGCCGTCCTCGGCCACGCCGGTCCCGCGGCCGTCGAGTCGGGGCGGGCCTTCAAGGAACTGGGCTTCGACTCGCTCACCGCGGTGGAGCTGCGCAATCGGCTGAACGCCGCCACCGGCCTGCGCCTGCCCGCCACGCTGATCTTCGACTACCCGGACCCGACCGTCCTCGCCCGTCACTTGCGCACCGAACTGGCCGACGACACCGATCCGGACGCCGCACCGGCCGCCGGCCCGGCCGTCCCCGCCGGTCCCGGCAGCGCCGACGACGACGAGCCCATCGCGATCGTCGCCATGAGCTGCCGCTACCCCGGTGACGTCCGCACCCCCGAGGACCTCTGGGCGCTGCTGACGGCCGGTCAGGACGGCATCACCCGGCTGCCCGGGAACCGCGGCTGGGACACCGAGGCCCTCTACCACCCCGACCCGGAGCACCCGGGCACCTCCTACGCCCGCGAGGGCGGATTCCTGCACGACGCCGCCGAGTTCGACGCCGCGTTCTTCGGGATCTCCCCCCGCGAGGCCCTCGCCATGGACCCCCAGCAGCGGCTGCTGCTGGAGACCACCTGGGAGGCCTTCGAGCGGGCCGGGATCGCCCCGTCCTCGGTGCGCGGAAGCCGTACGGGCGTCTACGCGGGCGTCATGTACCACGACTACGGTGCCCGCCTGCACGCGGTGCCCGACGGCGTGGAGGGCTACCTCGGCACCGGCAGCTCGAGCAGCATCGTCTCCGGCCGCGTCGCCTATACCTTCGGCCTGGAGGGCCCTGCCGTCACCGTCGACACGGCCTGCTCCTCCTCCCTGGTCGCCCTGCACCTAGCGGCGCAGGCGCTGCGGGCGGGCGAGTGCAGCCTCGCCCTCGCGGGTGGCGTCACCGTGATGTTCACGCCGGGCACCTTCATCGAGTTCAGCCGCCAGCGCGGTCTCGCCGCCGACGGCCGCTGCAAGTCCTTCGCGGCCGCCGCCGACGGCACCGGCTGGGGCGAGGGCGCGGGCATGCTCCTGCTGGAGCGGCTCTCCGACGCCCGCCGCCACGGCCACCCCGTCCTGGCCGTGGTCCGCGGCTCCGCCGTCAACCAGGACGGTGCGAGCAACGGCCTCACCGCCCCCAACGGGCCCTCCCAGCAGCGGGTCATCCGCCAGGCCCTCGCCAACGCCCGCCTGACCGGCGCCGACGTCGACGTCGTCGAGGCCCATGGCACCGGCACCACCCTCGGCGACCCCATCGAGGCGCAGGCCCTGCTGGCCACGTACGGCCGCGACCACGACGAGGACCGGCCGCTGCTGCTCGGCTCGGTGAAGTCCAACCTCGGCCACACCCAGGCCGCCGCCGGTGTCGCCGGCGTCATCAAGATGGTCATGGCGATGCACCACGGCGTCGTCCCCAAGACCCTGCACGTCGACGAGCCGACCCCGCACGTCGACTGGTCCGCGGGTGCGGTGTCCCTGCTCACCGAGCAGGTCACCTGGCCCGACACGGACCGGCCGCGCCGCGCGGGCGTCTCCTCCTTCGGCATCAGCGGCACCAACGCCCACGCCATCATCGAGCAGGCCCCGGACACCCCGGCCCCTGCCACGGACCCGGACCCGGACCCGGCAGCGGCGCAACCGCCGTACGTCCCGGTCCTGCTGTCCGCCCGCGGCCCGGATGCCCTGCGCGCCCAGGCCCGCCGCCTGCACACCCACGTCCACACCGGCGCCGGCCCGAGCCCCGCCGACCTCGCCCTGTCCCTGGCCACCACCCGCTCCGCGCTGGAGCAGCGCGCCGCGTTCGTCGCGTCGGACCGTACGGAGCTGCTGCGCGGCCTGGACGCCCTGGCCCGCGGTGAGGAGACGGCCGGGCTGGTGCGGGGCACCGCACGCGAGGGCCAGACCGCGTTCCTGTTCACCGGACAGGGCAGCCAGCGGCTCGGCATGGGCCGCGAACTGTACGACACCCACCCGGCGTTCGCCGCCGCCCTCGACGAGGTCTGCGCCGAACTCGACCGACACCTCGAACTCCCGCTCAAGGACGTGCTGTTCGGGACCGACGCGGCCCTGCTCGACCGGACCGAGTACACCCAGCCCGCCCTCTTCGCCGTCGAGACGGCCCTGTTCCGGCTGCTGGACGGCTGGGGCCTGCGCCCTGACGTCCTGGCCGGCCACTCCATCGGTGAGATCACCGCCGCGCACGTCGCGGGGGTCCTCTCCCTCCAGGACGCCGCCGAACTGGTCGCTGCGCGCGGCCGGCTGATGCAGCAGCTGCCCGGCGGTGGTGCGATGATCGCCGTCCAGGCGTCTGAGGACGAGGTTCTGCCGCTGCTGACCGAGCGGGTCGGCATCGCCGCCGTCAACGGGCCGGCGTCGGTGGTCGTGGCCGGTGACGAGGACGCGGCTCGGGCCGTCGCCGCCGTCTTCGATGCCCAGGGCCGCAAGACCAAGCGCCTCACCGTCAGTCACGCCTTCCACTCGCCGCTCATGGACGGCATGCTCGCCGACTTCCGCAAGGTCGCCGAGGGCCTCGTCTACGCGGCCCCCCGCATCCCCGTCGTCTCCCTCCTCACCGGCGCCCCGGTCACCGACGAGATGGGCTCCGCCGACTTCTGGGTCCGCCACGTCCGCGAAGCCGTCCGCTTCCTCGACGGCATCCGCGCCCTGGTCGCCGCCGGAGTCACGGCCTTCGTCGAACTCGGCCCCGACGGCACCCTGTCCGCCCTCGCCCAGGACTGCCTCGCCGACGCGGCCGACCCGGCGGACCCCGCCGGGCCCGCCTTCTGCGTCCCCGTCCTGCGCAAGGACCGCCCCGAGGCCGAAGCCCTCACGACCGCCCTGGCGCTGGCCCACGTCCACGGAGCCACCGTCGACTGGACCGCGTACTACGCGGGCACCGGCGCCCGCCGCGTCGAGCTGCCGACCTACGCCTTCCAGCGCAAGCGCTACTGGCTCGACGTCGGCGTCTCCGTCGAGGACGTCCTCGCCGCGGGTCTGGACACCCCCGGCCACCCGCTCCTCGGCGCCGCCGTCCCGCTGCCCGCCTCCGACGGCCTGGTCCTCACCGGACGCCTGGCCGTGTCCACCCACCCCTGGCTCGCCGACCACACGGTCATGGACACCGTGCTGCTGCCCGGCACCGCCTTCGTCGAACTGGCGCTGCGGGCCGGCGCCGAGGTCGGCTGCGACACCGTCGAGGAACTCGCCATCGAGGCCCCCCTCACCCTCACCGAGCAGGGCGGCGTCCAGCTCCAGCTCGCCGTCGAGGCGGCGGACCCGACGGGCCGGCGGACCCTGACGCTGCACTCCCGCCCCGCCGACGCCGAGGCCCAGGAGCCGTGGACGCGGCACGTGACCGGTGTCCTCGCCCCCGCCGCCCCCGCCCGCCCCGCCGACCTGGCCACCTGGCCTCCGGCCGGTGCCGAACCCGTCCCCACCGACGGCTTCTACCCGGCCGCGGCCGCCGCCGGCCTCGGCTACGGCCCCGTCTTCCAGGGCCTGCGCGCCGCCTGGCGCACCGCAGACGCCCTCTACGCCGAGGTCGCCCTCGACGCCGCCCACGCCGCCGACGCCGACGCCTACGGCGTCCACCCGGCCCTCCTCGACGCCGCCCTCCAGGCCATCGGCCTCGGCGTCCCCGGCGGGGCCGACCCTGGCGACGGCGCCCGGCTGCCCTTCGCCTGGACCGGCGTCCGGCTGCACGCCGCCGGAGCGGCCGGCCTGCGCGTCCGGCTCACCCCCGGCGCGTCCGGTGGCATCGCCCTCGACGTCGCCGACTCCACCGGCGCCCCCGTCGCCACGGTCGACTCCCTGGTCCTGCGCCCGGTCACCGCCGCCCAGCTCGGCGGCGACCGCACCGCCGCCCACCACGAAGCCCTCTTCGGCATCGAATGGGCCCGCCTGCCGCTCGCCGCCGCGGCGGTGCCCGCCGACGAGCGGTGGGCCGTCCTCGGCGAGGACACCACCGGATTCCGCATCGGCGGCGCCCCCCTCGACACCCACACCGGCCTCGCCGCGCTCCGCGGGGCGCTCGCCGCCGGGGCACCCGCCCCGGACGTCGTCATCGTCCCGCTGACCGCCGCCGCGGGCACCGGCGGCCGCGCCGCCACCGCCCGCACCGCCGCGCACCAAGCCCTCGCCCTGGTCCAGGAATGGCTGGCCGAGGAACGCCTCGACGCCTCCCGGCTGGTGCTCCTCACCTCGGGCGCGGTGGCCGCCGTACCCGGGGAGCACGTCACCGACCTGCCCCACGCCCCGGTGTGGGGCCTGGTCCGCTCGGCGCAGTCCGAGAACCCCGGCCGGTTCGTCCTCGCCGACACCGACGGCAGCGACGCCTCGCTGGGCGCGCTGGCCGCCGCCCTCGCAGGCGACGAGCCGCAGCTCGCCCTGCGGTCCGGCGAGGCGCACGCCTTCCGCCTGCGCCGCATCGCCCGCACCGCCACCCCCGACGCCCCGGACACCGGAGTCCCGGCGCTCGACACCACGGGCACGGTCCTCGTCACCGGCGCCACCGGCACCCTCGGCAGGCTCTTCGCCCGCCACCTCGCCGACGTCCACGGCGTACGCAACCTGCTCCTGCTCAGCCGCCGCGGCGACGCGGCACCCGGCGCGGCCGACCTGACGCGCGAGCTGACCGACCGCGGGGCCGACGTCACCTGGGCGGCCTGCGACGCCGCCGACCGGGACGCCCTCGCCGCCGTCCTGGCCGCCGTACCCGCCGACCGGCCGCTGACCGCGGTCGTCCACACGGCCGGTGTCCTCGACGACGGCATCATCGACTCCCTCACGCCCGAACGCCTCGACACCGTCCTGCGGCCCAAGGTCGACGCGGCCTGGAACCTGCACGAGCTGACCGAGGGCCACCCCCTCGCCGCGTTCGTGCTCTTCTCCTCCGTCGCGGGCTCCTTCGGCGCCCCCGGCCAGGGCAACTACGCCGCGGCCAACGCCTTCCTCGACGCCCTCGCCCAGCACCGGGCCGCCCGCGGCCTCACCGCCGGCTCCCTCGCCTGGGGCCTGTGGGCGACCGAGGACGGCATGGCGGGCGCCCTCGACGAGGCCGACCTGACCCGCATGGCCCGCGCCGGCGTCACCGGGCTCACCCCCGAGGACGGCCTCGCCCTCTTCGACACCTCCCGCACCCTGGACGACGCCGTCCTCGTCCCCATGCGCGTCGAGCAGGCCACCCTGCGCGCCCAGGCAGCCGACGGCACCCTGCCGCCGCTGCTGCGCGGACTCGTCCGCACCCCGGCCCGCCGCGCCGCCGACAGCTCGACCGGCATCCGCCCGGCCGCCGCAGCCTCCGCCACCGAACCGGCCGACGCCCTGAAGGGCCGCCTCGCGGGCCTCCCGGCCGCCGAACGCGACCAGGCCCTGCGCGAGCTGGTCCGCGCCCAGGTCGCCGCAGTCCTCGGACACGGCACCCCCGACGACGTCGACGCCGGGCGCGGCTTCCTCGACCTGGGCTTCGACTCCCTCACCGCCGTCGACCTGCGCAACCGGCTCACCGCCGCTTCCGGGCTGCGGCTGCCCGTCACGCTGATCTTCGACTACCCGTCCCCCGCGGCCCTCGCCGCGTACATCGGGGAACGGCTCGGCCAGGGCGACCCCGGCCGCCCGCCGGTCCACGCCGAAATCGACAAGCTCGAATCGATCCTCTCGACCGTCGCCCCCGACGACGTCGACCGCGCGGGCATCACCGCCCGGCTGCGAGATCTCCTGGCGAAGTGGAATGACACGCACAGTGCAGCACCGGACAGCGCCGCCGACGAGCGGGACATCCAGGCCGCCACGGCCGACGAGCTCTTCGACCTCCTCGACGACGAACTCGGCCTGTCCTGACCGCAGGGACCGGACCACCACCCAGACCACTTTGACCACCACTTCGACCACCGGGATGGCGTAAAGACATGGTGAACGAGGAGAAGTACCTCGATTACCTCAAGCGGGCGACGGCCGATCTCCGCGAGGCGCGCCGACGGCTGCGCGAGGTGGAGGAACGCGACCAGGAACCGATCGCGGTCGTCGCGATGAGCTGCCGCTACCCCGGCGGCGTCGACACCCCCGAACGCCTCTGGGAGCTCGTCGCCGCCGCCACGGACGCGGTCACCCCCTACCCCGACGACCGGGGCTGGCCCACCGAGGTCCTCTACGACCCCGACCCCGAGAGCGGCATCGAGGCGTACGAGAAGGTCGGCGGATTCCTGCACGACGCCCACCACTTCGACCCCGCGTTCTTCGGGATCTCCCCCCGCGAGGCCCTCGCCATGGACCCGCAGCAGCGGCTCCTGCTGGAGACCTCCTGGGAGGCCTTCGAACGCGCCGGGATCGACCCCGAGACGCTGCGCGGCAGCCGCACCGGCGTCTTCGCGGGCCTCATGTACCACGACTACGCCGCCCGGCTGTTCAGCGTCCCCGAGGAGATCGAGGGCTTCCTCGGCAACGGCAGCTCCGGCAGCATCGCCTCCGGCCGGATCGCCTACACCCTCGGCCTCGAAGGCCCCGCCGTCACCATCGACACGGCCTGCTCCTCCTCGCTCGTCGCCGTCCACCTCGCCGCGCAGGCCCTGCGCAGCGGCGAGTGCGACCTCGCCCTCGCGGGCGGCGTCACCGTCATGTCCACACCGGGCACGTTCACCGAGTTCAGCCGCCACCGCGGCCTGGCGGGCGACGGCCGCTGCAAGTCCTTCGCGGCCGCCGCCGACGGCACCGGCTGGGGCGAGGGCGCGGGCATGCTCGTCCTCGAACGCCTCTCCGTCGCCCGCGCCAACGGCCACCCCGTACTCGCCGTCATCCGCGGCTCCGCCGTCAACCAGGACGGCGCGAGCAGTGGACTGACCGCCCCCAACGGCCCCTCGCAGCAGCGCGTCATCCGCGAGGCCCTCGCCGGAGCCCGGCTCTCGGCCGCCCAGATCGACGTCGTGGAGGCCCACGGTACCGGCACGACGCTGGGCGACCCCATCGAGGCCCAGGCGCTGCTGGCCACGTACGGGCAGGACCGCCCGGAGGGCCGGCCGCTGCTCCTCGGCTCCGTGAAGTCCAACCTCGGCCACACCCAGGCCGCCGCGGGCGTCGCCGGCATCATCAAGATGGTCATGGCGATGCGCCACGGAGTCCTGCCCAGGACCCTGCACGTCGACGAACCCACCCCGAACGTCGACTGGTCCGAGGGCGCCGTGCGGCTGCTCACCGACACCGTGCCGTGGCCCGAGACCGGCGCCCCGCGCCGTGCGGGCGTCTCCTCCTTCGGGATCAGCGGCACCAACGCCCACACCATCATCGAGCAGGCCCCGGCAGAGGCCCCGGCGGCCGCGGAGCCGGAAAAGGCTCCGGCCGCGCCGCCGGTGCCCGTACCGCCGCTGTGGAACCTGTCGGCCAGAACGCCGGCCGCCCTGCGGGCCCAGGCAGGGAAGCTCCACGCCGACCTGACCGCCCACCCCGGCGGCCCGGACGCCACGGACGCCACGGACATCGCCCACTCCCTCGCGAGCGGCCGCACCGACTTCGAGCACCGCGCCGTCCTCACGGCCACCGACCGGGCCGGGCTGCTGCGCGGGTTGGAACTGCTCGCACAGACCGGCCCGGAGGAACCCGCACCGGGGGTCACCCGGGGCCGCCCGGTGCCGGGCAAGCTGGCGTTCCTGTTCACGGGTCAGGGCAGCCAGCGGCTCGGGGCGGGGCGTGAGCTGTACGACGCCTTCCCGGTGTTCGCGGCCGCGCTGGACGCGGTGTGCGACCAGATGAAGCTCGAACTGCCGCTGAAGGAGGTGCTGTTCGGGTCGGATGCTGCTCTGCTGGGCCGTACGGAGTACGCGCAGCCCGCGCTGTTCGCGGTCGAGGTGGCCCTGTTCCGGCTGGTCGAGTCGTGGGGCGTCAAGCCGGACTTCGTCACCGGTCACTCCATCGGTGAGATCGCGGCCGCGCACGTGGCGGGTGTGTTCTCGCTGGAGGACGCGTGTGCGCTGGTTGCCGCGCGGGGTCGTCTGATGCAGGCGCTGCCGTCGGGCGGTGTGATGATCGCGGTGCAGGCGTCGGAGGACGAGGTCCTGCCGCTGCTGACCGACCGCGTCGGCATCGCTGCCGTCAACGGCCCGCGGTCGGTGGTCATTTCCGGGGACGAGGACGCCGCGCTGGCCGTGGTGGCTTCGTTCGCCGACCGCAAGAGCAAGCGGCTGACGGTCAGTCACGCCTTCCACTCGCCCCACATGGACGGCATGCTCGACGCCTTCCGTGCGGTGGCCCAGGGGATCACGTACGCGGCTCCCCGCATCCCGGTGGTGTCGAACCTGACCGGTGCACGCGTCACCGACGAGATGGGTTCGGCGGAGTTCTGGGTCCGCCACGTCCGCGAGGCCGTCCGCTTCGCCGACGGCGTCCGCGCCCTCGCCGCCCACAACGTCGTCCACTTCCTCGAACTCGGCCCGGACGCCGTCCTGTCGGCCCTCGCCCAGGACTGCCTGGCCACCGACGCCGATGCCGACGACACCGCCGCCTTCGTGCCGCTGCTGCGCGCCGGACGGTCCGAGACCGAGACCCTGACCGGAGCCCTCGCCCGGCTGCACGTCCGCGGCACGCCCGTCGACTGGGCCGCCTACTACGCCCACAGCGGCGCCCGCCGCGTCGACCTGCCCACCTACGCCTTCCAGCGCGAGGCGTTCTGGCTCGACGCCGGCCGCCCCCACGGCGACGTCTCCGCCGCGGGCCTGGGCACCGCCGACCACCCCCTGCTCGGCGCGGCCGTCGCCCTCGCCGACCTCGACGGCTTCCTGTACACCGGCCGTCTCGCCCTCGACACCCACCCCTGGCTCGCGGACCACACCGTCATGGGGTCGGCCGTCCTGCCCGGCAGCGCGTTCGTCGAACTGGCCGTCCGGGCGGGCGACCAGGTCGGCTGCGACCTGCTGGAGGAGCTCACCCTCCACGCCCCGCTCGTCCTGCCCCAGCACGGCGGCGTCCAGATCCAGCTGTGGGTCGGCGCCCCCGACGCCACCGGCCGCCGCCCCCTCGGCGTGCACTCCCGTCCCGAGCCCGCCACCGACGCGGCCGACCCCGCCGCGGCCGAGCGGCCCTGGATCCGGCACGCCGACGGCGTCCTCGCCGTCGGCGCCCCGCAGCCCACCTTCACCGCCGAGACCTGGCCCCCGGCCGGCGCCGTGCCGCTGAACGTCGACGACCTGTACGCCGGACTCGCAGAGGCCGGCCTCCAGTACGGCCCCGCCTTCCAGGGCGTCCACGCCGCCTGGACGGCCGACGGTGCGACGTACGTCGAGGTCGAGACGGGTACCGGAACCGGTGAACAGGACGCCGACGCCGCCCTCTTCGGGCTCCACCCGGCACTCCTCGACGCCGCCCTGCACACCATCGGCGCCGCCGGACTCGTCGAGGACACCGGCCGCGGCCGGCTTCCGTTCTCCTGGACCGGGGTGGCCCTGCACGCCGTGGGCGCCGCCGCCCTCCGCGTCCGGCTCACCCCGGCCGGCCCGGACACCGTCTCCCTCGCCCTGGCCGACGGCACCGGACAGCCCGTCGCCGACATCGCCGCGCTCACCCTGCGCCCGGTCTCGGCCGAGCAACCGGACACCGGCCGGGGCGGGCCCCACGACTCCCTGTTCGAGGTGGCCTGGCCCCCGCTGGCCCTCGCGGCCCCGGCCGGCGCCGCGGACTCCGCCGACAGGGACGTCCTGGTCCTCGACGCGCCGTCCGCCGACACCGCCCTCGACACGGCTCTCGACTCCGGCGCTCCCGCACCCGGCACCGTCCTGGTACGGCTGCCCGCCGCGCCGCAGCTCACCCCCGAGGCCGTCCACGCGGCCTCCCACGCCACGCTCCGCCTGCTGCGGCGCTGGCTCTCCGACGAGCGGCTCACCGACAGCCGGCTCGTCCTCCTGACCCGGGGCTCGGTCGCCGTCCGCACCGGCGACCGGGTTCCGGACCCCGTCCACGCGGCCGTCTGGGGGCTGGTGCGCTCCGCGCAGGCCGAGCACCCAGGTCGTTTCGTCCTCGTCGACACCGACGGCGACGACACCGCGGCCCCCGTCCTGGACGCCGTCCTCGCCGCGCAGGAGCCGCAGCTCGCCCTGCGCGCCGGCACCGCACACGCCCCCCGCCTGGCCCGGACCGCCCCCGGTTCCACGGTGGCCGGGGGGGCCGTCCCGTCGTACGACGCCGACGGGACCGTCCTCGTCACCGGGGCCGCGGGCACCCTCGGCCGGCTCGTCGCCCGCCACCTCGTCGCCGAGCGCGGCGTACGCCACCTGCTGCTGCTGAGCCGCCGCGGCGACACCGCCCCCGGGGCCGCGGACCTGACCCGCGAACTGGCCGGGCTGGGCGCCGAGGTGACCTGGGCGGCCTGCGACGCCGCCGATCGGGAGGCGCTCGCCGCCGCCCTGGCCGAGATCCCCGCGGCCCACCCGCTGCGCGGCGTCGTGCACACCGCCGGAGTCCTCGACGACGCCGTGATCGACTCCCTCACGCTCGAACGCCTCGACGCGGTCCTGCGGCCCAAGGCCGACGCCGCGCTCCACCTCCACGAACTGACCCGCGGCCTGGACCTGTCGGCGTTCGTCCTGTTCTCCTCGGCCGCGGGCGTGTTCGGCGCCCCCGGCCAGGGCAACTACGCCGCCGCGAACTCCTTCCTCGACGCCCTCGCCCAGCACCGCCGTGCCCAGGGCCTCCCGGCCGTCTCGCTGGCCTGGGGCCTTTGGGGGGACACCGGCGGGATGGCGGGCACCCTGGGCCGGGCCGACCTCGACCGGATGAAGCGCGGCGGCGTGGAAGGACTCTCCGCCGCCGACGGCCTCGCCCTCCTCGACCTCGCCGACACCCTCGCCGCCGCCGACGGCGGGGTGGAACGGGCGCTGCTCGTCCCGATGCGGCTCACCCCGCCCGCCGCCGGGACGGACGTGGCCCCGCTGCTGCGCGGGCTCGTCCGTACGCCCGTACGACGCGCCGCCGCGGCCGGGGCCGGCCGCGGCGGGCGCGCCGGGGCCGAGCCCTCCGCGCTCGA